>CAMLOU010000152.1 GCA_946481735.1 uncultured Cellvibrio sp.
CAAGCCCAACAAATGGGGAGTCGCATGCAGAAGAATGCAGAGGCAGCGTTGACAGAAAGGCTGGAAGAAATTCTGGCGACAACGCAGTTTTGTGAATATGGCTACTTCGTCATCGAAAAACGCGTCCAACACATGGGTGGATATATCTTCGGTGAATGTAAAGCCGAATAATGGCGAAGATGTTTTTAACAATGAGGTGCTGTGCTCCGAACATTACCGGAGCACAGCGAAGGATTTCAAAACAGATTAATTACAACTGTTACTGATACCACCCAGGTTACTGCGATTCATACCCGACGCATTCATCAATTCCGCCGGGCAGGAGACTTCACGATAGCGCAGGGAAGGGTTATCCGCCGCTTCAAACCAATCCGCATACCAGCGACAACCGGCTTGCAATTCCGTTAATCCGCGCGACCCAAATACACTGTCACAACGACTGGTCACGCAGGATTTATATTGCTCGCGCGTCGCGTTGTAACCCAACTCGCTTTTACACGCGGAGAGGAAGCCACCATATTGTGCACCCAACTCCGAGTTGGAAACGCCCCACTGATTCGCGCAGCCATTAAATGCACCAACACCGCCGCCGGGAACCATGATGTCAAACTGGCCGCCGCCCACGTCGTAACCGACATTAATTGCCTGCACGATCATGGTTTTGCCCGCTAAGGCCGCCGAGCCTGGATCACCGGGCGCATTGTAAGACTGGCCGGTAAATTCCAGTTGATAACAACGCCCGCACACATCACCGCTGGACGTGGCCGCATAACCGTAAGACAGCGTGTTATTTACAGCAAAAGGCGCGAGGCCATAACAGGTATGTGCGTTACCTCCTTCGCAACTGCTGGTCGCATCAAGGTCAGACAGTACCTGATTATTTGGGCCACAACTTTTCATTGGCTCCATTCCACTGGGCACATTGCCTGACCAGCCGCAATGCGGTTTACAGCAATCCCAAAAGCGTGTCGCATAGCCGCTGCATCCGCCGGTAATCGGCCCGATGCTGGAGCTTGCAGAACTGACACTGCTGGCAACACTGGATGATGAAGCTGGCTGCGACGAGGGCGAGCTGGACGCCGGGCTACTGGAGCCGCCCCCGACGATGCCGTAGGGCGCCGGTTGACTGCTACAGGTGTCGCGGCCAATACAACTGCGGTTCTGTTCCCAACCCCAGCCACTGGTTTGATTGGCGCACAAGGGATAGAGCGTGCCGTACCAATTACATTGCGAACCGCTTTGCGTCGGCGCACTGGAGCTGGATCGACTATTGATCGGCGTGCTGCTGGAGGAAACGGGCGGGGTACTCGAAGCCAGACTTGAAGATGCCGCCGAGCTGGATGCCGGACTGGCGGAAGACGTGGTACCACCGCCACTGCAAACGCTGCCCGTCACCGTCGGGCGTTCCGTTGCTCCACCATTTTTACTGACCTGAAAACCGAACTCCACACTTTGCCCGGGCTGAATGGTGCCATTCCAACCCATATCGCTGGCACTGTAGGGATTGCTGCCGCTCACCCGTGCATTCCAACTGTTGGTGACGCGATTGCTTTGATATTGCCAGCTGACTTGCCAGCCTTGAATGGCAGAGGTTCGCGTATTGGTTACACGTATGGAGGCGGTATAGCCGTCATTCCATTCATTGGCAATGATGTATTCGCAGCTTGCCTGGGCGAAGCTGGCAGAGCTAACCAGCCAGGAGAATAACCCCAGGCTGACAGACGTGAGAAAAGACGTAGCCGAGCGCATAGAAAACTCCTTTCAACCGTTGAAATTATGTTAGGTCGTCGTTGAAATCTATGCAGTGTGGATATTGCAGCGGCACATTGTGATGGAGCAGGGCGGCCACTTTCATAAAGACCGACCCATTGTAAGGAAAGAAATTCCCAAACGAAAACCGGCCACCAATCAGCGTGATGGGTATCACGCATTGCATCGGCGGCCGGTACGCTAAAAGCTCCCGCTAAACGCGGGAGCGGAGCATTACTCTACTGCACTGACAATCGCATCAACAATCGCAGGATACAGCTGATTGCCGTTGTTCCTGTCAAAGATCGCCATGCCTGCATTACCAGCGTAACCGTTATCCCAGTAAATCGGAACCAGGCCGTGATTCACCGCAGACTCGGTGATGTACTCATTCCAGTAGGTACGGTAAATCTCGTGATTGGCCACATTCGGGCGCGAGATCACACCGTATTCACCCAGGATGACGCCGATGCCCTGATCAACAAAGTTAGTCTTCATACGCTGGAACTGTGCATCAACCCAGGATTCATTGGCCCAGGTTTCGGTGGCATTAGGGTCAGTTGCAATAGCGCCCCACTGCGTGATGCTGCTGTTTTCGTTCAGCGTAAAGTTGTAAGGATCGTAGTAATGTACTTCCATCATCAAACGATTGGCCACGGTATCCACCGGGATCTCAGCAAAATTTACCGTGTGATCGATGTTGGTGTTGAAGCCTTGCACGACCAGATGACGCGTGGCATTACCACCGCCGGTTGCACGCACGGTATCGACAAAAGTTTGGTTAAAGCTGTTTTGTACCGTGTAATACTCCTCAGTCGGTGTACCGTAATCACCATCCACCATGACTTCGTTGGTACCAGCAAACAACAAGCGTTCATCGTAATCGCGGAAGCGCGTTGCGATTTGCTCCCACATAATCGATAAACGATTGTTGACGTAATTTTGCTGCGCATAAGTCGGCTGCATCCAACCCTCGTCCCAGTGGATGTTCACAATGACATACATATCTGCATTCAGGCCGTAGTTAACGACCTCCTCAA
This sequence comes from uncultured Cellvibrio sp., assembly GCA_946481735.1. Next base: position 2,790 of record CAMLOU010000152.1, read on the forward strand.
CGCGGTCCATCCAGCTGGTTTGGATAACAAAGTTGGCTGGATCGGAGAACTTGCTCCAGGCTACTGGCACCCGCAAAGTATCAAAACCGGCCGCTTTCACGGCGTTGATTAATTGCTGGGTCACCATCGGATTACCCCAGGCCGTTTCGCCGCCGATCGCATCCAGGGAATTACCCAGGTTCCAACCCACACCCATCACCTGGGTCAATTCAACACTGGTCATGCCACCGGGATTGGTGACACTGGAAGCGCTGCTGGAGGAACCTGGAGCCGATGATGAACTGGAGCTGACCGGCGGTACGCTGGACGATGAACTTGAACCCGGACATGCAGCGCCGCCCACAATGCCGAAGGGGGCAGGTTGGCTGGTACAGGTACTGCGTGAGATACAGCTCTGATTATTTTCCCAACCCCAGCCGCTTTGCGTGGTATTGCAAAGTGGGTAGTTGGTGCCATACCAATTGCATTGCGAGCCGGTACTGGCGCAGCTGCTGGCAGAACTTGCAATGGATGAACCCGGCACACTGGATGAGGAGCTCGCCGGTGGCGTTGATGAGCTACTTGAACTGGACGCCGAAGAAGCTGGACTGCCGCCACAGATACTGCCGGTCACTGCTGGCGTTTCAGCGGCACCATTGGTATTTACCTGCATGCCGAAGGACACGGTTTGCCCCGGCTGAATGCTGCCATTCCAACTTAAATTGGTGGCCGAATAGGGATTGCTGCCGCTGACATTGGCATTCCAGCTGCTGGTAACACGATTGTTATTGTAGGACCAGCTGACGTTCCAGCCATTGATCGCAGTAGCACTGTTGTTGGTTATTTCGATGGCAGCCGTCGCGCCGCTACCCCAGCTGTTAGTTACTACATATTCACAGCTGGCCTGAGCCAAAGCTGACGAACTGGCCGCCAGCCCCGTACTGAGCAAGGCCGCGAGGCCAAGCGCTTTTAATCGTGAGATTTTCATCAGGTTGTTCTCCTATCGTTATTAAATTTTTAAGGACATCGGAAGCAGACGCTTCGCTTGAGATGAACCCGCAGCACGTCATTTAAAGGATGAACTGCAGCTAAAATAGTCTGCGGGACCATATAGTAACGACCCCAGAACAGCCGCGAGGGCAGGTGCGTTGGATCATGCGACTAAAGTTCAGGAATGGGATGCAAATCACATACGGAATTATTTTTATATATAAAAGATGGGGCGATGCCAACGCGAGAATGTGAAATCGCTGGCAGCAGAGATAACAACAGCATTATTTAATGGCACGAAAAGGATAAAAAAATGTAGGCTTCGTTTGTTGGAGTTTTTAATCACGGAATTTTTACTCGCTACAGCGCGGCTAAGTGTGTCAAACCGAACTGAAAAAAATTCTGCGATGCGCGAATTTATTTGCTGGCTTCCGAGAATTTTAAACCCTTGGAGATTTTATATAACGCGCGGTAGGAATTTTATGTCACTTACCAGCATCGACAAAGACCCTTTTATTTTTCATTCACGTCTCGCTAAGTTTAATAACGGTCGCTTGGCAGTAGGTACGCCTTCGCCACTGTGGGAAGAAAATGAACGTAATGACTTCGCGTATCGTCTTCTTGAAGGAAAATATCTGGAAGCGTTGCGTGCATCGATAAAACCACTTACACGGAGAACAACAGGTGACGCAAATCAATTTGTCGCCTGGTTTGAATCCTTGGCGGAGTGGGGACCCGGGCAACATCATCCGCTGTTTGATTGGTTAGCCAATACCGCAACAGCAGATCAATTGAAATGGTTTTTAACGCAGGAAGCGGCAGGCGAGGCGGGGTTTGATGATCTGGTGGCGTACACCCAAGTGAAGCTGCCCGTGCAGGCAAAACTCGAATGCGCAAGAAATTATTGGGATGAAATGGGCCGTGGCAAACCGCGCGCAATGCACGGTCCGCTGCTTGAGTATATGGTCCGGAACCTGGGTTTGCAGCCTTCCATTGATTCGACGGTGTGGGAATCCCTGGCGCTGGCAAATACCATGTTGGGGCTTGCGACTTCGCGTCGCTACGCGTATCACTCGCTCGGCGCGCTGGGCGTTATCGAATTAACCGCTCCGTTAAGAGCTGCACGTGTTGCTCAAGGTATGAAGCGCGTCGGCTTTTCGAGACGAGCGCGTGCCTATTTTGATTTGCACGCCGTACTGGATGTATGTCACTCGCAAGCCTGGAATAGAGAAATTATCCAACCGCTGGTTGCAGAAAATCCCGATTGTGCGCAATTCATTGCTGAAGGCGCGTTGATGCGATTGCAGTGCGGCAAGCTGTGCTTTGATCGGTATAGCCGTGAATTCGGGTTGAATGTTAGTGATATGGAGAATAACCGGCCGAGCGGGAAAAAGGTCGTCAATTGCTAACGCAGAGTGAATTGGAAATTACCCCTCCCCAAGATGAAAGTCCGGCTTCATCATCGCAAAAATTACTGGTAGAGCTATTGCGAACCCTCGCAATGCAAGGCTATCGATTTACTACCGTAACGCCGGTCACCCATCAGCGTTTTTTAACACAACATCAGGCGCCCGGCACCACGCTCTGGGACATCTTCGGCTGGAATTTGCCATTTGACATCAACGCACTGTCGCCGTTACTGCGCAGCCTGATGATAGAAGCGGACCTGCTACAGCCCTGTGGCGAATTTTTCAAAAGCAAAGTGCGAATATCTTCACTGGGAAATGATTTATTTTTACACTCTGCATTTCCAACTGCCCAATCTGACGCTGTATTTTTTGGCCCTGATACCTATCGTTTCGCGCGCTTCATTCGGCAAACGCTGCAACACTGCGTGGTCAGCTCCGCCGATCCAGTGAGAATCCTGGATATCGGTAGCGGGAGCGGGGCGGGTGGGGTGGTCGCCCTGCGCGCGTCGAGAAGTCCTGTTGATCTTACTTTGAATGACATTAACCCCCTGGCGATAACTTACGCACGGGCAAATGCTGCCGCCGCAACTGTCGAAACCCGCTTTGTGCACGGCGATGTCTTTACCACCGTTCACGGCAACTTTGACCTCATCATATCGAACCCGCCTTACATAAAGGATGCTGCTGGCTGCGCTTACAAAGACGGTGGCGCTCAGCTCGGACTCCATTTAAGTATCCGTATCGTCCAATATGCGATTAGTCATTTGGCACCTGGAGGCCGATTGCTCCTATACACCGGCGTCGCCATGACAGGCCGCTCAGATCCATTGATGGCCGAATTGCGTCACTTGATCGCTGATGCAAACTGCCACTGGTCTTATGAAGAGATAGATCCAGATATCTTTAGCGAAGAACTTGAGCAGCCCGGGTATGGTGAGGCATATCGTATAGCCGCTGTGGGGCTGGTTGTGACGCGGCGGAAATAGATCCAGGGTGAGAAAGAAATTAGCGGAGACTCATCGGGAAAGAGCAACCAAGGGAAATCCGTTTCCCTTGATCGTTTGCATATAACGCTTATTGATACTGCAAGTGCTTAGCGGTTCAGATACTCCATTAACCACTGCATGGCCGGGCGCTGCTGACCATTGCTTTGGATCAGGCCAGTGCCTTCACGCCAGGTAGCACCGACAACATAACCCCAAAGGGTTATACCGGCCACATTGGGGTGGTTGTAGAAGATAGGGAAGTGCATCTGCATGTACTGTAACTGAGTCTGATCATTCGTCGCCTCGATGTCATACTCGGAGATATACAACGGCAGGCCCAACGCGGAAATTTGATCCAGCTTGCTCTGAATTTCCTGAGCGGTCCAGACTCGTGGAGAATACAGGCTGTGCGCCTGAAGGCCCAGAGCATCGACATAACCGGAGTTCACAGCCGGGCGAATCATGTCGATGATGGCATCGGTATCCCAGGTCATGAAGTTGTAGTCGTTGTAGATCAGAACAGCATTCGGGCAATGCTGGCGCGCCAACCGGAAGGATTCGGTGATCCAGTTGCTGCCAAACGCATTGGCCGCATAGTTTGCCGGCGCGTGCGAAGGCAGCGCTTCGTTCACCACATCAATCATCGCCGTATCCGGGTAGCGTGCGCAGTAATCGCGAATCCATTCTTCAATTTCCGCGCGCTGCTCCGCAGCACTCAAGCCGTCAATCCAACCCGGACGCTGACTACCCCACACCAGCGTGTGCGCTTTGACAGGAATACCGTTCGCGCGAGCGAAGTTGTAGATGGCATCCAGCGGACCCCAGTTGTACTGGTCGCGAGTGCCCTCAACGGAACCCCACTTGCCTTCGTTTTCTGGTGTAATTTGATCCCAGTATTGGGTGAAGTCGGAGCGAACCGAACCGTTGGTGGTGATATTACCCACAAAGAAATCGGGGAAGTTCGGGTTGCCGGGGTTCTGGCTGCTGCTTGAGCTTGAGGTGCTGCTGGAACTGGATGATGAGTTGCTGCCATCGAACGGGTTACCAAAACCGATGGAACCGTTGCAATGCAACATTTGTGAGAAAGAACCCGCACCACATTCTCCGTCCCACGCACCGGTATTATCTTCCTGATCTTCAGCCTGATAGGTCACGCCATTGACGATAATGTAATCCACTTCGACATCGCGATCACCAGCATCATTGGTAAATGCAACGCGCAACTGACCGGTAGCGTTGGTTTGTACAGTGTAGTCGAGCATGCCGACGCTCAATGTCCAGGTCTGGATGGTCTGGCCGCCGATTTGCAGGCTGACACTTTCGTCTCCGGTAACGCCGCTCATGCGCACAGTGATGCTGTTGTTACCGCCAGCAACTGAACTGCTGGAGCTGCTCGAACTAACGGAACTGACCGGGCTGCTCGAACTGCTTGAGCTGGTAGGGGTGCTGCTTGAGCCACTACCACCCTGAACGGTAAACGTTGCCAGTGCTGGTGTCGCGCTACCGTTGGCACAAAAACCAAAACTGGTGTTGCCGCCCGGCGCCACGTTTGCGTTGTACGCCGCAGGGGTAACCGTAACGCCACTCAAGTTACCGTTCCAAAGGTTATTGATGGTCGTGCCATTAAGGTTCAAGCCAACCGTCCAGGAAGTAATGGCCTGGCTGCCATTGTTGGCAATGGTGACGTTAGCGCAATAACCGGAACCCCAATTATTATTGACATTAAGCGTAGCTTCGGCAGAGCCGGAGGTCAGGGCATGCGCCCCGTGGGCTGAGGTAAGTACAGCTGCTGCAAAGAGCAGGTTTCTTGGTAAATGGATGGTCATTTTCGAACTCCTGTTTGAAATCATTATTGGCATGGGAGTGTTGCTGATATTTACACTGAAACGCCTGAACATCGGCGGAGGTTCGACTCAGAAAAACAAAAATGAATAGCGAGGCCTGCTGCTTATTTGAATCTATTATCAAGCGCTATTTTCGTACCACCGACGGCCGGCGTCGTCGGTGAGTAAACAACTGCACCGCGATATTGTCAATTTGAAACTAAGGTGTGGCGTCTCACATTTTTTTTAATTATCTGGATTGCGTATCGCGTCACGAATCTCATTGAATCTGTCGCCGTGTTCATGCCATGAATCGCGCAGGGGTCACACAACGTAAAATTTTTATAAGAAATTTGTTTTTTACTGAGTAAATTGTGGCATCAAATATCTACAACTAAACATGTTGCGCGCGGTGTAATTGAAACCGTATGACGGAAAATATTTCCATACGATTGATAGCCGAAAGAGAAATAAATGTGTAATTCAATCGGCTTTGAAGAATGGGGCTATACCACGCCGCCGAGCGCGCGCAGCAATGCAAGCGCGAGAGACGGCGACATTGTGTTGCCGGTGCTTTAACTTATTGGGCGTCTGTGTTATCGATGGTGATTCATGATGCATGCGCGGCTAATTGATTGTTTTTCTTTGAAAAATCATTAGGGTTCTCACCCTACAAGATGCGCATAATGTATATTATGTTAAATTGTATTTATCATTTGAGCCCCCAACATGCCGTTAATCGTCAACTCAATGACATACTACTTCCACTCAGTTATTTTTTAGCCTAACGCCCTTTTACTTGGTTGTCATACCTGCAAACAAAAGCGGCGAAAACCTATGGGGGATTTTATGAAAACCTATTTATTAATTCCGTTTATCGTGGGACTGGCGGCCTGCACGTCCATGGATCATAAACTGCCGAGCATCTCCGACACGCTACGCGAAACCACCGGCCAAAATGGTCGCGCCTGTGTTAGGACAAGCGACATTCGCGGTTACGGTGTTCAAGGTGATGTGATCAACATCGACTCTGACACCGATTATTACATCGCCACCGTGCACCCTGGATGCCTAGATCTTCAAACTTCAATGGGCATTATGTTCAGTGGTGGCTTCAGCGAAATTTGTGGCGGACGTATCGATAAGATCATTACGCGAGATAACGAATGTTCAATAAATCACATCTTTCAATTTAAAAATCGTGACGCGGCGTTCGAAGCTTATGAGAGAGCTATAACGCGGCGTGAAGAATTGCGTTCTAATGAGCAGCGTTGACAGCAATACATGCAGTCAAATTAGAACGAGGGAATATTCCCTCGTTCTAATTTGAAACGCCCTGCTTTTTCATCAGTATTCCAGTGTATTTTTCTCACCTAGTGCATTAGTAATTATTACTTTATCGAGTGCGCCTGAGTCTTTATAAACGTACTCATAGCGGAGTTTAACCGCCTGTTTAACATATTGAATCTGTTCTTCGCCGTTCTGTGTATAAGCGATAAAATAATCTTGCTCATAAATTGAGTTTTCAGGAGTAATTTTTTTTCCCTTGACCGGTTCGCCCTGCTGGTTGCGCATGGCAGAATAAAAATTTACCTCAGCTGCCTTGGGGATTAATTGCGGATCAAACCCGGATAGTTCTATTCCTTCAAATAAGGTAAACAAGGAGTGGCTTTCCTTGGTATCACACATCCAGGCCCTATAAAACTTGCCACGCTTTATCGATTCCGTATAGTCCATTGCATCTACAGGCTTAACTGGGTGACTGTATGTCGCCCAGCTTTTAAAGAAATACACCTGGCATTGCATTTCGTTTTTCTGAGTTTTAATAAAACCTTCCATTTCCTCACCACTGCAACCAAGAATAGATAAGAATGAGAGCGCAAGTATATA
>CAMLOU010000153.1 GCA_946481735.1 uncultured Cellvibrio sp.
GTCAAGCTCTTAATCCCGAGCCCCGTCTGTATACACAGACGGGGCTTTTTCTTTTCTGGGCATTTCCTTTACTGGCAACGAGCCAGCATCGTATGACTACTGAGTCTGGGTATACGGCTTTTCTCAACCGCTTTGTCATATCTTAACTTTCAGTGCTGTCTTATAATTCACTCAATTAAACTGCCATAGCAATGTGGAAATTATGATGAGTAAAGACAGGCTAGTTATTTTTGACACAACATTACGCGATGGAGAGCAAAGTCCTGGTGCGTCCATGACGCGCGATGAAAAAGTCCGTATTGCCCGAATGCTGGAAAAATTAAAAGTTGATGTCATTGAGGCTGGTTTTGCGATAGCAAGCCCGGGCGACTTTGAATCGGTACGTGCTGTAGCTGAAGCTGTTAAAGATTCAACAGTCTGTAGCTTGGCCAGGGCTGTTAAAGGCGATATCGAACGGGCTGCAGAAGCTATCAGGCCAGCGAATTCCGGCCGCATTCACACGTTTATTGCTACCTCACCGATCCACATGAAGTACAAGCTTCAGATGGAGCCACCAAAAGTCCTGGAGCAGGCCGTAGCTGCCGTTAAGTTGGCGCGCCAGTTTACTGATGATGTGGAGTTCTCCCTGGAAGATGCCAGTCGTTCAGAGTTTGAATTCATGTGTCGCATCATCGAATCCGTGATCGCGGCGGGTGCCCGGACAATTAATTTGCCGGACACCGTCGGTTACGGTGAGCCGGGTGAATATGGGATGCTTTTTAGCCGATTAATTAGCGCGATTCCGAATGCGGATAAAGCCATTTTTTCTACGCATTGCCATAACGATCTGGGTTTGGCGGTGGCTAACTCACTTTCCGCTGTGATGCATGGCGCGCGGCAAGTGGAATGCACGATCAACGGACTGGGAGAGCGTGCGGGTAATGCTGCGCTGGAAGAAATAGTCATGGCGGTGAAAACCCGTAAAGACATGATGCCTGTCCAAACGACAATCGATACAACCCACATCGTCCCGACCTCCAGATTGGTATCCAGCATTACTGGCTTTCCCGTGCAGCCCAATAAAGCGATTGTGGGGGCAAATGCATTTGCTCACGAATCAGGTATTCACCAGGATGGTATTCTCAAGCATCGCGAAACTTATGAAATCATGCGTGCTGAAGATGTAGGTTGGAATACGAACAAGCTTGTTTTGGGTAAGCACTCCGGACGAGCGGCTGTCAAAGCAAGATTTGAAGCATTAGGTATTACTTTTGCAGACAGTGAAGCACTGAATGCTGCCTTTATACGCTTCAAAGATTTAGCCGATAAAAAGCATGAAGTTTTCGATGAAGACCTCCAGGCGTTGGTGAGTGATGCTCAACCCCATACCCTTCACGAGGCGTACCAATTGGGTGAGATGGAGGTGATATGTAAAACCGGCATCAACCCCTATGCGAAGCTTGCAATTGTGGTAAATGGTGTAAATCAAACCTCAGAAGCGAGTGGAAGTGGTCCTGTAGATGCCACCTTTAAAGCAATCGAAAAAGTCATTAGCAGCGGCGCACACCTTCAACTTTATTCCGTGAATGCGATTACTGAAGGTACCGACTCGCAAGGAGACGTGACGGTTCGTCTGGAAAAGAATGGGGTTATTGTAAATGGTGTAGGCGCAGATACTGATATCGTAACCGCATCTGCCAAGGCTTACTTGCACGCCCTGAATCTGCTGCATTCACGCTCAGAAAAATCACATCCCCAACGTGATGGGGTATAAGTTTTCATGAATGAGTATCAACGTCAGTCATATTTGACCTCGATGGGCATAGAGAACTACATGCCCCGCTGGCGTTTGGCTCTTGCTCCACTTCCTGTTGCATGCGAATTGCCGGCGGCCTCAGCAATACCGTCTGTAGTTGTGGACGAGGAAGTCCATTCCTCTTCTCAGACAGATACATCCTCCCGTGAAAGATCTTCTGGTCTGGATAAACCAGTTATGGTCGCGGATGTGCTGCGCGACCTGACGCTGGATCAATCGAAGAAAAACGCTTCGGTAAAGCTTGAACCAGAAAGTATTAAGCCTTCAGCGCCACCTTTAAATGTTAAGACAATACCAGCCTTTTCATTAAGCATCTGGCGGCCGCAGAATGATGTGTTGGTCATTGATTCACGCAACACTCAATTAGCCTTGCCGACTGAACTGTTATTACAAAATATCTTCCGCGCTTTATATGGAGCGCATTCACACCCAGGGGTTGAGGATGTGTTGCGGTGGCCATTAATTGATAATACTTTTGTGTCACGCACAGTTGATGATGCTCGCAGCGTTCTGCAGGTTTGGTTGGAGGTTGAGTTGGAGCGCAGGCCTGTCAAGCAACTTCTGTTAATGGGACAGAATGCGGCGCAGTATTTTCTTGATGCTGAGGACTCATATGACGCTCTGCTATTTCATTCAATAGATCTACCACGCTTTTCTTCCCGTGCTCTTATTGCGCCAAGTCTTGTTGAATTGTTACAAAAACCAGAACAAAAACCCAACTTATGGCGTGCACTCCAATCATGGGATCGTGCTGCATAATCTATGTCTTCATCCATTAGTTTGAAAACATCATCGGGTCTGCTGTTGGATATGCGTCTGCTAGCAGCTAACGATCTTGCTGATGTCCTGCTGCTAGAGCGTAGCGTTCATTCTCACCCGTGGCGGCAATCGAGTTTTGAAGATTGTTTGCGTGGCCGCCAGCGCTGCTGGTTGGCTGAAAGCAAAGGAACACTTGTTGGGTATGTGGTTGTTGCCCACGGTGGTGGTGATGCTGAATTGTTGAATATTGCTGTAGCGCCGAGCTATCAACGGAAAGGTATCGGAAGCTGTTTATTGCAGTACGCCGTTAATTATGTAAAAGATCATGCGGACATGATGTTTCTGGAAGTTCGTGTTTCCAACCGCAAAGCGATAGAACTATATGCTCGTGAAGGTTTTTTTGAGGTCGGTCAGCGGAAAAATTACTACCCGACGGTAAACGGGCACGAAGATGCGTTGCTGATGGCTTGCCAGCTATAAATCTATTGTTTAACCGGTCGTTTCTGCAACTTACGCTGCAATGTTCGTCTGTGCATGCCCAAGCTACGCGCCGTAGCAGAGATATTGCCATCATTTTCCTGCAAGACTTTCTGTATATGTTCCCATTCAAGCCGATCAACCGAGGGCGGGTTATTGGGAATCTCTAATGACTTGGTGGCGTGAAGATCGAATGCGGCGAGAATATCTTCAGTATCCGCTGGCTTACATAAATAATTCAGCGCCCCAAGTTTAATAGCTTCTACCGCAGTGGATATGCTTGAATATCCAGTCAACATGACAATATCCAGAGATGGCTGCCGTGTTTTAAGTTCTCGAATTAACATGAGCCCGGATTCTTGTGAGAGCTTTAAATCTACGACGGCTTTGGTGAAGGTATGTTTGCTCAATAACAGCAATGCACTTTTGCTATCGTCTGCTGAAAATGCATCGTGACCGCGCCGGGTAAGCGCTCTGCTGAGCATTTGGCATAGTGTCTGGTCATCGTCGACTAACAGAAAGGTTTCTTTTGATTGATGTATGGCCATAAACTTTATTCCAGGTGCCGCAATGGCAGATGCAATTCCGTCAAGGTGCCTTGCGGTGAGCGATTGTAAAGATACACTTTGCCGCCGTACCGATTGATCGTGGCGTGTGTTAAAAACAATCCTAAACCCAAACCTTTTCCTTTCGTTGTGACAAAGGGCTTACCAAGCTGGCTGGCTATGTCCATCGGTATGCCTGGGCCGTTATCTTCGATTTTCCAGCGCATGGCCACTTGGTCCCACTCGATATAAATAAAGATGTTTTCAGGATTGGCATCAGCAGCATTATTCAGCAAGTTGATAATTGATTGCGCGATTGTCGGGTGCAGGCAGCAAACAATATCTGTGGAATTCTTGTTAATTTCCAATTTGGCAACGACGTCCGGCCGCATGACTCGCCATCGTTCAATAATATCTTCGCAGAACTGTCGCAACGATTGCGGAGCAATCTGTCCATCCTTGCCATATTCTGCTTTACCCACCAAGTGCTTCAGGGTGAGTGCGCATTGCTGAACCTGGTCTGATAGCACGTTCAAATCTTCGTATAACTGTGGTTCATGACGGTATTCATCGCGCAGTTCTGCTAATAATACTTTCATGGTCGATAAGGGGGTACCTAACTCATGAGCGGTTCCCGCCGCCAGTGTGGCCACGGCCATCAACTGCTCATCACGCAGATCGTCTTCGCGCTTTTGATTCAGCAGTTCATCTTGCCTGCGCAGATCCTGAGCCATCTTCACGACAAAATAAGTAATCAGTGCAGCGCTGATGAAAAAATTCAACCACATCCCGAGGATATGGAGATTGATGTCCTGATGATCGCCATGATGATGTGTCGGGGACAATGCCGGTAGTGCTATGTGAAAAAATAGTAGGAGCGTATAACTAGCAACACACAGTGATGTGATGACCCAGGTATACGACCAGGATAATGTGGCTGCTGAGATGCAAATCGGCACGAGAAAATAGGAAATAAAAGGATTGTTGGCACCACCGCTGAAATAAAACAATGCGCTGAGGCACAGCACATCAAGCAGCAGCTGCACGAAGAACTCAATATCCGTGACAGGTACTTCGCGGCGCAAGCGCAGAGCGGTCAACCAGTTGATCGCGATAAAGGTTAACAAAATCGTTGCGAACGCCTGGTAAGGCAGGGTCAGATCACTGAAGATAAACGTTAAAACTGCTGTCGCACACAAACAAATAATCAGCAGCCAACGGATCATGACCAAATGGCGAAGATGTTGTGCCGGTGCGGCAAGCGTCAGCGGAAGTTTGTCGGTCATGGAATTCCACAGGATGATATTGGTCTGCATTGTGGCAGATTATAGCGAAAAGCACCGGTTAAACGATTTCCCTGTAGTGCGGCATCTTGCCGCAGTTAGTGCGACAAATTGATTGAAATCGCGGCTCCTGCCTGAAAGCTGAGACATGCTGGTGTATACTTTGCCGCTGTTTTTTTCGCCTGTCTGATCGACGCTTTCTTTGATTTGTCGCTCCCTTTGATTTGTCGCTCCTTTGATTTAGAGGCACTACCTCAATTATGGCGCAATCGCTACAAGCTACCCTGATTGAGGGCCGGGTTTCGCAACAACTTAAAAATATGGCTATCCCCATGGTCTGGGGGTTGATGGCCACCATGTCACTTAATGCCGTAGATACTTTTTTCATCGCTCAGGTGGGTAGAGAACCCTTGGCGGCACTGAGTTTTACTTTCCCGGTCATCATGATATTGACCAGCCTTGGTATCGGCTTGGGGGCCGGCACCTCATCGGCTGTGGCGCGCGCTATCGGAGAGGGGGATGCCCCCACCGCCCAGCGCCTCGCCACTGATGCTATGAGCCTGACGCTACTGATCTCGGTCGTTATGTGTTTCATCGGCTGGATTTTTCTGGAGCCTATCTTTCTTACATTGGGCGCTACGCCGGAACTGATCCCACTGATTCGCAGTTATATGTCGATCTGGTTTTTCAGCGCACCTTGTTTGATGGTCCCTATGGTGAGCCTGGCCGCCCTGCGTGCTATGGGAATGAGTCATATCCAGGGGTATCTGATGAGCGGCGCCGCCGTGCTCAACGCCATCCTGGACCCTATCTTTATCTTTGGCTTGCTCGGTTCTCCCGCGCTGGGATTACAAGGGGCTGCTATTGCTACCCTTATCACGCGTGTCCTGATGGTACTGGTTGCGCTTTATATCCTGCGTTATCGCGTCAGGATGGTGATCAACCCACTGATCGGGTGGGTGCAACTGCGCGCGTCCTGGGGTGTGATTGTGCACGTCGGCATTCCTGCAATGGTCGCGAATGTCATTGTCCCTCTGGCCAGTGCCGTGGTGGTCATGATGGTCGCCCGATATGGCACTGATGCGGTTGCCGGATTGGGGATTGCCATGCGCATTGAGCCTCTGGCACTGATTGTTTTTTATGCATTGTCAGGGGTGATTGGACCCTTTTTTGGCCAGAATCTCGGCGCAGGAAAATATGATCGATTAATCGAAGCCCAACGGGTCCTCACGGTATTTTGTTTGGGATTCGGCATTTTGTTAGCCTTTGCCTTATGGCTCTTTGGTGACCTGATTGTGGGTGTTTTTGGTGATCACGCTGAGGTTATTGAAGTCGCTGTGCTGTATCTGGCTATCGTGCCCTTCAGCTATGGAGCCTACGGTGTGATCATGTCAGTTAATGCTGCCTTCAATGGTCTCGGTCACCCTTGGCCCGCCATGCTTATTTCGGCGGGGCGGGTGTTGTATATCTTTTTGCCTCTGGCGTTTCTTGGGCAATGGTTATGGCAGATGACGGGAATTTTTATTGCCACCGCCGTGGCTAACCTGATTATGGGATTCTGGGCATGGAGCTGGTTACAACAATATATCCGGCAGACCCAAAGTGAAGGGCGAACTACGCTATAATCGCGCCCGTTTTTAATCTTCTACGATAGTACATTTATGACTGAATTGACCCGCGAACTGGCCAAGCGCCGCACCTTTGCCATTATTTCCCACCCGGATGCCGGTAAAACCACCATCACAGAAAAATTATTGTTGTGGGGTAATGCGATTCAATTGGCGGGTTCGGTTAAGGGCAAGCGAGGCCCTCACGCCAAGTCAGACTGGATGACCATGGAGCAGGAGCGGGGAATTTCGGTCACCTCATCGGTCATGCAATTCCCTTACAAGGGGCGGATCGTTAATTTGCTGGATACGCCCGGACACGAAGACTTCTCCGAAGATACGTACCGTACCCTGACCGCGGTGGATTCCGTGTTGATGATGATCGACGGCGCAAAAGGTGTAGAAGACCGTACGATTAAGCTGATGGAAGTGTGTCGGTTGCGCGATACGCCGATTCTTTCATTTATCAACAAGATGGATCGTGAGAGCCGTAGTCCGGTGGAGTTACTGGATGAGATCGAAAGCGTACTGAAGATCACCTCCGCTCCGATTAACTGGCCCCTCGGTTCCGGAAAGGATTTTGTTGGCGTTTACAATTTTTATACCGATACCATCCATGTCTACCAGCAAGGGAAGGGCCACACTATCCCGGACGATATCCAGATCAAAGGATTGGATAGTGCGGAAGCCAGTCAATTACTGGGTAGTTACGCTGGTGATATTCGCGAAGAGATTGACTTCGTACGGGGTGCTACGCATCAGTTTGATATCAATGAATATCTGGCCGGGCGAATGACGCCGGTATTTTTCGGCACCGCATTAGGCAACTTCGGGGTGCGCGAAATGCTGGATGGCTTTGTGGAGTGGGCGCCGACACCGCGCAGTCGCGCGGCGAAAGAGCGGGTAGTGGAAGCTGCTGAGGATAAATTCAGTGGCTTCGTTTTTAAGATCCAGGCCAACATGGATCCTAAACACCGTGACCGCATCGCTTTTATGCGCGTCTGCTCGGGTGTTTATCACCAAGGCATGAAGATGCGCCACGTGCGTCTGGCAAAAGATATCCGGATTGCCGATGCGGTGACGTTTATGGCGGGCGACCGCAGCGCCGTAGAAGAGGCCATGGCCGGTGACATTATCGGTTTGCACAATCACGGTACCATCCAGATTGGAGACACTTTCACAGAAGGGGAAGAGCTCAAGTTCACCGGCATCCCGCATTTTGCGCCGGAGTTATTTCGCCGAATCCGTTTGAAAGATCCACTCAAAGCCAAGCAGTTACAAAAAGGGTTGCAACAGCTTTCTGAAGAAGGCTCAACGCAGGTATTTTTTCCGCTGAACAACAACGATATCGTGGTCGGTGCAGTCGGTGTGCTGCAATTTGAGGTGGTGGCCTATCGCCTGAAAGGTGAGTATAAAGTGGAAGCCATCTATGAGCAGGTCAACGTAACGACAGCGCGTTGGGTTGATTGTGCTGATGCGAAGAAACTGGAAGAATTCAAACGTAAATGTGCCGATAACCTGGCGCTGGATGGTGGGGGACATTTAACATACCTCGCGCCTACACGGGTTAACCTGTCATTGACGGAAGAGCGTCACCCGGATGTCCGCTTCCGCGCAACGCGGGAACATTAAGTCCGTGTTGGCTACACTGGTACTGACAATATTGATCTTTGTTACCGTACTGGTGGTTTTGATGTGGGTGCGAACACCGCGTTACCGCATCCAGCGACATAACGTGATTACACTGCTTGAGTTAGTATTGAGTGGCCAGGCCAGTGAGAATGACTGGCGGGTATTTGAGGCGATACCGTTGCGCCATAACCCTGAACTGGATGAGATTCGCAACCGCTGTATGGAGATAGAAGAGCGCGAATACATCGGCCCCGGCCGTAGTGGATTCCTGTTTTCCCAGCAGGGGCTGGATGAGCTGCGCGAACTCCTGCAAAGCCTGCAGGAAAAAGAAATGGAAGAGTCATCGAAGGATAAGGACTCGCGTTGATAATCAATGTGTTTGAGGTAGATTTTCGTGTGTTGATCAATGTGACCTATATGGCGCATCACATTGCAGCGTAATTTATGTCTACAGGGGACGCATGTGAGTATCGCGAATGATAATAAAGACCTCGTATGGGATCTGGAAGCTTTTAACCAGCGCCAGCGGGCCATCGATTTTGTTATGGGTTTTGAAAACCGGCTGTGTGTGTTTTCTGGATCGGTTGAGCAGCTTTATACCAACTACAATATTTTTTTTCCCAAAGAAGAAGACCGCAAACTGGTCATTCTGCCTAATCCCTATGCGCCCCACGATACCTTTAATGGCATTCCGGCAGAATCGGTAAGTGCCACGGGTTTGAATATCCTTCCAGGCATTCATCAAGGCAAGCCTGCACTGTTTCTTTCAATTCCGTTTCGGGGCGGCCCCAGTAAATATAAAAATGTACCTTTGCAGATGGGCTTGCGTGTCGTCCGGCAGCAACTGCCACCCAACAAGCCCTTTTTGCCGGTGTTGATGAAAGGGGATTTGCGAGAACTTGATGCGTCGACGCCGTGTTTGCATCTGCATGCGATACACCTGGACCGTTTGGTAGAGCATTCAGAGCTGGAACGAAAAAGCATCCAGAAAGTGATAGAACAGCGGCTCAGCAAACTTTCTTAAGGCTAAAAAAAACCACCTTGCGGTGGTTTTTTATCACACGACACAGCGTTTATTTTGGTAGCGCGAAGGTGATAGGCGCCGAGAACTCAAAGCCTGAACCAGGAATTGCATCTGGCATCGCCGGAAAGGGCGCAGACCGCTGAATAGCTTCCCACGCTTCTTTATTTAATGTGTCATGACGTGTTTCCTCCAGCCAGGACATGCTCTTGATGTTGCCTTGCCGGTCAATAGCCACGGAAATCCGCACCCCGCCCTCATGACCACGATCCAGCGCGCGACGTGGATATTTCACGTTGGTACGAATTTTTTTCAATAAGTCTGACACGTAGAACTGGCGAGCCAACAGTGATTGGGCCGTCAGTGCAGGTTCGTTGTCTTCCTCTTCTTCCTGCCTTGATGGCGTTGCAGCTACGGGTCGCGGTTGTTCCTTTGGCTCCGGTCTTGCGGCTACCGCCGGCTTCTCCGGTTCTGGTCTGGGTGTTTCCTCTGCTAGCTTCGGAAGCTCGACTTTTGGAGTTTCGATGACCGGAGTTGCCGGTGCTGTAGTGGGTGCTGGCTGCGGCTTAGGTGCGGGTTTAACGGCGGCAACCGCAGGTTTCTCTGGCTCGGGTTCATCTGG
>CAMLOU010000154.1 GCA_946481735.1 uncultured Cellvibrio sp.
TCGCAATAGAACAAATGGTCGCACGAATAAACCATATCCCGCGCATAAGTATATTTCCTAACTTTTTGCTGCGCGATTCTCAGTTTACCTTTGGCATATTTCAGTGCATTCAGCTCACTCTTTTCTGCACGGGATAAACCGCTGAACTTGTGTTTTTTCCAGTCATTTCTCAATTGTAGTCGAGTCACTGCTCGTGTCGGCTTGGTGTTATGCCCCCGTTGAACAGCGCCTCTCTGGATTCGCTCCAGCGCGAACGTAGCTTGTTCTTCGGCTTCTTCGGCTTTCAAGAGAGCATTATTACTCCAGTGCTCAACGTTCCAAAATCCGATTTTGGTTGGCATTTTGTGTCATCTCCTATTGGGACTTTGAACGGATATTTTTTGCCAGCTGATGGCTCATGTCACAACTTTAGATGCTAGCTGGCTTTAGTGGATTATCTATTATTGAGTTTTTCTAATATGCAGAGCATTACACATAATTACGCCGACTTAAGCAGTAGTTTTTCTCAACGAGTGGCAGTCAACGTTCTATGGAGCCAATTCATAGCACTCCTGCATGGGAGGTTAGGAGTGTTTTGTCTGCTTCTGTCTGGAAAGTCTTGCCTCTTAAATGTTATGTAATAACCTTCTATGCAACCAAAATGTTATGGTATAACATTGTGCAGATCGGCCACCCAGAGCCCTTTATTCTTAAACACCTGTCAATCGCACACGTTTTAAACAAGAGGATTTGTCCATGCGTTTCCATCCACACCCCCTCGCGTCAGCTCTCAAGGTCATCCTGAGCGGCGGTTTTCTTGCTGTTTCGGCTGCGGCGGTGGCCCAGCCTGGTGCGGGTCAACCCGATGTCAGCCGGGAAGATGCTATGCCGATCATCCATGTCACTGCCCTGGCGGTGGATGAGGACGCGAACAAAATCGTTGCGCCTTACAGCATCCTGGATGACAAGCAGATTACCCAACGCGGCAGTTCTACCCTGGGGGAACTGCTGAATGGTTTGCCGGGTGTGCATTCCGACACCTTTGGCGGCGGGGCAAGCCGGCCGGTGGTGCGGGGGCAAACCTCGCCGCGCGTAAAAGTACTGTCGGATGGTGCAAGCCTGTTGGACGCGTCCGATATTTCGCCTGACCATGCGGTGACAGCCGATCCCCTGTTGGCGCAAAAGGTAGAGGTTTTACGCGGTCCCGCCACCTTGCTGTATGGCGGCGGTGCAATTGGCGGTGTAGTGAACGTATTGGATAACAAGGTTCCTGAAGCTCTACCCGAGCAGCCCGTTGAGGGGTTTGTTGCCTTGCGCGGTAACAGCGTGGCCAATGAGCGCGCCGGTGCCGTGAGTGCAACAGCGCGTTTAGGTAATAGTGTCGCGGTACACGTGGAAGGCTCATCGCGGGATGCGGATGACTATGAAGTTCGCAACTGGGAAGAAGATCACGTCCACGGCACCTTTTCAGAGAGCAACAACGCCAGCATCGGCGCCTCCTGGATCGGTGACAGCGGCTTTTTGGGGCTGGCCTATTCGTATCGCGATGATGAATACGGTTTGCCGGGGCATGCCCATGAATACGAAGGGTGTCACCCCCATGGTGCCAGCTTACATTGCGGTAGCCACGATGAAGAAGAGGAAGATGACCACGATCATGAGCATGAGGACGAACATGAAGAAGTGCCGGTCATTGAATTGGAAAGCAAACGTTTTGATCTGCGTGGTGAGATGCAGGACCCGTTTGCCGGTGTACACAAAATCCGCATTCGTGCCAGTCACACGGATTATGAACATCACGAAATTGAAGAAGAGGAAATCTCAACGACCTTCCGTAACGAAGGTTATGAAGGTCGCATTGAAGTTGATCACGCGCCAGTGCTCGGTTGGCACGGTGTGGTGGGGGCGCAATTCTCCAACACTGAATTCAGCGCGCTGGGCGAAGAGGCATTTATTCCGGATACCGAATCTGAAACCCTGGGTATTTTTGCCGTTGAACATTACGAGCTGAATGACCAGTGGCATCTGGAGGTGGGTGCGCGTTACGAACAACAGGAGCACACGCCGGTGAACGACCCGCGTAACCGTCCGGCCTTTGATGATTCTGCTACGTCCTTCTCGGCGGCGATTATTTGGGAATTTGTACCGGAGACGACGCTGGCCTTGTCCTTTGCCAACGCGGAGCGTTTGCCGCAATCGCAGGAGTTGTATGCGCGCGGTGTCCACCTGGCAACCAACACGTACGAATGTGGTCTGGTGCCGCATCCGCTGACGTGCGGTGGTGTCGAGAACAACGCGACGATTTCCAAAGAAGTGTCCAACAATATCGAATTGTCACTGCGTAAACACAGTGGCGATCTGACCTACAGCGTTAATGCCTTCCGCAACGATGTGGATGATTACATCTATGCCCGCACCCTGGACCGATACGAAGATTTCCGCCTGATTAAATATACCCAACAGGATGCCGAATTTACCGGTGTGGAAGGGGAGGTGACCTATCAGTTCGATGAGACTGTCGCAGCGACCTTGTTCGGTGATTACGTACAGGCCGAGTTTGTGGATGGCGGTAACCTGCCGCGTATTCCTGCATCGCGCGTGGGTGGACGCCTGAATATGGAGGCGGATGGTATTGGGGCTGAGCTGGAGTACTACCACGTAAATACGCAAGACGATATCGCCGACTATGAAGCTGAAACACCCGGCTACAACATGTTGAATGCAACGGTGAGCATCAGTTTGTTCGGTGAAGAGCGCTATCTGGTATTCGTGCGCGGTAGTAACCTGTTGAATGAGGAAGTCTGGAATCATTCATCCTTCCTTGCTGCCGTAGTACCCCAGCCGGGCCGCAGTTTAAGTGCAGGATTCAAATACACCTTTTGATTTGCTGCTCACCCTCAATTGCAGCACTTGACCGGGTTAACCATGTTGACCCGGTTTTTTTATGTGTGTATCGATAACCTTCGCGGCAAAGAAAGGGATGCTTCTGTCTGCCGATAAAATTTTTTTGCATAAGCTTATAAAAATTCTTGCAGGATTTTTTTGAGCTGGTACTCTCCCGGCTTCGTTTCCGAAAAAAGTGCTTCCCATGCAAATCCTAACCTCGACTATTCATTGCTTCTCCATGATGACCGGCTCGGTCCGTCATGCGGATATGCATTCGTTGTCTGTTAGTTAGGCTTTCTTTTAATTCAGACCGCGAATCGAATGCGGTCTGAAGTGTTCTCGATATTTTCCCTCATACCCCATTCGATTCTCTGTTCTTTTTCACAGGGATCAATGCCGTGTTTATATTTAACAAATTGCAGGAGTATGTGCGTCGTTTACGACGCAGGCCCAAACCGAACGAATTACCCGCTGACAAGGCCGCACAACGCGATCTTGGTGTGAAAGTAGTGCGTATTCGTCTGCCCTCAGGTTACGAAATCGTTATTGTTGAGCAAGACAAAGAGGAGTAGCCGATAGTATGGCTTTCACATAAATGAGGATGAATCAGTGAAGAAGCTGGTGTGCATCCATGCGTTACATCCGTGTAAATGTTGGTCCTGAACCAGAGTAAGAATCTACGGCTAGCCTGATCAGGTAGCCGCAGGGGTTTTATATCCGCCAGCTTAGGGTCAGACGCAGGTCGCGGCCTGGTTCCGACAAACCGACGATGCCTTCATAACCGGGAATGTGTTCAAAGCTGCCGTTGGTAGCGTGGTCGATGTAGTATTTGTCGAACAGGTTCTTGACCGTGAATGTCACATTGAAATCCGGCGTGACAAACCATTGCGCATAAATATCGTGCACCGCATAACCCTCTTTATCCACAGTGCCAGCCGATGTGCGGATATTTTCGAGGCTCTCTACCAGCCGGCCATTCCAACCCAATTCCAAGGTGTCGGTGACTTGATAAGCCAGGTCAGCCGTCCAGGTATTGCCGATGGTGTTGCCGAGTGCACCGTGATCGTAGGCATTAAGCTCCAGGTCACCCTCATCACTGACCAGCTCGGATTCAAAGTCGCTGTAGCTCAAGCCGACTTGCACTTGCGTCCAATCGTAGCTCACGCGCAAATCAAAACCTTCCGTTTCAATATCGCCGATATTGCGGAAGACCCAACGTGGTACACCATTGACCGGAATCCGCTGATCGTTGATGGCATTATCAATACGCGCGCGGTAAAAGGTACCGGAGAAACCAAACGCGTCGCGGTAATATTCAAACCCGACTTCCGTATTTTCCGATTCTTCCGCTTCCAGCTCCGGATCATTCATACGTGAATCGAGCAGAAAGGTTTCCATTGTTTGGCGGCCGCGCAGGGCTTCCGCATAGCTGGCGTTGACACTTAATGACGACGTGAGTTGATAACTGGCGCCCACATTTGGGCTGAAGCCGTCGGCTTCAAATTCCTGGTCATCCGTGTCGGTCAGTTCGTAATCGTCGTAACGTACCCCGGCGCTTAACAATAATTTATCGGTGACCTGATAAAGATCCTGTACAAAAAAGCCAACGACGGTACCCTTTTCTTCTTCTGCATTGGTATTGGTTTCCGGGCCAGCATTGACGGTATCGTCGCGGTACTCGGCACCGTAAATTAATTCGTGAGCGCTCAACTGCGTGGTGTTGCGCAGGTTAATGCCCTGGCTCTCTGAAATACCGTTGTAAATTCCCCAGCGACCAATCACATTTTGTTGCAACTTTGCCCGGGTGTTGTAAAGCGTGGCCTCCAGGTTCAGGAAAGGATTATCGGCAGGGTTTAATTGATAGCCCAGATTAGCGGTGTTGCGTTCAATCTTGAGCGGGTAGCCGGGGTTCCAGTCGCTGATAACCCATTGCGGGCGCTGTGCACGAATGCCGTCGTCCACGCGCAGGTCATAACTGAGTCTTACCGTTTGGCTATCGGTGAGTTTGCCCACCAGTTTGGCATAGCCCATATCCTGTTCAGATTCTGTGCCGCCCAGTTCAGTGCCGTTGCCATCGGTAATCGCATCGCTGTCCGATGTGGCTACAGTTGCCATCCCGCTCCAATCGTCATTCAGCTGCCCGAACACATTCACACTGGCTTTGTAGCCTTCGGTGTTATCAAAATAGCCACCTTTAATCAGCGCACCAAACCGTTCGCCGGGGCGCAGTAAATCTTCCGGATCTTTTGTGGTAAACCGAATGGCACCGCCGAGTGCGCCCGGACCATCCGTAGCCACGCCGGCACCGGCATGGACTTCTACCTGTTTTAACAATTCGGGTTCAATACTCAAACGGCCGGCGTGGTGGAACAACACACCGGCTTGCGTCGCGCCATCAATGGTGACATTCAACAGGGCATCTTCCAGCCCGCGCACGTAGACTTTTTCTGCGATAGCCACGGAGCCACCCACAGCCACGGATGGCGTTTTACGAAATACATCTTCCAGGTCATTGGCCTGGATATGCTCGATGTCCTGTTGGCTGACCACGCGGCGATTGCCGCTGACCCCAGCATTTAAAGGCTCATAGCTGCTGGATATTTGTACCGTTGGCAATTGCGCTGCAGCTGCACCGGTGATGGCTTGCAAGGAATAACTGCCATCGGCCTGACGCACCAGGCTTAAGCCGCTGCCAGCCAGTAACACACTGAAACCCTCTTGCACACCATACTCACCGCGCAATCCCTGTGTGTGTTTGTTGGCGGCAAGTGCCGGATCAAAAGACAGAAGCACGCCAGCTTCCATAGCAAAGGTCGATAGCGCACGCCCCAGAGGACCGGCGGGGATGTTGTAGCTTTTTTTAACCGATGCCGCAGACTCAGCCACCTGAGCCAGAGCGGGCAGGGCGGTTGCAGCGGCCAATGCCAGGGTCGCGGCTTGCAAAGCCAGGGTTAAGGGATTGCGCGCAGCAATACCGGGCTGCGAAGGCGTAGGGCGATAAGTCATGATGATTCCTGCGGTTGATGTCTGGGGATAAAACAAGGTCTTCACCCCTTATGCCAATCGAGATTCAAAAAGTGACAGCGCCAGGCCAGTTTTTTTGTAGAAAGTGAAATTTTGTAAAAAGTGAAAGGGGGTGGCTGGAAAGAAGGATTTATCTGCACGCTGGCCAGTCTGATTGCAACTGGGGTAGCATCGCGACCCTGCGTGTTTATTGAAAGAGGTGTGATTTGAAAGCCGGAGTATTTCGCCGTTTGGTTAATTTGTGGCCGCCCTTATTGTTTGCCGGCATTCGCGCAAAGGTGATCCGCGCCGATTATCGGTATGTAGAGGTCGTCATGAAGCTGCGTTGGTATAACCGCAACTACGTCGGTGTACATTTTGGCGGCAGCCTGTTTGCCATGACGGACCCCTGGTATATGTTGATGTTGATGAATAACCTGGGGCGCGATTATTACGTGTGGGACAAACGCGGAGCGATCGACTACATCGCGCCGGGGCGAGGTATGGTGACGGCGCATTTCCACATCGACGACGCGGTGCTGGACGAGATTCGGGCAAGGACCGCACAGGGTGAAAAGTATTTGCCGGAGTTTCATGTCGAGATTCGCGATGAGCAACAACAAGTGGTCGCGCGCGTCCATCGCCAGTTGTATGTGCGCAAAAAACCGGCAGCGCGCACGGCTTGATTGACGTCACAAAAAGGTTAATTTGTCGCAAGAAATTTCCTGTTATTGCGTTTGTCATCAAACTGGCAAGGGACAGTCATAAAGCGAGGGTAGATTCAGCGTGGTTCTGAATCTAATAAAGGAGAAACCCTCATGTTCCGGAAATCCCATACCTTGAGTAAGTTGACTGTCTTTGTCTCTGCCGCGTGTCTATCGGTGCTGGCCTGCGCCGGTAAACATCACGATGATGATAAAAATCATCATCGTCCCGATCATTCATACAAGCATCAGCAACCGGTAGAGGTTGGTCCGCGTCCTTTTTATCTGGTGGAGGATATGGATGCGAGCCCGCTGAAACGAAAGTTGCAATCCTGCGCAAAAGGGCCCTTTCGTAAAACCGATTTTTCCATCGGTCATCGCGGTGCACCCTTGCAATTTCCCGAGCACACAAAAGAATCTTATGAAGCAGCAGCGCGCATGGGTGCGGGCATCATGGAGTGCGATGTAACCTTTACCCAGGACAAGGAATTGGTTTGCCGCCATTCGCAATGCGACCTGCATACCACGACCAATATCCTCGCGATTCCGGAACTGGCCGCCAAATGTTCGCAACCCTTCACACCCGCTGATCTCGCCAGTGGTACGCCGGCATCAGCGCGTTGTTGCACCAGCGATATTACCTTGGCCGAGTTTAAAACCCTGCAAGGAAAGATGGATGGTTTCAATCCCCGTGCTACTACCGTCGAGGAATATATGAACGGCACAGCGGTCTGGCGCACGGATTTGTACGCCGACAAAGGCACCCTGCTGACCCACGCGGAAAGTATCCAGTTATTTAAAAAACTCGGCGTGAAATTTACCCCGGAATTAAAATCAGCCAGCGTGCCCATGCCATTTGAAGGCACCTACACCCAGGCCGATTATGCCCAGCAATTGATTGACGAATACAAAGCAGCCGGTGTGCATCCACGCGATGTGTGGCCGCAGTCGTTTGATATTCAGGATGTGCGTTACTGGGTTCAAAACGAGCCGCGTTTTGGCAAGCAAGCGGTATACCTCGACGATATCAACACGCCGGATGAAGCACCCTCGCAGGCAGACCTTGAGTCCTTGGCTGCCGAAGGTATTAACATCGTTGCGCCGCCGCTGTGGGCGTTGTTAACGCTGGATGAAGACAATCGTATTGTGCCGTCGGATTACGCCGGGTATGCCAGGGCGGCGGGGCTGGATATTATCGCCTGGTCCTTCGAGCGCGATGGCCCGCTAAAGAATGGCGGTGGCTGGTATCACCAAAGCATTCGCCCGGCCATTAATAACGATGGCGATATGATGGACGTGTTGCATGTGTTGGCGAAGGACGTAGGTATCATCGGGATGTTTTCCGATTGGCCAGCGACGGTAACCTATTACGCAAGTTGTATGAAATTGAAATAGCCTGGAAAAGCGGGGCCGTGTTGCCCCGTTTTTTATCCGCGACGTTTTACCGTAATCCAATAATCGGTAAAACGTTGCACATCCACCGGCAGGGTTGTGACGAGGGAATCCAGGATGCGATTCGTATTATCGATGGGAAACGCACCGGAAATCCGCAATCCGTCCAGGCTTTTATCGGCGATTAAATAACCGCGCCGATAACGTCCGAGGTCTGCAATAAAATCCGTCAGTAACATATCGTCAATGACTAACATCCCATTCAGCCAGCCAGGCTGGGTGCGAGTCAGCGGGAAGGGTGTTTCGACAAGTTGCCCGCTAAAACGTATGGAGTGGCCCGGCTGTAAATAGTGGACACCTTGGCTCGCTGCGGCGCGAATGTCCAAGGTGCCATCATATAGCTCAACCCGCGTCAGGTATTTATCGCACCCCAAGGTAAAGCGTGTACCGAGTGCAGTCACATCACCGTGTTCCGTGGCTGCTACAAACCGGCGTTGGTGCGTGTCTGCTGCGGTGTTGATAAACACTTCGCCCCGGTGCAATACAATCCGCCGCTCGGTCGAAGAAAAGCGCACATCAACCACCGAGTCAGTATTCAATGTCAGCTGTGAACCATCTTGTAATGTCACCGCGCGTTGTTCGCCGACAGTCGTGACGTAATCTGCTGACCAGGATTGCCAAGGCGCCGTGCGATAACTCATCCAGCCCAACCCGCCTAGCGCAACAACGGTGGCTATGTGCTGCAATACTTTTCGTCGCCCGGGTGCAGCGGGGCGCTCGAGGGTTGCCAGACCGATTTCCGCAGACATGCCCGGCGATGAGAATTTGCGGGTCACTTTTTCCACTTGCTGCCACGCATATTCATGGGCGGGATTTTGTTGACGCCAGGCGTGCCAGGCTGCGCGCTCTTCATCGGTGGCGTCACCGGAGGTCAGCTTTACAAACCACAACGCGGCGGCTTTGAGCGCATCCGTTTGCAGTGAATCGTCAGTCATGGCGGCGCAGCACACAATGCTGGATCGCCTTGGCGATGTATTGCCGTACCGAACTCACGGATACGCCAAGCCGTTCAGCTATCTCGGCGTGGCGCAATCCTTCCAGTTGCAGCAAGAGAAAAGCATGACGCACGTTGGGCGCCAGGCCATCGAGCATGGCGTCGATATCGATCAGGGTTTCCAACACCAGGGCACGGGTTTCGGGGGAGGGGTATTCGTCTTCCGGCAAATGCGCAATGGCTTCCAGGTAGGCTCGCTCCAGATCCTTGCGGCGCAAACTGTTGACCATCAAGCCATGGGCGATGGTTGTCAGATACGCACGGGGTTCGCGGATAAAGCTCCATTCATCCTTCAGCAGTACTTTAACGAACGTATCGTGAACCAGGTCCGCTGCATCCCAGGTATTGCCCAGCTTGCTGCGTAACCAGCCGTGTAACCAGCCCTGATGGTCGTTATACAGTGCGTGAACGGCATGACTCTGACCCAGATTTGCCATGATGTGACCCATGTTCCTGTGAGTGGCAGATAAGGTAGGTGCTGCAAATAAAAATGCAGATGATAATTGTTCGCAATTATCCACACGCTAGCTGTAATGTCAACGCGCGCGACAACGGCGTTTTGCCTTGAGTGGCATTCAGCGAAGGGTTAATTTTCGTTAGCAGGAGTAAAAAGCCGTAAGTGAACCAAAATTACTTTGACAACGTTGTCTC
>CAMLOU010000155.1 GCA_946481735.1 uncultured Cellvibrio sp.
CATCCGCTACCCCACCGGTAAAGCCGTCTTGTTCACCGGCGACTTCAACACAAACGATGAATGTACGCCGCTTACCCCTTCGATGCGCGTCAGCTTTTGCAGCAAAAACTGCTGATAAGCATCCATATCTTTCACGATCACCTTCAATAAATAATCTGCCGACTGACCAGTAATCAAATGGCATTCGAGGACTTCCGGGTAGCTTCCGACGGTTTTCTCGAACGCATCGAAACGCTCGGGTGTGTGTTTGTCCATGCTGATCTGGATAAACGACATGAGCGTGAGGCCGAGCTTGCGTGCGTTGAGCAGCGCGACGTAACCGTCGATCAGGCCGTCTTCTTCCAATTGACGGACCCGGCGCAGGCACGGGGAGGGCGACAAGCTGATGGCGTCTGCCAGCTCCTGGTTCGAGATACGGCCATTATGTTGCAGTTGTTCCAGGATCAGTCGGTCGTAGCGGTCAAGGTTCATGAGCGGGTGCCTCTGGGCTTGATGTTCTGGTTGATCGGCCGGGTTTGACAGGTTAAACCAACAGCAAGCAGTATTAAATGCCAATTAATTAGACATGTCAGCAAGAAAATTGCTCATTAACGTTATATGTAACAATTTTGGCAATCTTCTTGCGCGAGAGACGCCCTATACTGTGTTCAACCTGATCGCGAAGCATTTGCCGTCAGAAGCGGTTTGCAGGGCTGGCTGTTCAGATCCTTACCGGGATCACCCACAGGCCAGCGGTTCATGGGGCACTCCCAACCACCCTACCTGCAGGTCTTCCACAGGTTTTTATCGTTCAGCCACCTTTGTTTCTGGAGTCATCATGCTTGCCAATCCATCCACCAAGTATCAGCGTTTTATCGGCGTGGCCTTGCCGGACCGCCAATGGCCGAACAAGATTATTGAAAAGCCGCCGATCTGGATGAGCACCGACCTGCGCGATGGCAACCAGGCACTGATCGACCCTATGTCGGTAGCGACCAAGTTGCGCTTCTTTAAAGAATTGGTGGCGATTGGCTTCAAAGAAATCGAGATTGGTTTTCCCTCCGCATCGGAAACCGACTTTGAATTTACCCGCTTATTGATCGAACAAAACCATATTCCCGACGACGTCACCATCGAAGTATTGGTGCAGGCGCGTTATGACCTGATTGAAAAAACCGTGCAGAGTTTGCGCGGTGCCAAGCGCGCGATCTTGCATATGTACAACCCGCTCGCGCCGGCGTTTCGCAAGATCGTTTACAACACCGATAAAGCAGGTGTGAAAAACATCGCCATCCAGGGCACCAAATGGGTTAAGGAATTAACCGCGCAGGCGCCGGAGGTGGATTGGACTTATCAATATTCTCCGGAAGTGTTTTCCAGCACCGAAGTTGAATTTGCCAAAGAAGTGTCCGACGCGGTGGCGGCGATCTGGCAGCCGACGCCGGCCAAAAAAATGATCCTCAATTTACCGGCAACCGTGGAGATGAGCACGCCGAATACCTACGCCGACCAAATTGAGTGGATGCATCGCAACATCAACAACCGCGACGCCATCATCATCAGCGTACACCCGCATAATGACCGCGGCACCGCTGTGGCAGCGGCGGAATTGGCGGTAATGGCCGGTGCGGATCGCGTAGAAGGTTGTTTGTTTGGCAATGGCGAGCGCACCGGTAATGTTGATCTCGTCACGCTCGCGTTGAATTTGTATTCACAAGGTGTGCATCCGGGCCTGGATTTTTCCGACATTGATCGCGTGCGCAAATTGGTGGAAGACTGCAACCAGTTGCCGGTGCATCCACGTCACCCTTATGCGGGGGAATTGGTGTTTACCGCGTTCTCAGGCTCGCATCAGGATGCGATTAAAAAAGGCTTTGCCGTGCAGAAAAAAGACGCGCTTTGGGAAGTGCCTTACTTGCCGGTTGATCCGGCGGATTTGAATCGCAGTTACGACGCCGTGGTGCGCGTGAACAGCCAATCCGGTAAAGGTGGCGTGAGCTTTTTATTGCAGCAGGAAGCGGGTTTGCAGTTGCCACGCCGGTTACAAATTGAGTTCAGCAGCGTCGTGCAAAAGGTCAGCGACAAGACCGGTAAAGAAGTCAGGAGCAGTGAAATTGCCCAGCTGTTTGAGCAGGAATATTTTGCGGTGAACACGCCCTTTCGTTATCACAGCAGCAAGGTGAGTGAGGATGCTGAGCATGTGGATATCGTGATCCGTGTGCGCCAGCAGGAAGATCCTGTCTCATTGTCGGGCAGCGGCAATGGGCCCATTGATGCCGCCGCCCATGCGCTGAGCCAGCATCTCGGTAAGGATGTGCAAGTGGTGGATTATCACGAGCACGCGGTGGGCGAGGGCTCCGATGTGGCTGCTGTGTGCTATGTGGAGTTAAAGATTGACCAAGGCAAAACCGTGTTTGGGGTGGGCAAGGACAGCAACATTATCTCCGCCGCCATCAAGGCTTTGCTGAACGGCGTTAATCGGCACCAGAAGATGGCAAGCTGAATGGTCAACGGCCGATGCCTAAGCGCATCGGCCGCAGGAAGCGCCGAATTTCTTACCTTTGGCACAAAATGATGGCAAAAAAAGGTGTACAGTATTTCACCGCCATCGTGCTGTCATGCCGGCACAGGTAGAATCTCTGCACATCACGATTTGTATATAACAAGGAGTTGCTTATGGGCCAGACCACCTTTGCCAACTGCCGCGGTATTGTCCACAAAGGCAGCAACGGCGTCAGTATCGTATTTCCCGACGTGTGCAAAACCCCGACCCCCGGTGGCCCCGTACCTATTCCTTATCCCAATATCGGCAAATCCTCTGATACCACCAAAGGCCCCAAAAGCGTAAAAACCGACGGCCAGATGCCCATGGTAAAAGGCGCCCAATACTCGCGCAGCATGGGCGATGAGCCGGGTACCTTGAAGGGCGTTGTCAGCAGCGACCAGATGGGGGTGTGCGAATTCATGATGTATTCACCGGATGTGAAATTCGAGGGTAAGAACGTGTGCCGCCTGGGCGATCCGCTGTTTCACAATAAGAAAAATATCATGGGCTGATAAGGCCGGATTCATGCCAGCGAAACCCCCTTACTGACTGCAGAATCGAAGGAAGCGTTGATGTCCCAGCACACCAAGGTCTATGTGGCCGGCGCCGGCATTATCAGCCCCCTCGGGCCTGATTCTTCCGCTGTGGCGGCGGCGGTCAACGCCGGGATCAGTGCCGTGCAGGAAACCCCGCTGCTGAGCAAACACCTGGTACCCATCAAGATGGCCCTGGTACCGGACGACGTACTCAGTCCCCTCGACCCTCGTCTGGTCGCCGCGAAATTACCGCCCCGCCAGGAGCGATTACTGCGCATGGCGGCTCCGGCGCTGCAACAAATGCAACCACTCTTGCCTGAAGGCGGTGTGTTGCCGATGTTGCTTGTCTTGCCAGAGGTCATCCCTAACCTCAGTCATCCCTGGCAAGGCAATGCGATTGAACAACTGGCGGTTCAGAGCGGTATTTCCCTGGATTCGCGTAACAGCAGAGCTGCTGAAATCGGTCGCGCCGGCGGCCTGCACGCGCTCAAGCATGTCTTCCAACTTATGGAACAAGGCCAGGACTGGGTACTACTCGGCGGTATGGATAGCTACTGGGATGCGGAATTGCTGGCGCGGCTGGATGCACAGGACCGGTTGTTGTTGGAAAACAGTCTCGATGGATTCCAGCCGGGCGAGGGTGTCTGTTTTGTGCTGCTGGCCAGTGAGCGAGTTGCCGGGGCCTTAGCTGCACCGCGAGTGGCGCTCTACCGTCCTGGCATCTCGCAGGAAACCGGACACCGCTACAGTGAAGAACCTTATCGCGGTGATGGATTGGCGAGCGCGGTCCGTGATGCTATCGCACAAGCACCGGCGGCGAAGATCGACGCCGTCTGGACCAGCATGATCTACGATAGCTACGGCGCAAAAGAATTTGGCGTGGCCATGACGCGCAACAGCGCGCATTTTTCGCCAACTGCCAGCCAGAATCACCCGGTGGATCGGTTAGGTGATGTGGGTGCGTCCATCGGCCCGACACTGATCAGCTTGATCTTTGAACTATCCCGCCGCCCTAAAAAACCGGCGCAACACCATTTACTCTGCTGTTCGTCCGATACCGCCTATCGCTCGGCGGTGCGTATGGATATTGAAGGAAACGCCTGAGGAGATCGCCATGACTGATATCGGTGAGATGATTGCGCCCCCGGCGCTGCACAGGGAGCCCAACGAAAAATGTCCCTTCTGTCCACCGGCGGAACCGGTGAAATACACCACCTACCCAGGGGCAAAGAATAATTCAACCCACCTGGCGTCCATCATGGAAAAGCCGGCGCAGCTGACCGCCCTGCAAGCGGGTGCACGGCCCCAGACTGCCAAGGTGGATAAAGACGGTTACACCCAGGAGCAGGAAAAGCCTGACCCCCGCAAGGAAAACAAGGATAAATTTTATACCCATCAGGCGCATCACCTGATCAGCGGTAATCAGGCGCTCAAGGGCAGCCCGATGGAAGACTGGATTCTGGCGAGCAAGAAAAACGACAAAGACACGGGCTATTCGGTAAATTGCACCGGCAATGGCTTTTGGGCGCCGTCAGTGCCCAAAGAGCTGGTGGGTAAGTGGGGGCCCAGCAAAGGTGTACTGACCGACGCCAAGCGGCAGGAATGGGCTGAAAAAGTCATGAAAGATGCCAATGCGCAAGCGCATATCGGACCGCACAATATTGCCGATCCGGACGATCCTCTGGGTCACAAACATCAAAGCTACGATAAGTACATTAAAGATTTGCTGACGGCGTTATCGGATCGAATTAAGGCATGGTCGGATACCTGTTATCTCTGTGAAGACGCGAAGAAAAAGAATAAAAAACCCCAGGCGAACTACACCGTTCACGACGTACTGGATCGGTTGTCCAACCATCTTCAAAGAGAGATTACCGGTTCGAGAAAGAACTGGAGAATTTTTCTGTCGAAATACGCAATGGCTTTTCATAAGCCTGTCTGTACCCACAAAAGGGAAAGATTATGAGCACCTATTATCAACTCGCAGAAGACTACTTTCTGGATTACGGCGTTACGAGTGGGCCGACATTGCCGGACGGCAGCATCATGGCAGGGAAGTGGGTTGACGCCGACTCCCTGCCGGAATTGATATACGAGATCAATGTTCCCGATGATGAACCCTGCCAACATTTTATGACCGGCGGCACCGTCATTGTCAGTGAACGTTTTATCAAGGTGCTGCAAGGTGCGGGTGTAACGAACTTTCAACAGTTTCCCGCCGTGCTGGTTAACCCGAGCACCAAAAAACAACGTACAGGGTTTTATCTGTTCAATGTACTCGGCATGATAAAAGCCGCTGACCTGCAAAAATCCTCATTCGACACGCTGATGGACGCCGACGCAGAAGGTGTTGATGTGCCCTTGGTGGCCTTTAATCAAATCGTATTGGACGGCACCAAACCGCGCGGGCTACACATGTTCAGAATGGCGGAAAGCCCTAACGTCTTGGTTGTTGATGACACCATCAAAACCGCCCTTAAGGAAAATCGCCCGGAAGGTGGTTGGGGAATTATGTTGGAAGAGATGGATGTGGTGTAACTGTCCGAAAACCTATAAGAAAGGATTAATGAATGATAATCTTCAGGCATATTTTTATCCTTGCGCTAAGTGCATTAGCGATAGTTAGCTGTAGAGCTGAAACTGAATCAACAATAAATCGTGATGACGATGACCATCCGGCGACTCTTGCAAAAGAGATCGAAAATCCTGAATTGCGCAAAAATATAAACTGCCTGCCGCTCGACAGCGCTT
Organism: uncultured Cellvibrio sp.; assembly: GCA_946481735.1. The sequence goes on from CAMLOU010000155.1 coordinate 5,812, forward strand.
TTGATAATCTTCCTGCCGAGGTTCTGGTTGGGACTGATGTTGATGTGATTGGAAGCTTCAACAGCGCCGCTTTTACACCAGGTACCTATTATGCTGAGAATGGAGGAGCAGAGCTAAGCGTGACGGTATTTGAGACCGAGAGCGGCTTGGTTGCACAGCGTGATTATCTGGAGCCTGGATCAGCAAAAGACGCAAAAATTTACACAGATCTTTGTAAAAAGGAAGATGCTCTCTACGGTAAATATTTGCGTGTAAAATTTGTGAAAGACGGATTACTTTGGCTGGAGCTGGAACCAGACAATGATTTTATTCCTACAGATTTGTGGTTTCACCTGGAGAGATCAAATTAAATAACGAAGGAGCGATACAATGAAATTAAAGCCGGTATTAAAAAAGGGAAGTAGGGGTGATGCTGTTGTAGAACTACAAACGCTCTTAAATAGCATGGCTAGCGTTAAACCAAAGCTTGTGATTGATGGGATTTTAGGCGCGGGAACGGACAGAGCATTAAAACAGTTTCAGAGAGAAGCGAATTTGCTTGCGGATGGTATTGCCGGTAAAAGAACTTGGGCTGCATTGTCACAGGCGTCGTTGCCGAACAGCGACAAGATTTCACGTTACAGTTTCCAGCCACAGTCTGCTTTGGCAGATATCGCCAGGCGCTACATCGGTGTGACCGAAACGGGCAATAATTTGGCAGGCGATAGCAAGGAGTTGTTGGCAATTTTTAAATCCGATGACTTAAAAATAAATGGAAAAACAGACGGTTATCCCTGGTGTGCGGCTTTTGTCTCCTATTGCATACAGAAACTGTGTAAACAATCGCCCTATTTCAGTGGATTAATTCCTCCTCGCGAAGCATCGGTCAATCGACTTCTAACGCTATGGGCAAAGAACAATCACTGCCTGATATTCACCAACAGATCTCAAGACTTACAACCGAAAAAGGGAGACATTGTTGTCTTCACCTTCTCTCATGTCGGTATTATTGAAGACACGCAAGGCGCCACCCTGAGGACTATCGAAGGTAATACAAACGACGCGGGTAGTCGCGAGGGAACCATGGTTGCGCGGAAAACCCGTGCGAAGTCATTAATAAGATCCTACATAAGGTTACCCGTTTCGCTGGTCAATATTCCCACGCACATGGAAACGATAGCGAAAATGGTATGATCATCTACATTTAATCGCGGAGCTAAACGCATGGGCGAAACCGATTTACGCGATTCACTCGCTGTGGAGCGCACTCATCTGGCCAACGAGCGTACCTTGTTGTCCTATATCCGCACGGCCCTGGCGTTGCTGGCTGGGGGTGCGATGGTGTTGAAGTTTCTGAATAACGATCCGGTGCTGATGCCGTTTGCCTGGGCGGCGCTGGTGGTGGGTACGCTGGTGTTGGTGATCGGCAGTTATCGCTTTTTCAGTGTGCGGCGGCGTATCAGTCGCGGTTGATTTTCCTGGTAGAAAGGATGCTTCTTCCGGGAGCAAGGATGATAATTTTTCTCATGTCTCTGTTGCCCTTCTCATCCTCTTCTCTGATAGACATCCGACGGCCTCCGCTAAGTTGAAAAAATTTTTATTCCGGGTGAATCCGAATGGCGATTTCTTGCTTCTAATCCCATAACAAGCGGCGAGAGCGCCGTGGACAGAGCCAGACGGGTAGATGACAGATGTCATCAGTTTGTTAATTTCGGTAAAAACCTGGCCATTTTGCCGATGGTTTTCGGAAAAACTGTTTAAGCTTGGCGCAAGCCCGTGGTTCCACGAAGGATTCAAAGACAGATGATCAAACTCCATAACATCCATAAATACTATTCCACCGGTGAGCAGCGCCTGCACGTGCTCAAAGGCATCGACCAGCATATCCGCGAGGGTGAGTTGGTATCGATTATGGGTTCGTCCGGTTCGGGCAAGTCTACCTTGTTGAATATCCTCGGAATTCTCGATAACCACGACGAGGGAGATTACTTCCTTAACGGCGTGGAGATCCGTCGCCTCAAGGAGAAAAAGGCCGCGCAATTGCGCAACCAATTGCTGGGTTTCGTGTTCCAGTCCTTTAACTTATTGCCCTTTAAAAATGCCACGGAGAATGTGGCCTTGCCGTTGTATTACCAGAATGTCAGCCGCAAGGAGCGCAATTACCGCGCGGCGCAATATCTGGAGATGGTGGGGTTATCCAATCGCGCGACCCATATGCCCAACGAATTATCCGGTGGCCAGAAACAACGGGTGGCGATTGCCCGCGCATTGGTCACCAAACCCAAGGTTATTCTCGCCGACGAACCAACCGGCGCACTGGATAGCCAGACCACACAAGAAATTATGGCGTTGATGAAAGACGTGCACAGCCTGGGTAATACCATTGTGATCGTCACCCATGAACAGGATATTGCGGATCAAACCGAGCGCCAGATTATCCTCAAGGATGGTTTGATTGTGCCGGCAAGAAAAAAGACGCCCGCCATGACCGCACCGGCCATCGCCAACGAAGAAGACATCCTGGGATAAATGACAATGGACGGCTTACAGGAAATTCTCTACACCCTGCGCCAGAACAAACTGCGCACCGCGCTGACCGCGTTCGGCGTGTTCTGGGGCATCCTGATGTTGATTTTATTACTCGGTGCCGGACGCGGGATGCAGAACGGTGTCTATGCGGATTTTGGTTCTGATGTGCTGGATTTTATTGTCGTTTATACCGGCACTACATCGGTGGCTTATCGCGGCATGGGCCTGGGCCGGCAGATCAGTTTAACGCTTGACGATGTTGACGCGATCCGACGGCAGGTAAAAGGTGTTGGGGTGATTTCGCCGACCAACGAGCGCGGCGGTATCGCCATCGTGTACGGTGATAAAACCGGTAATTTTGCCGTGCATGGCGTGCCGGATGAATTCTTTAAAGTCAAGGAAAGTGTGCCCTTTCCGCTGGGCCGCAAGATCAACCCACTCGACGATGCTTACGTGCGCAAGATTGCGGTGATCGGCACGGTCGTTGCCGAGCGCGTGTTCGGTAAAGATGTCGATCCGGTTGGAAAAGAGATTCGTGTTAACGGCGTCGTGATGAAGGTGGTGGGCACGTTTTACGATAAAGGCAATCGCGGTCGCGATTCCGAGCGCGTGTACATCCCCATCACCACGTTTCAAAAACTGTTCGGTGCCAGCGATAAAATTGCAGCGATCTGGTTGCGTCCGCAACCCGGCTTCGATGGCTTTGTCGTTGAAGAAAAAATCATTGAATTATTAAAACGCCGCCACGCTGTTTCGCCGGAAGATCGCCGCGCGATTCGCTCATTCAACATGGCTGAGCCCGCGAAGATGGTGAACGGTTTGTTCCTCGGCATCAACGCGTTTATCTGGTTTGTCGGCCTGGGAACATTAATGGCCGGAATTGTGGGTGTGAGTAACATCATGATCATCACGGTTAAAGAGCGTACGCGTGAAATCGGTATTCGCAAAGCCTTGGGCGCAACGCCGTTCAATATTGTCAGCACGCTGTTGTTGGAATCGATTTTAGTGACCAGTATCGCCGGCTACGCGGGGCTGGTGGTCGGGGTGGGATTGATTGAGCTGGTGTCCTATTTTCTGAATTCCGTGGGTGCGCAATTGCCGTACTTTACCAACCCGGAAATTAATTTTCAGGTGGCGATCACCGCGATTGTTTTGTTGATTGTCGTAGGTGCTTTGGCAGGGCTGATGCCCGCCTTGCGCGCTGCGAAGATTATGCCCATTGAAGCCATGCGCGCGGATTAATCATCATGATTATTGATACAGAAAA
>CAMLOU010000156.1 GCA_946481735.1 uncultured Cellvibrio sp.
CCCAAATACACCTCAATTACTTTTGGGTCATTCTGTACCTGGTCCATGGTGCCTTCGGTTAACACTGAACCCTGGTGCAGCACGGTTACTTTGCGCGCAATGGAGCGCACAAATTTCATATCGTGTTCTACTACTATCACCGAATGATCACCCGCGAGCGACACTAGCAACTCGGCGGTTTTTTCTGTCTCTTCGCCGGTCATACCGGCCACAGGTTCATCCACCAGTAACACGCGCGGGTTTTGCATTAACAGCATACCGATCTCGAGCCATTGCTTTTGACCGTGGGACAGGGCACCGGCATTGTGGTGGCGCAAATCCGCCAGGCCAATCTGCACCAGGACTTCATCAATACGGTAGCGTTGGCTGCTGTTAAGTGATTGGGTTAAAGTCCACCACACCCGTTTATCCGCTGCGGTGGCGAGTTCGAGATTTTCATAAACCGTCAGCGCTTCAAAGATGGTCGGCTTTTGAAATTTCCGCCCGATGCCGCCGCGCGCAATCTGGTGTTCGGACAATTCGAGCAGATTAATTTGCTGACCAAAATAAACGCTACCGCTGTCCGGTTTGGTTTTGCCGGTAATCACATCCATCATCGTTGTTTTGCCCGCGCCATTGGGGCCGATGATGCAGCGCAGTTCGCCTTCATCCACATACAGGTTGAGATTGTTCAGCGCGCGAAAGCCATCAAAGCTGACGGTAACGCCTTCCACATACAAAATGGGGCCATGGGTGGTATCCAGCGGAGCGCCGAAGTTGGGGTCGCTTTGTCCGAGGGTGCGGCGCGCCTGGTTAAAAATATTCATCAGTGCGTCTCCTCCGCCGGTTTGAGTGTCGGTGTTTTGGGCGTGGTATCAGGTGTGTCATTGGGTGGGGTTTTGTTGGTGCGTTTAAACCGCGCCACCAAACCGACCAAGCCTTTGGGTAACACCAGTGTGACCAACACAAACAACGAACCCAACACAAATAACCAGGCTTCCGGTGACCAGGAGGTAAAAATAGTTTTGCCGTAATTGACGGCAAAGGCCCCGACAATCGCGCCGAACAAGGTACCGCGCCCGCCGGTAGCCACCCACACGACCAACTCAATGGAATTCAATGGCGAAAATTCACCGGGATTGATAATGCCGACTTGCGGAACATAAAGTGCACCGGCAATACCCGCCAACACCGAGGAGAAAACAAATAACCAAAGCTTGTAGGATTCCACCTTGTAGCCACAAAACCGTGTGCGACTTTCAGCATCGCGAATCGAGACAATAATCCGCCCCATGCGCGAGGTCACAATGTAGCGGCAGGCAAGGTATGCGAGGATCAACATCAACGCAGACATTACAAATAAACTCACCCGTGTACCGCTGGCGGTGATGGAAAAGCCGAGGATATCTTTAAAGTCAGTCAAACCGTTGTTGCCCCCAAAACCCATCTCGTTGCGGAAGAAGGCGAGCATCAATGCGTAAGTCAGCGCTTGCGTGATAATCGCAAAATATACGCCGGTTACGCGGGAGCGAAATGCGAGCCAACCGAACACCAAAGCCAGCAACCCTGGAACGACCAGCACCATCAGCATGGCGAACCAGAACATATCGAAGCCTTGCCAATACCAGGGCAAAGCGTCCCAATTTAAAAACACCATAAAATCCGGTAATTCCGGGTTGCCGTATTGGCCCCGGTCACCGATTTGTCGCATCAGGTACATGCCCATGGCGTAGCCACCCAACGCAAAGAACGCACCGTGCCCCAGCGACAGGATGCCGGCATAACCCCAGATCAAATCTACCGACAGTGCCAGCAGTGCGTAGCAGAGAAATTTACCGAGCAGGGTAACGGTGTAAGTGGACACGTGAAATATCGAATCGTGCGGCACCGCCAGATTCAGGATGGGCACAATCACCGCTGTCAGCGCAATCAGGCCGAGCACAATCATGCCGCCGCGATCGCTGAGTAATAAACGTTGAGTCAACATAAATCCGTTCTCAATTTTGGTAAGCGTTTTGTCGGTTCGTTAGAGGCATCAGAAAGTTTTAATCTGCCGCTGCGCGACCTTTTTGCGGGAATAATCCCTTGGGCTTTTTCTGAATAAACAGGATGAGTAATACCAGCACCAATACTTTGGCCAAGACCGCACCGGCATAAGGCTCCAGAAATTTATTGATGATGCCGAGCCCCATGGCGCCGACCAGCGTGCCCCATAAATTACCCACACCACCAAACACCACCACCATAAAGGAGTCGATGATATAAGCCTGGCCCAGGTTGGGGCCGACGTTGGTCAGCTGCGATAAAGCAACACCAGCGATACCCGCAATGCCGGAGCCCAGACCAAAGGTCAACGCATCGACCCAGTTGGCGCGCACACCCACTGCGCGCGCCATGGAGCGGTTTTGCGACACCGCGCGAACTTTCAAACCGAGGGAGGTTTTTTTGAGGATCATCATCAACACAAAAAACACGACGAGGCCGAAGATCAAAATATAAAACCGGTTGTAAGTAATCGATAACACCGGATTAATCTCCATCGAACCACTCATCCAGTCCGGCAGGCTCACAGCGCGGTTTAGCGGCGAAAAAATACTGCGTGCTGCCTGTTGCAAGATCAAGCTGATGCCGAAGGTAGCGAGCAGGGTTTCCAGTGGGCGACCGTATAAAAAACGGATCACGCCGCGCTCAATGGCAATACCCACCAGACCGGCAACGACAAATGCTGCCGGTACAGCAATTAATAAACTGTAGGTAATCTGGTTGGGGAAAATTTGTTGTACAACCCAGGTCGTGTAAGCGCCGATCATCATCAGCTCGCCGTGGGCCATATTGATAACGCCCATCACGCCGAAGGTAATTGCCAGGCCAATGGCGGATAACAACAACACCGAGCCCAGGCTTAAACCAAAGAACACATTTTCGCCGAAACGGTAGACCGCAATGCGGTCTTCAATAGCGTTGAGTGCTTGCTGTGCTTTAGTGCGTACCTGTTTATTGTCATTACTGGTGGCGAGCTCGGTTAGTTTGGTGCGTACTTCGGGTTCGAGCGAGCCGCTGAACAAGGCAATCGCGTCCAAGCGTGCGGCGGGATCTTCACTTTCAACATTAAACAGCGCGATAGCGATAGTAATGGCATCACGCACCTTGGCATCAGGTTCGGTGGATTGGCGGGTTTTCAATAATTCAACACTGTCATCGTCAACACCATCGCTGATCAATTGTTTGACCGCGTTAAGTCGTATACCGGGCTGCGCGTGATTGATATTTATCGCGGCTAGCAGGGTGCGCAACTGGCTGCGCATGCGATTGTTGATGGGAATACGTTTTAGTTTTTCAGCCGTATCAGCAGCGACAGCTTCGCCAGTAAGGGCATCGATAAATGCATCCTTACCGGAACTGATCGCCACTGTGGGTGGATTGCCCCGGTCAGCGTACAAATTACCTTGTTGTAAGGCTTCAATAACAGACGGTACGCGCTCGTCATTTACCATCGCCAGCGCTTTGATGGTCTGGCCACGTTTGGATAAGCTGCCCTTGGGCAATTCGTGCACCAGGGTTTCAAATTCAGTTGTCGCGGTAGATGTCGGCTTATCCGACTCAGTGTCAGTCTGCGCCATGGCGCTATGAGCCAGGCTGGTCAGCAGGCACAGGCCAAGCAAACTTTTCAGCAGCCACTGTAGGTTAGGCATAACACATTTCTCTTTTCTAAAGATGATTTGGTTTTTTAAAGATGATCTGGTTCTAAAGTAATGCTGGCCTGTGTAAGCGACCGGATGTTTGATGCGTTTTTTGCAAGGCAAACCGGGTGTGATTTACCCTGCAAAAGAGTGATCGGGCTGGGTGTTATCCCGCAACGGCAATAACACCCGTGACCCATGATGACGCAAACTTATTGCACTGCAGCACCCAAACATTTTTTGGTTTTGGTGTTGTAGTTACCGCACGCCAATTTAACCCAGTCAGAGGTTAAATCTTTGCTGCCGTCCAGGTAATCAGACCAGGCATCACCGGGAACCAGACCTTCGGTTTCCCATACGGTGAGGAACTGACCATCTTCCTGGATTTCACCAATCAGCACCGGCTTGGTAATGTGGTGGTTGGGCAGCATCTTGCTGGTACCGCCAGTCAGGTTGGGCACTTCCACGCCGACAATCGCGTCGATCACTTTGTCGGTGTCAGTGGACTTGGCTTTTTCAACCGCTTTCACCCACATATTGAAACCAATGTAGTGTGCTTCCATCGGATCGTTGGTCACGCGCTTCGGATTTTTAATGAAGCTTTTCCATTGCTTGATAAACGCTTCGTTCGCAGGATTCTCCACGCTCATGAAGTAGTTCCAGGCAGCCAGGTGACCCACCAGTGGCTTGGTGTCGATACCGGAGAGTTCTTCTTCACCGACTGAGAAAGCGACGACAGGAATATCTTCAGCGGAAATTTTCTGGTTACCCAGTTCGCGGTAGAAAGGTACGTTAGCATCGCCGTTGATGGTGGACACCACGGCAGTTTTCTTGCCCGCTGAACCGAAGCGTTTGATGTCGGCCACGATGTTCTGCCAATCGGAGTGACCGAAGGGCGTGTAGTTGATCATAATGTCTTCATCTTTCACGCCTTTGGATTTCAAGTAGGCTTCCAGAATTTTGTTGGTGGTCCGTGGGTAAACGTAGTCGGTACCGGCCAATACCCAGCGTTTGACTTCAATGTCATTCATCAAATAATCAACCGCAGGAATGGCTTGCTGGTTTGGTGCCGCACCGGTATAGAACACGTTGCGTGAAGATTCTTCACCTTCATACTGGACCGGGTAGAACAAAATGCCGTTCAGTTCTTCTACCACGGGTAATACGGATTTGCGTGATACTGAGGTCCAGCAACCGAAGATCGCGTCGACTTTTTCTTTCTCCAGCAACTCGCGGGTTTTTTCAGCGAACAGCGGCCAGTTGGATGCCGGGTCTACGACCACCGCTTCCAGTTTTTTGCCGAGCAAACCGCCTTTTTTGTTCTGCTCTTCGATCAGCATCAGCATGGTGTCTTTCAGCGTGGTCTCTGAAATCGCCATGGTGCCTGACAATGAATGCAATACACCGACTTTAATGGTGTCCGCTGCTTGCGCCGTCAGCGCGGTTACCGCCATGCCGCAGGCAATGCCTAATGCCCCGACGTGCTTCACTATTTTCTTCAGTTTCATGGGTCAAACTCCGTTGTGTCTGTTGTGGGTTAAAAACAACCATAAGCGTCTGGGAACGCAAGGTGACTCCTTGTTGGTGCTTGTGTCTTTGTTGGATCAGCGTTGAAATTTCCTCGTGAACTTTCACACTACTGACGTTTTATTGACGACTGCTTCTTAACGGACAAATTTAATCATCGGGTTGTCGGATTACGCCTGCGGCTAATGCGACCTACCTTTTTTGTCGGATTACGCTGCGCTAATCCGACCTACTTCTGTGTCGGGCGTGTTGCATTGATCCGGTCTTGATTCTTTGCTTTTGTAGGTCGAATTAGGTGTGCGCAGCACACCGTAATCCGACACGGTTTCTAGACATCAGGCGTCTGCTGTTGCGCCTCATAAAGCATGTGCAAGGTAATTCGCCTGACTTCCGCCTTGCTCGCTTCAATGTGGGTCTTCAACAACAACTGCACATCTTCACTGCGCCGTTCAATAATCGTGCGCAAAATCTTTGCGTGTTCTTCGTAAGTCGCTTCAATACGAAAGCGCTTGGTGAAATCAATGCGCCGCACAATACGCAAACGTTCGGTCAAGTCGTGATGGATGCGCGCCATCTCCAGGTTACCGGTGGCTTCAACCAACTGTTCATGAAAACGTTCATCCAATGCACACACGGTGGGGCCGTCTTCCAGGCGATCCTCCGGTGCCACCAACCAGATGCGTTTTAAATCTTCCAGGTTCGGTGCCGGTTCCATCTCACACAAGCGCTTGACGGCTGCCATCTCCAACACAATGCGCACGTCGTACAGTTGCTCGAACTGGCGAAAGTCGAACGGCTTGACTTGCCAGCCGCTGCGAAACGACACCTCGACAAACCCTTCGCGCTGCAGGCGCGTTAGTGCCTCACGCACCGGTGTGCGGCTGGCTGTCATGCGCTCGGCCATCTCGTTTTCGCTGAAGCGGTCGCCGGGCAGCAAGCGGAAATTAAAAATATCCTGTTTAATCTGTTGATAAATTCGCTCCGTCAAATTCTGCCGTGGTTCGCTGGGTGTCTTGTCGTTCTTGATCAATTTCATATCTCTGTCGACGTCACGAAACGTTTGCATAAATCGGATTACCTCGCTCGTTGCGCTCGCGCCTAATTCGACCTACTTGGCTTCGTGCGCCGCATTTTCGTAGGTCGGATTAGCCGTTAGGTGTAATCCGACATGGATTTTCTTTCGGGGCAGGTTGTCGGATTACGCTGCGCTAATCCGACCTACGGGTCATTCTTCTAAAACCAGTAACAAATCACCGGCACTAACTTGCTTGCCGGGCTCGCAATGAATTGCGCTGACTTTGGCGTTGCGGTCGGCGTAGATGGAGAACTCCATCTTCATGGCTTCCACAATTAACAAGGGCTGATCCGGTTCAACCAACTGACCGGGTTCGACCAACAGTTTCCAGATATTGCCGCTGATGTCGGCGGTGATCGCGTGGCCGTCGACTTCAATAGGGCCGCTGGTGATTTTGACTTGCAGCGCGGCATCCACTTGCGCGGCTTCATCTGCTTGCCACAGTGCCACTTCTTTGGTGAAGGCATCCTGCTGTTTGGCTTTGAAGGCGGCGATGCTCTCCGCGTTGTCTTCCAGAAATCGTTCGTGCTCGGCAAGACTGAAGTCTTCTTCTTCGATGCGAATCGCAAGGCGACCTTCACGGAAGGCTTCGCGTTGTGCTGTGAGTTCTTCTTCACTCACTTCGTAGTAACGCACGCGGTCAAAGAATTTCAGTAACCAGGGCTCGCCATTTTCAAATACCGGGTTCTTCAAAAATTTATTCCAGATCGGCAGCGTGCGGCCCACCAGCTGATAACCGCCGGGGGAGTCCATGCCGTAGATGCACATATAAACACCACCGATACCAACTGTGCCTTCGGCGGTATAGGTGCGGGCAGGGTTGTATTTTGAGGTCAATAAACGGTGGCGCGGATCGACTGGCACGGCGCAGGGCGCACCGAGATACACATCGCCCAGGCCTAACACCATGTAGCTGGTTTCGAACAAAATCTGGCGCACTTGCTCCACACTATCCAGGCCGTTGATGCGCCGCATAAATTCGGTGTTGCTCGGCAGCCAGGGCGCTTTATCGCGTACGGATTGACGGTAACGTGCAACCGCATCCAGCGTGGCGGAATCTTCAAATGCCATGGGCAAATACACCACGCGGCTCGGCACACTCATGGTGTCGACATCGGGCAATGTCGCTTCAATTTTTAACAGCGCTGCGACCAGGTCGCGTTGGTGAATAACGCGGCTGTCGTAATTGATTTGCAGCGAGCGCACGCCCGGTGATAATTCAATCACACCGTTAATGGGCGAGACCTTTAAGGCTTCCATCAGCGCGTGCACGCGAAAACGTAACCGCAAGTCGAGGATGTTGGGGCCGTATTCCAGCAGAATATATTTATCACCCGCCTGGCGATAAGCCACAGCCGGGCGGCTGCCTTCTTCCGGCAATGCGGCGAGGATGCAGTGAGATAAATCGTGCGCCGGTTCGGTAACCGGCGTGTGTTGAATCTCCGGTTGTACCGCCAGCGCATCAATGGCGCGATCGGTGGCTAATTCCAAGGCTAACGCCGTATCAAAACTCAATCGTTTGAAACGAATTTTATCGCCCGGTTTGACCTGGCCGACTTTCCACAACTCTGCTTTCACAATCGTTACCGGACACACAAAGCCGCCGAGGCTGGGGCCGTCTTTGGTCAAAATCACCGGCATGTCGCCGGTAAAATTAATCGAGCCCACGGCGTACTCGGTATCGTGAATGTTGGAGGGATGCAAACCGGCTTCGCCGCCATCGCTACGTGTCCAGGTGGGTTTCGGGCCGTTCAAACGAATGCCTAACCGGTTGGAGTTGTAATGCACTTCCCATGCGGTGCTAAAAAACATGTCGATAGCATCGTCGGTGAAAAAATCCGGTGCGCCGTGAGGACCGTAAAGCACACCGATCTCCCACTCATTCGGATACGCCGGAATTAAACCGGCCGGTGCTGCGCCAGGCTCATACACCGGAGCCGGTGTTGTGCAGGCTGCAATGCTCGGGTTGCTGATGGGCAACATATCGGTCGCGCGCAATGTGCGGCCTGCGTGGCCACCAAATTGTCCCAACGCAAAGGTCGAGCGGCTGCCGAGATAAACCGGCACATCAAAACCGTTGCGCACGGCAAGGTAGGCGCGGCAACCGTTTTCGGCTTTACCGACGTCCAATACCTGGCCAGCTTTCACCGCAATGGGTGACCAGAATTGAATGAGTTCACCATCCAGTTTTGCGGGCGATGTTGCGCCGGTCAGGGCGATCACGGTATCAGTGTGGAAACGCAACCTGGGACCGATGATCGTGAATTCCAAACCAGCGGCGCTTTCATGGTTGCCGACAATGCGGTTGGCCAAACGGAACGCGTAATCATCCATGGGGCCTGAAGGCGGTACGCCAATGCTCCAGTAACCGCTGCGGCCGGGATAATCCTGCACGCTGGTGTAGGTGCCCGGTTGCAGCACTTCAACCACCGGCGCGCGGTAAACAAAACTGGCGAGTTTGTTGGTGGCCACATCGCCTTTGCCAAAAAAATCCGAGCCGACAATCTGGCGCAAGTAATCCAGGTTGGTGGCAATGCCGCACACGCGGGTTTCATTCAATGCCGCAATCATTTTTTGAATCGCATCGGCGCGGTCGCTGCCGTGCACAATGATCTTGGCAATCATCGGATCGTAATAGGGCGATACTTCGGTGCCAGTAGCAACCCAGGTATCGATGCGCGCGTTTTTGGAAAAATGCACATCGGTAAGCACACCGGGTGACGGCTGGAAATCGCGTACCGGATCTTCCGCATAAAAGCGCACTTCGATAGCCGCACCTTTTGGCGTGATCTCAATATCAAGGCTCGGCGCTTCATCGGCAGCGGTGAGGATCATCCACTCCACCAGATCAACGCCGGTACAGGCTTCGGTGATGGGGTGCTCAACCTGCAAACGGGTATTCACTTCAAGGAAATAAAATGCATCGCGGGCGGCATCGTAGATATATTCCACGGTTCCGGCAGAACGATAATTGACGGCTTCACCTAAGCTCTTCGAGGCCGCCAATAATTTTTCGCGTGTGGCGGCGGGTAGGTTGGGTGCGGGTGTTTCTTCTACCACTTTTTGGTTGCGCCGTTGCAGTGAGCAATCGCGTTCGCCCAATGCCAACACCTTGCCTTTGCCGTCACCAAAGATTTGCACTTCCACGTGACGGGCGTTATCGACAAAGCGTTCAAGGAACACGCCGCTGTCACTGAAGAAGTTTTGCCCGAGGCGTTTCACTGTTTCATAGGCTTCGACTAAGGCCGCTTCATCGTTGCAGCGGGTTAAACCGATACCGCCACCACCGGCGGTGCTTTTCAGCATGACGGGGTAACCCAAA
>CAMLOU010000157.1 GCA_946481735.1 uncultured Cellvibrio sp.
ATCACCTGGAACACCGCCCGTCGGATAAATTAAATCAGCAATCGTCAAAGCCACGCTGTTCCGTTCAGATGTGGCTTCATTGCCAAAATTCGGCGTACGTGCGCCGACAGCATTACGCGCCTCCACTTCGACAGTGAAATTCTCACCCGCCGCAACAAATCCATTGCCGGTGCTTGCGGCACCAGGGTTATTAACGCCTTGGCTATCCCTCACTGCACTAACAACGAGCGTGTGGGGTTTCACCACAAAGGTATTACTGCTACCCGCCAGGATAAAGGGTGGATCACTACCCTCCGCCGCAATCGGCAATGTCGCGTGCAGGCGAACCGTGCCAACATCGCTGTAGTTCAAAGGAATTGAGGCTGTACCCGTGTTATCAAAATTAAGCGTGACGTTGGAATAATTCGTGACGTTGACGGGGGGAAGGGCTAATGAATTGGCTGCAATCACGTTGCCATTGACGGTAAACGTCTGTCCGGTAACACACGTCGATGGATTTACACATTCATAACCCATCTGCACCGTCCGGGTTCCTACAACACGCGCTTCACAAGCACCGGTATCCGTATTGGTTTGCACAGCGCGAATAATCGGTGCCCCATTCGCTGTGCCGGCAACCTGATTTTGCAGGGGAATTAAACTGCCGTCTCCATAAAAACGTAACCCTACGTCGCTGAAGACGATATCAGGATCTGCCGTTCCAATCTCTGTTGAGGTTCCATCACTCACATTGATATTTAATGTCGCGGGTGTCAGTTGTTGCAGGTATTTAATAAATGATGTTTCGGTGCCGCTGAATACATAATTGTTTCCACCCACCCACACGCCCGTTGCGGGTAACGTTGCCAGCACTGCCGTTGTGCCGGCGGATGGTGTGATCGGATTATTGTTCGCATCAAATGCTGTTATTGTAATTGGCTCCGCCTCGCACGTGACACCAGTACCACTGTGAGAAATAGCGTAATAACTTACCGTCGGCGCCGTAGGGCAATAATATAAACCGGCACCAACCGCCGGTGTCGGTCCGCGAGGAATTGTAACAAATGTGCTGCTCCCCGGTACACGCCAGCGCAGACGAATTTCTGCATCTATAAAGCGTTCATAAAACTCAAGACTAATGGGATATACCTGTCCCGCCACCAGATAAACGTTGCCGCTGGTATGATCGGTTGCGCTGTGGTCATTCCACTGATCAATCAACAGCTGATCATTTACCCGTAAGCGCACCCCATCATCGGAGCGAGTTTGAAATTGATAATTCCCCGTAACCGTTGCGCGCAAACGACCGTTCCAGCGAATCGAAAATTCATCCGCATTCACACCGGCAACACCGGGCGCCGATTGGTTCCAGATGAAATCAATCGGACCATCCACACGTATACCTGCGGGTGTTCCGGCCATAGTCATATTGTTAAAGTATTCGCCTTGAATGCCGCCACTGGGTTCAACATCCGCACAAATTTCAGAGACCGAACAATGATATAAACCTGCATTCCCTCCCGTCCCTTCGGGAATCGGGACATAAGTGGTACCCCCGCCAGGCAAATCCCATCGCAAGCGAATTAATGCCTGGCCACCGTTTTCGTAAAATTCCAAACGGATACTGTATGTTTCACCCGCTGTTAAATTAACATTGCCACTGGTATCGGTGGTGTTGGGATGATCAGTCCAGTTGTTGATAACCAAGCTACCGTTTACCCAAAGCCGCACACCATCGTCAGAAGACGTTTGGAATCGATAATTTCCCGATTGCGTAATACGTAGCAAACCTTCCCACCGTATTGAAAATTGATCCGCATTTATTCCTGCAACGCCGGATGCGGAGTTACCCCAATCAAAGTTAATCTCTGGGTCCAGACGTGTGTTAACCGGTGAGCCGGAAAGCGACGTATTATTAAAATATTGGCCAATGACGCCGCCCACCAAAGGGCTTCCAGACGGGCAACTGGGTGGTGCAGGCATACAAGCACCTTCAGGATTACTTCTGGGCAAACAGTTGCCATAGATATCACTGTTATCGACATTCACAACAGAATAATTGGGTGCAGTTAGATCGCCATAAACAGTCGAATCTTCGACCTCAATGGAGTCGTAATTTGTCGAGACATTGACTGGCGAGCTTGCACTACCGATAGTGCTGTCCACCATTGAAACACCACCAGCGCCATAAATACTGCCGGATGGCATGTTGACCTCTTCCAAAGAAACACTGTCTCCAGCACTGATGGCACCATTCACAGTACCACCATCAACCAGAATATTGGCACCGCCACCTGAGGCCGTCATTGATCCGGTAATAGTCGTATTGTTCAGCTCAATATCGCCGCTGGTAGTCTGCAAGTTGCCATAGATTGTGTTAGTACCGTTTGCATTAATACTTCCATAATCTGACTGCAAATTAATTGGGTTAGCAGCGGTACCAATAGTGTTATTGTTTAACCGAAAACCGTTATTGGCTACTATCGTACTGCCTGTGTTGGCAATAACAATACTGCCGTTAGGCAAGGTCACACGACCATTACCCGTGCAGGTATATACAGTTCCAGTGACACTCCAGGAGGTAGTACAGGGAGGATATTGACCATTTGACAAATTGAAAGTCGTTTGGGCATGACCAACATCTGGCAGCAAATAAATACTACTTCCGACAAGTAACAGAAAAAAATAATCACGAACGCTTTGAAACGCTGCTCGCATATTCTTTTTATGAGTAACCTTCATAGTGCCAATTTAATCCTGCTGGTCCATAAAAGAGCCTACCCTTACGGTTCGCGATGCACTCATCAACCCGGAACCGCAGGTGCCGGTACTGGTGATGGTGTAGTAACTGGATGTATCACTCGCGCCACAACTTGCGCAAGTGCAGCTTGCCTGAACGGTGCAACCATTCAGACCGGCAACACCGTTAAATGACGTATCAATGTTTAATCCTGTACAACGTCCGTTAATCGCCATGCGATTGGATGCATCGGGAAAGAACAATACCTGCATGGCTTCCTGTGCACCGCTTTCTGCCGCGTAAAATGCCTGGACGCTCACCAACTCCTGCGCTCCGGATAATGTGGTTTGTACCGTGGATCGCCAGAGTGCGATGGCAAAAAAGCTCATCACCACTACGATAAAAATGGCCAAGGGAATTAAAAAACCGCGTTGCGATTTTTGTCCGGCACTGATGACACGGCGGTCAGGGCACATTTCTGATCATAACCTCCTGCGTCAAATTCACCCGCTCCGGGCCGCTGGCAAACGCGAGATTAATTGTCACCAGAGCATTGCGGTTTTCACTACCCGCAGACAAAACAAAGGGTGGAAGCGTGTCTATCGCAAACACATTTTCCGCCATCAACTCGAAATTTTGTGACACATTCACTGTGCTGTCGGTTGTCGACTGGTTGGGATAAAAACGCAATTGTGTTCCCACCAAACAAAAGGCTTGCGGGTTGTTCAGGACGTAAAAGCGACGGTTGATAGAGTTGCGTTGCCACTGTTTAGCTGCTGACAAGGTCAAGCTACTCGCACCCGTGCCGCCGAGCGACGCCAGCGAGACGGGGTTGGCGGCATAAAGTTCTGCCGAAGACAGCGCACCAATACTCACCCATTGTGCTGATCCATACTCCACATCAAAGGGAGAAACAGCAATGGTTGAAGAGGCAGCGGCGCCATTAGCCGAATCTGGTACCGATGCCTGATAATTTCCACCCGCGGCAATGGGCATAAATTTAACGCACTGATCACCCGCGCTGGTCACGAGGCTGTAAGGCAAGGCAATCCGCAATTGGCGTGTCATCTGTTCGATGGCTTGTCGCCCGGTATTAACCAATAAAGCGCGTGTGCGGGTGGTTTCATAATTTTGCGTTGAACTGACAACAAACTGGCTACCGATCACCGCCACAATAGAGAGGATAACCACAACCGTAATCAATTCGATCAGGGTAAAGCCCCGTTGTTGGTTAGCGCCGCGCATCAGAAATTGTACCGATAAGCGGCAAGGGTCAGCGTTTGGCCATCCGGTGCAGAGACGGTAACCGTAATGCGTTTTCGGCTGGCTTCGGTGGTGACGGTGACCTGGCGTTGATAATTGGGATAGGGTACGTCCGAGGTGTTGTGAAAATCATCCACATCATCTGCATTACCGTCGGGAGAATTGGTGCAGGCGACAGAGGCCCCGGTGCTGTCGCACGCAGGAATGCCGCCGCTTGGTGTTGCCTCATCGTACTTCAGCGCAATAATTTCATCGAGTTTTGATTGCGCTGCTTCAAGCAACCGCACGCGAATAATCGGATCAACACTATTGCTGCTGGATTGTATGTACACAGCAAGTAAGGCAGTCAGGGCGATGCTGACTACCACAATAAATACGATCAGTTCAATCAGGCTGACACCTCGATCCGGGCGCCTGCTCAGGAATGTATGGCGGCGGTTAATAATGGGCATAGCCGCTGGCCTCAACAGTAATCGTGGCGGATACACCGTCGCGAGTTACAGTGATACTTCCCGGTGTGGTTTTTCCCAATTTATCGTAGCTGAAGGTTGCGGGTACGGCAGTAACGCTGACGCCGGATGGCAAGGCGAGCGGATAGGCATCGCTGTGAATGCGAATGGGGTTACCGTTTTCGGTCACGTTTATTGTGTTGGCGGTGATGGACAATTGAATATTATCTCGCGCCATGGCGGTTTGTTGGGCGAAAAACAAAGCCGCGATGATGTCATCGCGGCTTGTTTGTATACTTGCTGCATTACTATCAGGAAATCTGGATGATATGCCGATAGCTAAAACTCCAACCACGATTATTACGGCGATGAGTTCTATAAGAGTAAACCCTTGGGAAGTTCTCATCATTCTTTAAATATCATGGTGCAGGTACGCCATAAACACTAAAGTTTGCTGTTGATGGGCCTGGCCCAGTCAGTACACAGTTTGCAACACCACCTAATGTACTTGCATCACCAGCAACAGCAGCAGCGGAAACTGTATAGTTTGCGGGGATACCACCCTGAACAATCGCATCCAATTGAGCTTGAGTGCACCCAGTTACAGTCAAAGGCTGGTTACCTGAAACTGCTAACCCCGCATCTAATGCAGCAGCTCCTGCATAATTAAGCGCACTGGCTGCTTCTATAGTGCTAGCAAGACTCTCAGTAGTGGCGTCTTGTGCCGCATCCGACAAATCAATAAACCGTGGCAACGCCGTAGCCGCCAGGATACCCAAGATCACAATAACCGCGATCAATTCAATCAAGGTAAAACCGGATTGTTGTTTCTTCATAACCAGACTCCAGACAAAAATTATTGTAAAAAAACCAAAAATATTATTGCGACTAACACACTACCTTTAGCCCAATACGTCCCAACCATCCTTGTCTGATATTGAGCACCGCACCCGCCGCAATATCAGAAAATTGACACTTGCTTACCTACTAATATAGACCACTTCAATAAGTATGCCAGCGTCGCCCAAACCGATTACAAACTCGTCACCTGCTTCGCGGCAGGTGTCCTTACCGACACCTGGCCGGTGCGCAGGTCGTAGTCAAAGAAGTGGCTGCCGCGCGGTTCTGCTACTAGCTCATAACGGCACATGCCCTGGTGTGGGCTGCTGATATGGTAGCGTCGCTGGCCCCACTCAGAAACGCCCTCTACCGTTGCCTGTTGCGGATTTTGCAACAGGCTATCCCATAGTTGTCGACAAAATACCGGCGCTTTTTCCGGCTCGCTTTTTTCCGCAATGGGCTCGGTAGACATCGGCCACCCCTGCTCGCTCATATAAACAAACTGCCCGTTAATCTGTACAAAAAATTGCTCCGGATTCACCCGGTTAATTAACCAGTTAGCGCGAGTCAAGGCCACGCCGGCGGTAAAATGGTTCGCCAATAATTCGAACCCCATGCGCCGCCCTTCGCGCGCCATGTCCAGGTAGCGCTCCACTGCAAACAACAGGACAATGCCGATGGCGCTGACCGTAATCAGCCATTCGAACCGGCTCCAACCCTGTTGACGATTCATATCGTCACGCCTTCTGGATGTTGTACATATCCCACATGGGCAGGAAGATACCCAGCGCGAGCACCGTGACAAACCCCGCCATGATAATAATCATGACCGGTTCGATTCGATCGCTGAGTCGTTTCACATCGTAGGCCACTTCGCGCTCGTAAAAGGCCGCGACCTCTTCCAGCAGCGTATCGACTTGTCCGCTTTCTTCACCGACAGACACCATCTGCAATACCAAGGGCGTAAACATGCCGCTGGCCTGATGCGTTTGAAATAAACCTTCACCCCGCTCGATACCGGCGCGAATCGCGCGCACTTTATCACCCAGGTAGGGATTGTCGATAGCGCGTGCCGATAACTCCAATGCATTACTGATCGGTAAACCCGCCTTCATCATCAAACCAAAAGCACGCGCGTAACGCGCCATGGACGCGCGCTCGATGATGTCACCAACAATCCAGAAACGCAGTTTCTTTTTGCCCCACTGGCGACTACCTTCCGGTGTCTGGATATAGCTGTAGAGCATGGCTCCGCCAATAACGATGATGACCAGCATATACAGCCAGTAATTGACAAAAAAATCTGATACTCCGATGAGTATCCGCGTCGGCAAGGGCAACTGTGCACCAAACTTTTCAAACATACCCGCAAATGCCGGAATCACTTTGACATTAATAACACCGATGGCAATCGCCAGTGCAATCAACACAAAACTCGGATAACGCAACGCGCTCTTGATGCTTTTAATCGTCTCCAGATCCCGCTCCATATATTCACTCAATTGATGGAACGCAAGATCCAGTCGGCCGCTCCCCTCGCCTACACTCACCATGCTGACAAACAATTGGTTGAACACCTTGGGGTGATAACGCATGGCGGTTGATAACTCCACGCCAGACTCCAGGCGTTCGATAATATCCTGCAAAATTTTCTGGAACGTCGGATTGCGCAACGAAGCCGACAAACCGCGCAAGCCTTTTACCAATGGAATACCCGCTTTGGTGATGGTGTACATTTGTCGGCAGAACATAATCAGCTCTACCGTTTCCACACGCCGGCTTTGGGTTAACTCCAGCCAATATTGCGCAAAACCCTGCTGCGCTTTCTGCTCTTCCAGGGCAATGGGCGTGACACCGCGACTGAGCAACTGGGTTGCGGCGGCGTCCGGGCTGGAAGCGTCTACCTGGCCATTGACCGGTTGACCTTCTGCATTGCGTCCTCGGAAAGCGTAGATTGTCATAATGTGTTTTTTTCAACTCTTTTTGTCGGATTACGCTGCGCTAATTCGACCTACGATTGGGTAGTGTTTTAAATGGCTTCTTCGACCTGGGCGGTGATGCCCATGACTTCGTCGAGGGTGGTTAACCCTTTTACGGCGTATTCCAACGCGACCAGACTGAGTGACTGAAAGTATGGGCTCTCAGTCGCCGCGCGGGTAAACGCATTGATGTTGTTTTCACGCAAGGCTTCGGCCATAGGTTGATTCAATTCCAGCATTTCAAAGACACCGATCCGCCCGCGATAACCGGTGTTGTGGCAATGGGGACAACCGGCGCCGTGCTTAAAGGTTACAGCGGAAAAATCCTTGCCTTTACCGACGGTTTTAATCAATTGCAGATCATTGGCATCGGGCGTGTAATCCTGAATGCAACTGGTGCAGATCTTGCGCACCAGACGTTGCGCCACAATGGCTTTTAATGCGGTGGCCACCAGATAACCGTCGACACCGATATCAATCAAACGTAAGGCGGAAGTTACCGCATCGTTGGTGTGCAAGGTGGACAACACCATGTGGCCAGTCATGGCCGCGCGCAAGGCAATCTCCGCAGATTCCGCATCGCGGATTTCTCCCACTAGCAAAATATCCGGGTCTTGTCGCAAGGTCGCGCGCAATACATTGCCGAAGGTTAAACCGATTTTTTCGTGCAACTGGACCTGATTAATGCGCGGCAACCGATATTCCACCGGGTCTTCCACGGTAATGATTTTTTTCTCCGGCTTGTTAAGTTCGGACAAGGCACCGTAAAGCGTGGTGGTTTTACCGCTGCCGGTCGGGCCGGTGACCAACACCAAACCGTGTGGCCGCGTAATCACGCGGCGAAAACGTTCCATCAAACTCGCGGGCATCCCCACTTTATTCAACGCCAGCACACCGTCGGTATGATCCAGCAAACGCATTACCACCGATTCACCAAATTGCACCGGCATGGTGGACATACGCACATCAATGTTGCGGTTTTTTACCTTGAGATTAAAACGGCCATCCTGGGGCAAACGCTTTTCAGAGATATCAAGGCCAGCCATTAATTTCAGGCGCACCACCAACGCCGAGGCGATGCGCTTTTCATTCATCACCTGCTCAAGTAATACGCCGTCAATTCGATTACGGATGCGCAAGACTTTTTCATCCGGCTCAATGTGAATATCCGAGGCTTTGGTATTGATCGCCTCTTCAAATATTTTTTGCAACAACTTGACGACGGGCGCGTCATTGTCGGCTGCTTCGGTCACAAAATCCGCCAGATCGACGGCGGCCTCTTGCAACTCTTCATCCAACTCACCGGCCAGGGTGGCAATTTCGCTGGCGCGGGTGTAGGCGATATCCAATACATCCAGCAATTCGGATTCTCGTACAACAGCGGGCTTCAACGGCTTTTTAAGAATGCGCTGTAATTCATCGAGACAGAATAGATCGGTCGGGTCCGCCATGCCGAGCAACAAGCCATCAAAATCTTCACGCAGCACAACAACGCGGTAACGCCGCGCACTGGTTTCAGGTAGTGACTGTACCAACGCGCGATCAAAACGGAATTGTTTCAACTCCACAAACGGAATATTCAGCTGGGCCGACAACAGATTCAGCAACGCATTTTCTTCGACATAACCCAATTCAACCAGCGTATTGCCCAGCTTGCGGCCACTGAGTTTCTGCTCTTGCAACGCATGTTGCAGTTGCGTCTCGGAGATCATGTTTTTCTCGACCAGCAAGTCGCCGATGCGAATTCGTTTTGCCATGGTAGTCATGGTGTTGGGCACCTGTTAATGCGATAAGGCAGCAATGCGCTGCGCAACATACTCTTTTACCTGGGGCTGGGCGTCCTGCAGACCGATGCGCCGATAGGCTTCCAGGGCACTGGCGTGCTGCTGCAAGGCATCCAGAGCCAGCGCCAACCCCAGCCAATAGGCCGGCTTTTCACCAAAATTATCCAGCAGGCGACGATAATGGTTGGCCGACTCCTGATAACGCGCCGCTTTATGGTGGAGCGCAGCGAGCAATGCGCGATAGCTTTCATCTTGCTCAGCTTGCTCACGCTTTTTTTCCAATACAGCCAGTGCAGCAGCATGCTGCCCCTGCGCGGTTAATAACTGGGCCGTCAGCCGTGTGTGATCCGTTACCGATAAATAATCTTTCGCCTGTTGCAGCAGTAAACGCGCCGCTTCGTTATTGCGCTGCTGAATGTACAAATCGAACAAGCGCACGGCAGATTTTCTCGGCTGCTGATGTTGGGCAACAAATTGCTGAAGCGCCAACA
>CAMLOU010000158.1 GCA_946481735.1 uncultured Cellvibrio sp.
TCACATCACTTATTTCTGTAATTTCAGAAATTACTGAAATTACAGGAAACACTTATGCCTATCTCAATCACCCCCATGATCCAGGCATGCATCCTCCACTTCGGCGAAATGGGTAGCCGTTGGGGAATTAACCGTACCGTCGGCCAGATGTATGCCTTATTGGTGCTCAGCCCTGAACCGCTCACAGCCGATCATATTGCCGAGGCGCTGGGCTTTTCCCGCTCCAACGTCAGTATGGGGCTCAAAGAATTACAGTCATGGGAACTGGTGCGCCTGCAACATATCCCCGGTGATCGTAAAGAATATTATTCCGCGCCAGCGGATGTGTGGGAAATTGCCAAAACGCTGATCGAGCAACGTCGCAAACGCGAAATTGACCCAACTCTTTCTACCT
Source organism: uncultured Cellvibrio sp. (assembly GCA_946481735.1). The sequence goes on from CAMLOU010000158.1 coordinate 395, forward strand.
TGCGCGGTCTGCTTATGAACAAGCCAGCCAGCCCCGATGAACAGTACGCGCAACAACGCATGCAGGAAATGCATGATCTGATTGAAATGCTGACACTCTGGACAACGGAGATTCAGCGGCTCGATACGGACCGCCTGCACAAACTGCTCAAACTCGGCAACAGCATTGGCAAGGTGCTGGATATGAAAGACAAATGGTTAAGCACAGCGAAACATTAACCTAGGTCGGATTAGCCGCACGGCGTAATCCGACAAAAAGTGTTGTTTACGCAACCGTTCACGCCGCTTTTTTTGAGGTACCTCGTATGGAGTTAGATACCTTCCTGCTCTCCCGCATCCAGTTCGCGGCCAATATCAGTTTCCATATTTTATTTCCCACCATCACCATCGCACTATGTTGGTTCCTGTTGTTTTTCCGCGTGCAATACAACCGCACGCAGGATGACGTCTGGATGCGCTGCTATCGTTTCTGGGTGAAGATTTTTGCGTTGAGTTTTGCAATCGGTGTTGTCAGCGGTTTGGTGATGTCGTTTCAATTTGGCACCAATTGGCCCGGCTATATGGAAACGGTGGGTAACATCGCCGGCCCCTTGTTAGGTTATGAAGTCTTAACGGCCTTTTTTCTTGAAGCCACTTTTCTTGGCATCATGTTGTTCGGTATTAATCGTGTCTCAGCCCGTGTGCATACACTTGCCACGCTATTGGTCGCCATTGGTACCAGCCTCTCGGCCTTCTGGATTCTCGCTTTAAATTCGTGGATGCAAACACCTGCCGGATTCGAAATGCGCGACGGCGTCGCCTTTCCCCTGAGTTGGTGGGAGATTATCTTCAATCCTTCGATGCCGTACCGTTTGACGCATATGATGCTCGCATCCGGTTTGACCGCTGCGTTTTTAATTGCGGGAATCTCTGCGTACCGTATCTTGAAAGGCGATCATAAGCCCGCACCGCGGCTGGCCTTAAAGGTCGGCGTTTTCGCGGCAGCCATCCTGATACCCTTGCAAATTCTCATGGGCGATTTGCACGGCCTGAATACCCTGAAACACCAGCCGGCAAAAATTGCCGCAATGGAAGCCATTTGGGAAACCGGAAACCGTGTGCCGTTGGTGTTGTTCGCGATCCCCGACGAAATTGAAAAGAAAAATCTGTTCGCGATTGAAGTGCCCGACTTCGCCAGCTTGATCCTGACGCACAATGTTGAAGGCGAGCTGAAAGGATTAAACGAATTCCAGGGTGAACATCCGCCCGTAAAACCCTTGTTCTATGGATTTCGCTTGATGGTCGGTGTCGGTCTGTTGATGTTGATTATCTCCTGGACCTCAAGCGCATTGTTATGGCGTAGAAAAAGCCTGCCACCATTGATGCTACGCGTACTGGTTGCCATGAGCTTTTCCGGCTGGATCGCTACGCTCGCCGGTTGGTATGTAACGGAAATCGGCCGGCAACCTTACCTGGTCACCGGCGTATTAAAAACAGCGGATGCCGTCACCAGCGTCGCAAGCAGCAATGTCGGTATTTCACTCAGTATTTATCTAACGCTCTATGCAGTATTGCTGATTGCCTATATTCGTACCTTGTTCGTTATGGCTCGCAAATCGGTGCTGGTTGATCGTCTCGATGAGATGCCGACACTGCAAGAACAACACAATCCGATTCACGGCAAATAAATTGCACTGACGTAACTGAGGTTTGTTATGGATTTAACAGGTGAAGCTTATTGGTTGCCGGTCATCTTTACCGGCTTGATGGGGCTAGCGTTTCTGATTTACGCCATGCTGGATGGATATGATCTCGGTGTTGGCATTTTATTACCCGCCGATTCCGACCCGCAACGCGATACGATGATTGCCTCTATCGGCCCCTTCTGGGATGCCAACGAAACCTGGTTGGTGTTGGGTGTCGGCATTTTATTGATTGCCTTTCCAAGCGCCCACAGTTTAATTCTCTACCATTTTTATTTGCCGGTAACCGCGATGCTGGGCGGGTTGATCATGCGCGGCGTCGCGTTTGATTTTCGCGCTAAAGCACCGGCAGACCACAAAGAATTGTGGGACCGGATTTTTAAATTCGGTTCGTTACTGGCCACATTGGCGCAGGGTTATATGTTGGGCATGTTCGTGATGGGGTTTGAAGAAACACCCGCGGCTTTCGCCTTTGCAGGGCTCAGCGCCATTTGCGTCACCGCGGGTTACAGCTTTATCGGTGCCGCCTGGCTGGTCATGAAAACCGAAGGAGAATTACAGATGCGCGCCGCTTATTGGGCGCGCATCTGCATGTGGTTTATGGCGTTGGGTATTATCGCCGTATCTGCCGTAAACCCGTTGATGAGTCACAACGTTTTTGAGAAGTGGTTTGGTAGCCCCTTGTCGCTGTTGTTGCTGATTATTCCGGCGGTCTGCTTTGTGGCCTTTATGATGGTTGAACGCTATCTCAGCAAATTTCCCTATGAAAATGATTTTGGTTGTGGCATCCCGTTTATTGGCGCTGCGATTATTTTTATCTTGTGTTTTTTTGCGCTGGGCTACAGCTTCTTCCCGTACATCGTCCTGGGTGAGATGGACATCTGGCAGGCGGCCAGTGCACCGGAATCGCTGTGGTTTATTTTGGTGGGTGTGATGATTGTGTTGCCGGCGATTATTGCCTACACGATTTTTTCTTACCGGGTGTTTTGGGGGAAGGCGACGGAGTTGCGGTATTACTAAAAAACTCTGCAAGATTGCTGTGCTGCTGCGTGGTACTTCTTAAATTGGGGAGAGTGTCGGATTACGCCTTTGGCTAATCCGACCTACGATCTGCGCAGCTCAGGAGAGGACGAGGTTGTCGCGGTGGATAAGTTCTTCGTCGTCTTTGTAGCCAAGCAGTGTTTCAATTTTGCTGCTCGGTTTTCCGATGATCTTGCGTGCTTCGTCAGCGTGGTAGTTCACCAGACCACGCGCGATTTCTCGCCCGTCGGGCGCCACACAAATAACCATGTCACCGCGCGTAAAATTACCGCGTACTTCTTTTACACCGACAGGCAATACACTTTTGCCCTGTTCACGCACGACGCGCACCGCGCCATCATCCAGTACGAGAGTACCACGCGTTTGCAGTTGCCCGGAGATCCAGCGCTTGCGCGCCGCTTGCGGTTGCTGCTGCGCCCACAGAAAGGTGCCAATGTTATCGCCGTCTGCCAACCGCAATAACGCGTTTTCAATTCGGCCACCGACAATCACCGTGTCCGCACCCGAGCGGGCCGCCACGCGGGCCGCGCGCACTTTGGTGATCATGCCACCACGCCCCAACACGCCACCGCCGCCCGCCATTTTTTCCAGCTCTGGCTCTTCAGCAGCGATTTCGCTGAGCAATTTCGCATTCGGATTACTGCGCGGATCACTGTCGTACATCCCCAACTGATCGGTAAGAATGACCAACAAATCCGCTTCAATTAAATTGGCGACGAGTGCACCCAGAGTGTCGTTATCGCCAAAGCGGATTTCATCTGTCACCACCGTGTCGTTTTCATTGATAACAGGAATCACACTTAAACCAATCAAGGTTTTTAACGTGGAGCGAGCATTCAAATAACGCTGGCGCGAAGAGAGGTCATCGTGATCAAGTAATACCTGTGCAGTGAGCAAACCGTAGCGCTGAAATTCCACTTCGTAGGTTTGCACCAGGCTCATCTGTCCGACGGCGGCAGCGGCTTGCAGCTGGTGAATTTCCGTAGGGCGGGACGACCACCCCAGGCGACGCATACCCGCCGCTACGGCACCGGAAGAGACCAATACCAGCTCAATGCCTTGCTGACGCAGCTTGGCCATTTGCGCAACCCAGCCAGCGATTGCCTGGGCATCCAGCCCTTTGCCATCGTTGGTCAGCAGCGCGCTGCCGATCTTGACTACCCAGCGCTTGGCCTGGGGGATGAGATCTCGTTTGCTCATCAAATTACCTTACGTATTCGACTTCAACGTCATAGTCGCCTTCATCGAAGTCATCGTCATCATCTTCGCCCAACGCACGCTTGGCAGCGCGGTGCGCCTCGCGCAACTCTTCAATACGGTCGCGGGCTTCCTGGGCCATTTGCAACTGCAACTGCATCTCACGCTCGCGCGCTTCGGGGTTTTCACTTTCTTCTTTCCACACGGCTTCCAGGTGATCCATGATCCTACCGGCAAGCTGTGTTGTGCCATCGCGATGCAAGGCGGAAATACGAAATACCGGGCCGGTCCACTTAAGTGAATCAATTACCGCCTGGCAGCGCGCTTCAACTTCATCGGGCGGCAACAGGTCGATTTTATTCAACAGCAACCAGCGCTCCCGGGTTGCCAGGGTTGAGCTGAATTTCTGCAGTTCCTCGGCAATAACACGCACATTGTCTGCCGGATCAGAATCATCGACCGGCGCCATATCAACCATGTGCATCAGCAAGCGGCAGCGGGTTAAATGCTTGAGGAAACGCACCCCCAAACCTGCACCTTCCGCTGCGCCCTCGATCAGACCGGGAATGTCTGCGATAACAAAGCTGCGGTACTGTTGAACTTTTACCACGCCGAGGTTGGGAATCAGGGTCGTAAAAGGATAGTCGGCTACTTTGGGTTTGGCAGAACTGACCGCACGAATAAAGCTCGATTTCCCGGCATTGGGCAACCCCAGCATGCCGACATCAGCCAGTACCTTCATCTCCAGCTTCAGGTTGCGCACCTCACCTTCTGTACCATAGGTGAAGCGGCGCGGTGCACGGTTAGTACTGGATTTAAAACGGGTATTTCCCAAGCCATGAAAACCGCCTTGGGCGACTTTCAATTGCTGACCGTGCTTGGTCAGATCACCAAATACCTCTTCGGTGTCAGTGTCAATGACGGTAGTGCCGACCGGCACGGGCAGAAACAGATCATCACCCTTGCGCCCGGTACAATCTTTACTACCGCCTTTCTGGCCGTCTTCAGCCTTGTACTTGGGTTGGAAACGGTAGTCGATAAGCGTGTTCAGATTTTCATCCGCAACCAGATAAACACTGCCGCCATCGCCGCCATCGCCGCCGTTAGGGCCGCCTTTGGCAATAAACTTTTCCTGGCGGAAGCTCATCATGCCGTTACCGCCCTTTCCTGCTTCAACATGGATCGGCGCTTCATCAACAAATTTCACGGTGAACTCCCGGCGTTAACCAAAATATTTAAACTAATCAATCCTGAACAAACGATCAAACTGCTTGTGGCGGCATCCTGAATAAAAAAAGCCCTGACGACAACGACAGGGCTTTATTCTTCTCAGGTGCCAGCGCCAGTCAAGCAGCGCAAGCTATGATCCGCAATCGCAATCAGGCAGCAACGATGCTGACGAATTTACGATTGTTTGGACCTTTAACCTCGAATTTCACTTGACCGTCAGCCTTGGCAAACAAGGTGTGGTCTTTACCAATACCTACGTTCACACCAGCATGAAAACGGGTGCCACGTTGACGAACGATGATGCTGCCCGCCGGAACCACTTCACCGCCAAAGGCTTTAACGCCGAGGCGTTTCGCTTGTGAATCGCGACCGTTGCGGGTACTACCGCCAGCTTTCTTGTGAGCCATTTTCTATTCCTCTTAACCTTGGATACCAGTGATTTTCACTTCGGTAAACCATTGACGGTGACCTTGACGCTTCATGGAGTGCTTACGACGCTTGAATTTGATAATTCTCACTTTGTCTGCACGACCGTGGGCAACCACTTCTGCGGTCACTTTAGCGCCGGCTACCACTGGCGCGCCGATTTTCACGTCGCTGCCGGTGCCTACCAGGTAAACTTTATCGAATTCTACAGTGCCACCGGTGGCCACTTCGATTTTTTCGAGCTTCAGGGTTTCACCTTCCACTACACGGTGCTGCTTGCCACCGCTTTCAAAGATTGCGTACATAGTTGCTCCAATACACGCTTGGACGACACGAAGTAGCTGAGCGGCATGCTCTGGCGTTTGGGACTAGCGTCGTATGGGGTTTTCAGGGGCGGCGATTGTATGCCAGGCACAGGTAAAGTACAAGTCGGACAGGGTTGAAAAATGATCGTCCCGCGACTGTACAAAGGTTATTTCAACCATCTGGCCAGCTGCAAATGCTGCCGTTTAACTTCCGCCACAAACAACGCGGCCACCTGCCGCGCGCCCTCGACCTGCAAATGTGTGTTGTCTTGCTTGCCCTCCGGCGGCAGGTTGGCATATTGGCCGGGCGCGGTGTGCATATACAACTGCTTACTTGCCTCTGGCCCCGCCTGTGTTAGCCAGACGGCAGTGAGCTGATTTAAATCCACCAGGGGAACGGCAGCCTCACGGGCTAGCTCGCGGACGACAGCAGGGTAATCTCCCAGCGTTTCCTGCAAGCGGCCTTGGTCATCAAAGTGGCGGCGGCGAATGGACGTTACCAGGATCACGTCTGCGCCCTTGCTTCGCGCTTCCTCTATGTATGCCAGCAGGTTGGCGCGATAGTCCGTCCAGGGTTCAGCGTAGCGCGCCGGGTCCTGGATCTTTTGATCGTTATGACCAAAGCCGATAACCACCAGGTCGCCCTGCTGGAGCTGATCCACCACCATCTGCCAGCGTCCCTCATCGCGAAAGCTCTTGGTGCTGCGACCGTTCATGGCGTGGTTTTGCACATGTATACCCGGCACAAGGAATTCGGGCAACATTTGCCCCCAACCGTGTTCAGGGTATTTATGTTCGGGTTGATCGGCCATGGTGGAATCGCCGACGAGAAACAGGGTTGGCGCAGCAGAGTAAGTAGCGCAGGCGGCGAGACAACAGGCCGCCAGAATAACCATCAACGCTTTCATGGTTTCACCTCCGACGGTTGGGCGCTGGCATCAAGCCAGCCGTTATGGCGCAGCCAGCTCAGTAAAGCGTCGGGCCAATCCGAGGCGGTGCCCTCTCCCTCGCGCATGCCGAACCCGTGGACGTTGGTCTGATAGATATGCAGTTCGGACTGCTTGTTGTGCTTTTGCACTGCCGCAAAAAGGGCGAGGCTGTTGCCCATCGGCACCGCCTTGTCATTGGCACCATGGATGATAAACATCGGTGGCACCTTGGCCTTGACCTGATGCTGTAGGGAGTTCTCACGCACCAATGCGGAGGCGGGGTTTTCACCCAAGAGTGCCTGCCGCGAGCCGGTGTGTGCGTCTGGCCCTTCCAGGGTAATGACCGGATAGCCCAGGATGGCGAAATCCGGGCGGGCGCTGACGTTTTGCCAGGGATCATCGGTTAATTGCTCTGGACGAAAGTCATAACGGGTCGCTACACTCGCCGCCAGGTGACCGCCGGCCGAAAAACCCATTACCCCTATTCGGTTGGCGTCCAGTTTCCAGTTAGCCGCATGGGCTCGCACATAACGCACCGCCCGCAGGCCATCGAGCAAGGGTGCCGGGAAACCATATTCCTGCATCCGGTACTTCACCACAAAGGCCGCTACACCCTGTTGATTAAACCAACGGGCGATATCGTACCCCTCATGTTCTATCGCCAGCCGAACGTAGCCACCACCGGGGAAGATCACCACAGCGGCACCATTTGCCAGGTTCGGCTCTGGCCAAAAAGGTGTAATGGAGGGGTTATCCACCCCATACACCCGTTCACTCTGGATCGCTTCACGATCCGGCGTTACCAGGGCCTTCTCTGACCAGAGATACAGGGGTTTGCGGGGTAATTCCGACACGTGGGCAGCTACTCCAGGGGACAATAAAAACAACAGCACCAGCAGGCGACCATAGCCCCTGCCTTTGAGGATTGGAAACATAACGGACATCTCTCACCGGAACCGCACCGGCAAAAGCCGGGGGTTTTATTGTATTTTAAGGTTGATCGCCACCCGCCCCTGAGAGGCGCGTGGCTGGAAGAGGATACCACCGGAAGGAGATTTAATGCAGGTCGAGATCCTGGTCGTGCTGCCACCAACCGTGGCGATGCCAATCAGTACGCGTCGGGTCAGCGGCTGACAGCAGGAGCTGCCCGGTGCTGATCTCCCACATCATCAACTCGTCTTTCAGATCATGCCAAAAGCCCTTGGCCTTTTCCGCATCATCAGACAGGTAAGCACCAAGCAGCGCGGCCTCATCTTCCGCCATACGCTCGGCGGCCAACTCAAGGGCCACCAGATCACCAAGCTCATGCTCCACAGCCTGCTGCAGGGTGACCATAATACCTGCTTCATTATCGGCCTGGGCGGCGTCAGAGTGGTAGGGATTGTGATATTGATTGGTCGATTTCATAGCGATTACCTCTGGCATGGTTAACTCAGGGGACTCGGCTCTCAGACAGCAAAAACAATAAAAAAGCGTAATTCACGTGGGGTTATACCCAAAAACGCGGCTCAACCTCTATAATCACCGCCTTTCTTTACCTTCTTAAGTATAGGCCGTAAACCAGCATGCAAGAGCAATACAATCCCGCGCACGTAGAAGCCGAAGCCCAGCAATACTGGGAGGAACACCAGAGTTTCAAGGTCGTGGAAGACCCCAGCAAGGAAAAATTCTACTGCCTGGCCATGTTCCCCTACCCCAGTGGCAAACTGCACATGGGCCATGTGCGCAACTACACCATCACCGACGTGATCGCGCGCTACCAACGCATGCAAGGTAAAAATGTACTGCACCCCATGGGCTGGGACGCCTTCGGCCTGCCTGCTGAAAATGCGGCTATCAAACACAATACCGCCCCTGCCAAGTGGACCTACTCCAACACCGATCATATGCGCGGCCAGCTCAAGCAGTTGGGGTTTGGCTTTGATTGGTCCCGTGAAGTCACCACCTGCAAGCCCGACTACTACAAGTGGGAGCAATGGTTCTTTACCCGCCTCTACGAAAAAGGCCTGGTCTATAAAAAGATGGCAACCGTGAACTGGGACCCGGTGGACCAGACTGTACTTGCTAACGAACAGGTAATCGACGGTCGGGGCTGGCGCTCCGGCGCATTGGTGGAACGCAAAGAGATTCCCCAGTGGTTTATCAAGATTACCGCCTACGCCGAGGAGTTACTGGAAGACCTGGACAAGCTGCCCAACTGGCCAGAGCAGGTGAAAACCATGCAGCGCAACTGGATCGGCAAAAGCCGCGGTCTGGA
>CAMLOU010000159.1 GCA_946481735.1 uncultured Cellvibrio sp.
TCTTGCGCCAGCTCGCACGACGCCTTGATGGCGTAGTAGCTGATGGCTTCCATGGAGGTATCGGCAAATTTCACAGCGTCCTCAGAACCATAGGCAATACGTTGCAGGTACAGCGCATCCTGGAAGCCCATCAGGCCCAGGCCGATGGGGCGGTGACGCAGGTTGGAGGCCTTGGAGGTCGCCACGGCGTAGTAGTTAATGTCGATCACGTTGTCGAGCATACGGATCGCGGTCTTCACGGTGCTTTCCAGTTTGGCCTGGTCCAGCTTGCCGTCCACGATGTGTTGCGCCAGGTTCACTGAACCCAGGTTACACACAGCGATTTCTTCATTGGCCTTGGTGTTCAGGGTGATCTCGGTGCACAGGTTGGATGAGTGCACCACGCCCACGTGTTGCTGCGGGCTGCGCAGGTTGCACGGGTCCTTGAAGGTCATCCATGGGTGGCCAGTTTCAAACAGCATGCCCAGCATCTTGCGCCACAGGTCCAGCGCACGCACGGTCTTGTGGACCTTGATCTTGCCTTGGGCGGCCAGTTGTTCGTAATGCTCGTAGCGCTCTTCAAATGCCTTGCCGTAGAGGTCGTGCAGGTCGGGCACGTCGTTGGGCGAGAACAGGGTCCAGCTCTTGTCGTCAAACACGCGCTTCATGAACAGGTCGGGAATCCAGTTGGCGGTGTTCATGTCGTGGGTGCGGCGGCGGTCGTCACCGGTGTTTTTGCGCAGTTCGAGGAATTCCTCGACATCCATATGCCAGGTTTCCAGGTAGGCACACACAGCGCCTTTGCGCTTGCCGCCCTGGTTCACTGCCACAGCGGTGTCGTTAGCCACTTTCAGGAAGGGCACAACGCCCTGGGATTTACCGTTGGTGCCTTTGATGTAAGCGCCCAGTGCACGCACGGGGGTCCAGTCGTTACCCAGGCCGCCGGCAAATTTGCTGAGCATGGCGTTGTCCTGAATGGCGCCGTAGATGCCGTGCAGGTCATCGGGCACGGTGGTCAGGTAGCAGGAGGACAGCTGCGAACGCAGGGTGCCGGCGTTGAACAGGGTCGGCGTAGAGCTCATGTAGTCAAAGGACGACAGCAGGCGATAAAACTCAATGGCGCGTTCTTCGCGGTTGTCTTCCTGAATCGCCAGGCCCATGGCCACACGCATAAAGAACACCTGCGGCAATTCGATGCGCACGTCATTGCTGTGGATAAAGTAGCGGTCGTACAGGGTTTGCAGGCCGAGGTAGGTAAATTGCAGGTCGCGGTCGGCAATCAGTGCTTTGCCCAGCACGTCCAGGTCAAAATTCAGCAGCTCCGGGGACAGCAGTTCCAGCTCTACACCTTTCTGGATGTAGATGGGCAGGGCGCGGGCGTAGTACAGCTCCATATCGGATTGGGTGGCTTGCGTGGCCACGCCGAGGAAACCCAAGGCTTCGGCGCGTAGCTTGTCGAGCAGGAGGCGCGCGGTCGCGAAGGTGTAGTTGGGTTCTTTTTCCACCAGGGTGCGGGCGGTGATCACCAGTGAGGTGTTGACGTCTTTGATGTTGACGCCGTCGTAGAGGTTACGCATGGCTTCGTCGAGGATGGCTTTTTCATCCACCCCGGTCAGGCCCACACAGGCTTCGCTGACGATGGTGCGCATGCGGGCGATATCCAGCGGCGCGCGGCTGCCATCTTCCAATACCACATTGATGCTCGGGTAATCCGGATCAGCGGACACCGCCTGGGCGCGTTTTTGCGCACGCATACGCGCGTGTTCTTCACGGTACAGCACGTAGTCGCGTGCTACTTTCTGCTCACCGGAACGCATCAGGATCAGCTCAACCTGGTCCTGGATTTCTTCGATATGGATGGTGCCGCCGGACGGCATACGACGCTTGAAGGTGGCGGTGATTTGCTTGGTGAGGTTATCGACGGTTTCGTGCACACGACTCGACGCAGCGGCGGTGCCGCCTTCCACGGCCAAAAACGCCTTGGTCATGGCCACGGCGATCTTACTGGCATCAAACGGTACCACCGTTCCGTTGCGCTTGATAACGCGCAACTGACCCGGCGCAGTGGCCGACAGGTTGTTGGAATGGTGGGGGTCTTGTTGGGGTTTGCTGCCGGTGGCCGGGGTAATGTCGGTTTCTGTGTGCATATGTGGCTCCGCCTGATTCCGTCGAGGAGTGAATGTTGTAAGTTCGTGTTGTGTATAAATGATTAAGCAACAGCTGTTGAATCAATAACGTCTGGATCAATAGTTGTTAAATCAGTTCGCGCTTGAATAGCGTTAATTGCCCGGTTTCGCGGTCATGGCTGATACCTCTTTAGCCGTGTTTTAGCCGTGTCATAACTGTGGACTGGAAACCACTACGTGAGTTGTTTGGTGCAGATCCGTCTATTGCGTACTACTGGCACGCCGGATGGTGCTGTCGGCGTATCTTTATGCCCATGCACAATGTTCACGTAGTGCATGAAGTCTTGGGTGCTAAGCGGTTAATACAACTCAAAAAAACCACGTGCACCTGATCCAGCAGTTCAATAGGGAGGACCGGTTTACACGCAATAATTGCTGTGAATCAATTGTGGGAGCCTGGGTGACTGCGCCACACTAAACCCTATATATAGGGGTGTTTCACATGTGCGCTACAAGATAATGCGGTTTTTTGTTTAATGCAAGCGGAGAAAACTGGGGAAGGGTTGTGGATAAAGTGTGGGTAATTCCTGCGGGCCGCGTCATGACGGGCATTGGGCGGACATGCCTGATATCCGCCCGATGCAGACTTTTTATTGATGCTGAAAATCCTAAGTTACGCCCTGAAATTTTAGAGCGGTGGAATAACGACCGACGTGCATTCAGCCCATGGCAACACGAGCGGTTGGCGTCTCAATCCTTGTTGGTTTAACGAAAATACCGAAAGCGGCGCGAACACCCGGGACCCGTTTTATCACTGTGTAACCAAGCCAGCAGCCAAAGCAGGTAAAAACCGCCACGGCTATGGGCTCCATCACCGGACCGAGGGCCGAATCAGGAAAATAAGTGCGCAACCAATAAACGCCTAACACAATAAAAGTTTGATGAAGGATGTACCAACAGTAGACGGCTTGATTGGCATAGCGAACCCCCGGTGAGGGGTAGTTCAGCCACACCTGGGCATAACCCACAATGGCCATAATCCACAACCAACTGTTGGCGGACCAGATCAGCCCACGCACTGGCGCTTCTATCGCTGCCAGTGCTGACCAGTAGTGGCTGAGCTCGCCCCCACGAACATAAAACACGATGGCTGCGTAGCTAAAAAGCGCAAGGCTCAACGACAGCAGGCGCAACTTACCCAGGCCTTCCCATAGCCGAGTGCTACGCACCAATCCAAAGCCAATAAGAAAAACGGCAAAGTAGCGGGCGTGGTTGTACCAATCGTCCACCAGTTTATGCGTGGTAGGAAACCGCTCCCATAGCCATTCACCAATGCCGAAGAACACCAGGGTGGGGAGCAAGTAAAGCAGGCCCAGTGGCAGCCTGGCTGCCATACGTTGTGCCTGGTTTACCACGGCGGGACGATTGAAAGCCGGATAAATCATCCAGATCAACAACACATACACAAACAGATAAGGCAGATACCAGAGGTGGTTCCAGATGACATTAGAGGCGGAGAACCTCCGATAGGCCGGCGGTAACGCATCACCGAAACCGAAGGGAAACCCTAGGTAATGACGCCAGAACTCCAGGTAACCCATGTCAGGAATGGCACCGGCCATCCTGGACTCCACAAACGCCTGGGGTGCCACAATCACCAGACTGCCCACGACCAGGGGCACCAGGAGCTTGCGCATGCTGGCAAGGATAAATCTCCCGCCCTGATATCGGTGGAGCTGGTAGGATACCGCCGCGCCGCTGATCAGAAACAGCAACGACATACGCCACTGGTTGGACCAGAGCATCGGGTACTGCAGAAACTCGCTCTGATACAGGCTTTTAATATGCCAGCCCCAGTCGGCCACGTAAGCCATACCCGGGTGATACACAATCAGCAGCCCAAAGGCCAGCACACGCAGCCAATCCAATGCATGACGTCGTTGCTGAGACCAATGAACCGGGGTTTGCGGTAGGGCAATAGTCATGAATAATCTCCGACAGAGAACGATGGGGTGCCCGCACAATGTCGGGCTCAAGACGCACAGTGTGCGCGCGACCAAACCGGGATCGTTCCGGTAAGTGATTGAATGACAAAGGGTTGTGATAAGCGGCAGCCAGCCGGGGCAAACGGCGGAGCGTTTTTATGCGAAGGTTGGGTATCTAGAGTGAGCACCAGCGACAACACCACACGGTTGAAAAACCACTTCCTCACCCACCAGCACCTCTGGCAACCGGGGCTGTTGGTGGCGTGGGGATTTCTGAATACGCTGCTGCTTGCCACGACGTCATTGATGGAGATTCGCCGTCACGACAGCAATATCGCCGCGTGGGAACCTTTTTGTTGGGAGGCGTCCAGCACCCTTATCATCCTGCTGAGTGTCTGGCCGATACTGCGCATCCACGCCTGGCTCCAGGCACGTTTGGGCTTGGCTGGCCTATTGGTTGTTCATGCGCTCTTGACCCTGCCGTTTTCCCTCATTCATGTATCGGGCATGGTGGGGCTGCGCGAGCTGGCGTATTGGATGGCGGGTTCTGATTACCACTTTGGCGATCTGGGTTACGAGTTGCTGTACGAATACCGCAAGGATGCCATGACCTATCTGATTATTTTATTGGTGGGCACCAGCTATCAGTTTATCGTCCGACGCTTGCAAGGCGAGGCGAGCTATATGGATGAAAGCGAAACATCATCCACGCCGCTACCGGATCGCTTGTTGGTCAAAAAGCTGGGTAAGGAGTTTCTGGTGGCCGTATCCGATATCCGCTGGGTTGAAGCCTCCGGCAATTACGCTAATTTGCATGTAAAAGACAGCGTGTACCCTATGCGAATCACGCTTGGCCGCCTGGAATCGTTATTACCGCGGGACATGTTTATTCGGATACATCGCTCGCTGATTGTTAACCTCGGCAGCATCAACCATATTCAACCCACTGAGGCGGGAGATTACTGTGTGTTTTTGCATACAGGGGAGGAATTAACGCTGTCGCGTCGCTACCGCGATGCGTTTAAAGCGGCGATGGGGGAATGTGGGTAAGGCAGGAGCGATACGAAATAAAGAGATACGAAATAAAAAGGGCTGATCCATCAGCCCATACGTCGTTCATTGAAAAGGGAATCAAAAAGTGCTCTTCCTTGTTTAACGTCCTTGTTGCTCGCGTCCCTGGGACGCCATCCTTACTGATTAGAATTAAACGCCTTTAGGGTTATAAATCCACATCATGTTGTTGATGTGGTTACCACTGTCTTCACCGATCAATACGCGGCCGTCATCAAGCACTTCGATGTTGTCTGGTTGGGCGACACTGTCCACCGAACATTTGTCAGCGGTAGAGGTGCCGTTATAAGCGCCACCAAATACCACTGGCTCCATACGGGTAGTGTTGTATTGGGCAGTCAGGTTCAAACGGTAGACGATGCCGCAACGGTTACCGTCGATCTGGATATCACCAGCGTCATCTGACATTGCGCCTACGGCTTCCGCTATGGCTACGTACATGAAAGGCACAGTGCCGTTGGTGGCGCCATCGTAGTTGATGTTGATGCCTTCCATCTTGTTGAACTCAACGGTAGCCCCCTTGGCTTCGGCAGCACGCAGGGTTTCCAGGAACGCAACGCGATTGTCCGGTGCAGTGCCGTTAGCCCACGCCGTTACTTCTGCGTCGCTGATGTAGCTGGTAGCACCTTCAACATAGTCAGTTTCATCAATGCCATCGTACTCGTTCACCCAGGCTTCAATTTCTGCGTTTGTGGCGTGAGCCAACTCAATCCATTCAATATCGAACCCAGCCTTGGTGTGATTGCGAGTGGCGTCCTGGGTAACCTTGGCGGCGTAAAGCGTTCCCGCGCTCAGATCGCCTGCGGTGTCTGCAACAAACTTATAAAAACCTTTGTTGGAACCGTCGTCGGTCAGGTACACCGTCTTTTTGTCCGGCATGATCACCGGGTTTTCGTGAGCCACACGACCCAGTGTGAAGTGTTTTACTGCCACTGGATCAGCTGATTTCGGATCGGTGATCTCAACGATGTAGCCGTAGTCGTAGGGATTGGGGAAGCTGCCACCGAGGTAATCCTTGATGTTCAGTACGTCGGCATAGTTTGGGTAACCAGTCGAGTAAGCGCTGTTGTTCCAGTTGACCGTGTTTTCTGCTTCATAATTTTCTTCTGAGGTCAGTGGCGTACCCCAGGGTGAAACGGTACCGAAACAGTTGATCATGGTGCCCGCGACGTTGCTGAAATCAATGTTCATGGCATCGGTCACTGACCATGAACCGTCGTTCTGCTTGGTCAGGCTCATGCGGCTCATACCGCCCGGACGGTCTTCCCACGCGGTGAACAGGAAACCTTCACTGCCATCAATGTTGTTTGGGATAAACGCATTGAAGTCCGGATCGTTGGATTGCAGGATGGATGCATCGCCAGCGGCATTCGTGATGTTGCCGAGGCCGAAGGGAAGGGCACCGGCGTAGGTGTCGCCATGACGGCCCAAAACCTGATAGCTGCCGACGGCAACGCGCGTGGTTTGTGCTTCAGGCGAATCAGGGGCAGGCACAGAGATGCTCTCCATGTGCGGATCAAGGTTGTCGATGTCTACACCAACCCATGCGCCCACGGCCGCTTTGCCTTCATCGTCGGGCAGGGAATCGAGCGGGTGTTGTACGTTGAAGAAAACTTCGCCGTTATCGGTTTTGTAGATACCGGTTAATTCAGATTTCAAAGGGAGCGTGGCCAGGCGGACCAGCTTGGGAGCTTCGGTGAGGTCTTGGCCATCTTGTCCATCAGTGCCGTCTTGACCATTCGCACCGTCTACGCCGTTTTGGCCATCCGCGCCGTCAACACCGTTTTGGCCGTTGGCTCCATTGATGCCGTCCTTACCATCGTCTCCACCGCAAGCCGTTAACATCAACAGAGAGGTGATCGCCACGGTAAGTAATTTTTTATTAAAAAGGGTGTTCATAGAATAGTCACTCAGTTATAAACATGGAGACGCCACTGTAAAAAGCGAATATGTCTATTTGCAGAATCTAATATTTCAATTTGTTGAAACTTTTTTTACCGCGCCACAAGCGACGGTCATTTTTCGGTCGATGACGACCAATCCAGCCGAATATCCCACCCATAATGACGGTGCTTTACCGGCAGGGGGGGAGTAGATTCATCGATAGACCGGAAAACATTTTGTGCAGGCAGCCAAGTGGCGTCGCGTCCGTAGATGTAGCTCTGGGAGCGAACGATGTGTGTGTAGGCTTTGTTGAGCTGCAATGCGCGTTCTCTGGAGGGCGTAATCAACGAGTACACATCAGCGCCACGAACTTTTTCTTCATCGACCATACCGTTTTCGGTAAACCAGCGGGTGAGCATCTCCGGATTTTCCCGGAACTCGCTACCGCCGCCAGCACGTTTAAAATAATTCAGAATTTCGCCGTCGGGCTCGCTCACATTCGGTGCGTCGCGCATACCTTTGAGGTTGATGTAACCCCAGCCTTCACGACCGGTGACCTTTCTTGCCATAGCGAATGTCTGATCGATATTCGCACCCACGGCGGCGTGGCAGCCCATGCAAAACAGGGTTTCTTCGTAAGTTTGTGGACGTAGAGCACCGTCGTAATCTTCGATAAAGCCCTGCAGAATCCAACCCATGCCATTTTCCATTCCCTTTTCACCGAGGCTGACAAAGTCAGGCAGTTTTCCCATATTTTTTTCTTTGCGTTCGCGGGCATAACGTGAATTGACATCATGCTGTTCCAGTACTTTTAACTTGCGCATGTACCGCAATTCTTTCATGCGTTGCGGGACGAAGATGTTGCCTTCATCATCGGTGCCTACGTAGCGCACGGAGTGCATTAACTCAGTGCCGGCAGGGTATTGTTGAAAGGTAATTTTTTCTGCGCTGGCATCGCCAACGTAGTTCGACAGTTTTATCAGTGTTGATACGCGCTGGTTCAATTCACCGTCGCCATCAAGATCGACACCCAAACGACGCTCATCGCTTTCGGGAATAGAGGTGCGATCCAGGTTTTTAATGGTCAGCTCTACCAGCGAAAGGTTTATCAGGTAGGTTTCGCGATCAAACTGCCCGCTCAACTCACGATAGGCTTCGGGCAAGCGGATAATCACATCGTCAGTAGAACCGTTGGTTGGCCAGAAAGTACCGGGGAAGGGTTTGTAGTTGAAGGCAACCCAGCCGCTACCATCTTTGGCAAAACCTTGCTCATCGAAGGCTTGTTCGGGTGTGGAAAAATGTTGTAGATCTGGAATAAAACCTTTCCAGTTCTGCTGCTTTAATGCCGGCGCAAGCTCAGTGTAGTTGTCTTGGTTGACGTAGGTGAGGATATTGTCATCGCTGATCAGGCTTTGCCATTCGCGGCGATCCGTAAACAAGTTTTCCCAGTGATTCGTCAGACCTTCATCGGAGAAAAGATAAACACCCTGTAAACCGCCGTCGTCCAGCATATTCATGCGTGGCTCTGTGCGTCGGTCATACATTTGGTGGCAGGTGTAGCAGGGGTTATGGAGATCTTCCGTTTTGGTGTAGCACTGCGAGGGTACTGGCGCTTCCAGATTGGTTATTTTTTCGTTCGTCACTGGCGTACGTTGTGCTGGTTCAATGGAGGGCAACACACTCTTGCCAGATTCTGCCTGGACTGGTTGCGCCAGGCTGAGGTTGACATCCGTTTTAGATGAAGAATCGCAGGCGGACAATCCCAGAGTGGCAATGCCCATCGCTAAATAACCAAGTGCTGCGGCGCGACTTCCAATGAAACGAGATTTCTTGAAAAACATGTTAGAGGACTTCTCATTAAATACGGTTGGATGGGCAAGGTAGCAGTCGCTTATTGCAGATTTCTTACAGTAGAATCATCCGCCAACCGTAGTGGCTACATTTCGCTATTGGACAACCTGCTATGATTCACGCGTTGCAACTCTGCGCTATAAGGTTTATTCATGCTCAGCGAACTCTTCGCCATCCTTGCCCCCATCGTCATCAGCGTACTGGTCGGTTTTATCTGGGGCCGCTCCGGTACGGCTTACCCGGCGGACTTCGTATCGCG
>CAMLOU010000160.1 GCA_946481735.1 uncultured Cellvibrio sp.
TAAAAGAAGGTGCGTACCAGATCCACCACGTTATAGTTATCGTCGATCACACACATCTGTTGCCATTTATCAAAGGTCAAGCAGGGGTGGGAGGTACCAAAAGCGATGATGTCACCCACACGCACATCATCTCCCGCCGGAAAGGTCATGGCCGCGTGTTGATCCATCATGGAAACAACGCGCCATTCGCTAGAGGCTGGTGTCGGCACGTCGCTGCCCGGACGGTAATGCAAATTGGCAATGGGCAAGCCCGCATCAAAAGCCACATCGCGCTTGCCGAGGCCAATCACTGCCTGGCCCGGTTCGGGAATGGATTGCACATAGGCCCAGATTTCCATGGCCGATTGCAGATCGCCATCCACCTCGGCATCCAGCCCACAGCGGGCCATCAGGTTGTCCTGGTTGTGCATGCACAAACCCTGGTCGTGGACGATGTAACAGCCGGGGCGGATCACCGGGATAATGCGCTGGTTCAGGTCCTCGCCAAATACCTCGGCCACGATGTCATACCAGGCGGAACCGGCACCGGTCAGCACAATTTTTTGCGCATCAAACACGCCCTTGCTCAGCAGATCCAGGCACACATCCTTGACCATCGCCACATGAGCCCGGATACGCTCCGCCAGGTTATCGCCCTTGAAGACCCCTTCGTAGGTCTCGATACCCGCCAATTTGATCACCGGATGGCGGGCAATTTCTTCCACCAGAACCTGAACATCCTCCGGCGTGCGGGTGCCACAGCGCCCACCCGGTACACCTATCTCAATGAGCACTTGCAGGCTCTGATTGCGCGCACTGAAGAAGCTGGCCAGCTCCCGCACATTGTCGACCGAGTCCACGAGGCAGTAGAAATCCAGCAGACCTTTGGCAAGCAACTCGCTGATGATCGCCATGTTGCGCTGTCCGACCAGTTGATTGGCCATGATCACCCGGCGTACGCCAAAGCGATGCGCCACCGACACCTGGGTGGCCGTGGCCAGGGTCATTGCCCAGGAGCCCGCCGCCATCTGGTGTGCAAACAGCGCCGGTGCCATGGTGGTCTTGCCGTGGGGCGCCAGGCTGACCTTCCGTTTGTCGGCAAAGCGCTGCATCCACTGCAGGTTGTTTTCCAGCCGCGCACGATAGAGGACGGCGGCCGGCAAGCTCACGTCCTCGCGCAGCAAATTCCAACCCGGCTTGCGGTAGAACTCTGGCTTGCCGCCCCCTTTAACCACCAGTGGCGCGTCGGCAAGTGCCTCGGCAATGTCCAGAGAAGAATTGGTATAAACACTCATGAATAGGCCCTGATCAAGCATAAATATGGCAACATACGGCTCTTATAGCCGCCCGCTCTCACGCGGACAAAATGATAGAAACTATCACAATTTAAAGACAATTATTGGTATTTTCAAACATTCGTGTATCATGACCGAGTAGCTCGGCGGTACCCGATGGCTGGCGATACTGATACCAGAGGAGCCGACCGTGAGTTATGAGATAGACATGGTGTCGCAGATCGCCAAGCTCTACGACCAGTTAAGTGACGCTGAACGGAAAATAGCTACACTGATTCTGGATGACCTGAATTTTGCCGCGCACGCCAGCATCAGCGAGCTTGCGCAGAAATCCGAGGTGAGCGAAGCCACGATCACCCGGTTTGCCCGCGCCCTGGGCTGCAAAAATGTCCGCGATCTCAAGTTGCGCCTGGCTCAATCCATGGCGGTGGGTCAGCGGTTTATCTCCGAGGTCAAGGTCGAGCCAACCGGTATCCATGGCATCTATGAAACCATCAAGAGCGCGCTGGACTTTAACGCGCAGCTTATCACCGTCGAGACGGTGTACACAGCGGTGGAGATGCTCAGCAAGGCGCGCCAGATCCTGATCTTTGGCGTGGGTGGCGGGTCCACCATCATGGCCCAGGAATGCCAGCATCGCCTGTTTCGCCTGGGATTCGCCGCGACGGCGTATTCCGATCCCATGCTGATGCGCATGGCGGCGGCGGCGATTGATAACAACGACGTCGTGATTTGTTTGTCACTGGGCGGTTACAGCCCGGATGTTAACGAGGCAGCAGAGATTGCCCGCGCGTACAGCGCCCAGACCATTGCGATTACCCCGGTCGATTCGCCGCTGGGCAAATCGGTGGATCTGGTGATACCCATAGAGCCGATAGAGACAGATTACATCTTCAAACCCAGCGCATCGCGCTACGTCATGATGGCGGCGATCGATGTACTGGCGACGGAGCTGGCCATTAAAAACAAACGTAAGAGCCGTGAAAAACTGCGGCGTTTGAAGCACAACCTGGATATACACAAACACGGTAAGGATCGTTTGCCCCTGGGGGACTAGGGACTTCTGAAATCAGCCATTTCAGCGGTTTCCCGGCAGGCTTATCGACTTACCCCGATGAGTGATGACGATGTACGAAACCCTGATTCGTGGCGCCACCATTATTGATGGCAGCGGGGCTCCCGCCTTTGCTGCCGATGTCGCCATACTTGACGAAAGGATCTCGCTCCACCCGGCTGGCAGCAATATCCACGCCCATACCAACATCGATGCTGAGGGTTTATTCCTCGCCCCCGGCTTTATCGATGTCCACACCCACGACGATACCCATGTCATTAAAGCCCCGGAGATGCGCGCCAAGATTACCCAGGGCGTCACTACCGTTATTGTGGGTAACTGCGGCATCAGCGCCAGCCCGGTCACCCTGACCGGCGAACCGCCCAATCCCATGAACCTGCTGGGCAAACAAAGCGATTTTAGCTATCCGACTTTTCAGGATTATGTCAGCGCCGTTGAAGCGGCCCAGCCCGCCGTCAATGTCGGTGCGCTGGTGGGCCATACGGCACTGCGCAGCAATCATATGGACGACCTGATGCGGCCGGCCACACGGCTGGAGATCGACGCCATGAAAAAGCAGCTGCGCGAGGCCATGGCGCAGGGCGCTTTGGGCTTGAGCTCCGGCCTGGCCTACAACAGCGCTATCAACGCCCCCACTGAAGAGGTCATGGCGCTGGTGGAAGAGCTGGCCCGCTTTGATGGCATCTACACCACTCATTTGCGCACCGAATTCGATGGCATTATCGAGGCGATGAACGAAGCCTTTGCCACCGCCAAACACGGCAAGATTCCGTTGATTGTGTCGCACCTGAAATGCGCCGGTGCCGGTAACTGGGGGCGCAGTGGTGAGATCATCAAACACCTGGAGCACCATGCCCAATCGCAAAAGATCGCCTGTGATTGCTACCCCTACTCCGCCAGCTCCAGCACATTAGACCTGGGCCAGGTCACTGACGATTACGATGTGTTTATTACCTGGTCCGAGCCGCACCCGGAGATGGGCGGACGCCTGCTGGCCGAGATTGCCGCCGATTGGAAATTGCCGCTGCTCGAGGCCGCTAAAAAGTTAATTCCCGCCGGCGCGGTGTATCACGGCATGGATGAAAAAGACGTACGCAATATCCTGCGTTTTCCGCGCACCATGATCGGCTCCGATGGTTTACCTAATGATCCGCATCCGCATCCGCGTTTGTGGGGCACCTTTCCGCGGGTGATCGGCCATTACGCGCGCGACCTGGGTTTATTTGATTTGCCCGTGGCCGTGCGCAAGATGACCGGCTTGTCCGCCGAAGAATTCAAACTGCATCAACGCGGCCTGATCGCACAGAATTATTTTGCCGACCTGGTGCTGTTCAATATCGACCGTATCAAAGATACGGCGACCTTTGAGCGTCCACAGCAAAGCGCTGCCGGTATCGAAAAAGTCTGGGTGAATGGCCACTTGTCTTACAGCAATGGCCAACTCAGTGCGCAGCGCACCGGTAAATTTCTCGCGCGCGCCGTGCAATCCCCATCAACATCATCGTTAGTTTTATGTGAGGAAACTTTATGAGCATTACTCGTTTCGGTGCCGCAGGCGGCGTTGGCACCGGTGGTCAGCATTTGCCTTTTTCCAGCGCGGTAGCCGCCGGTGGTTGGTTGTACGTTTCCGGTCAAACGCCGATGACCGATGGTGAAGTGGTTGAGGGCGGTATCGTTGAGCAATCCCGTCTGGCAATTAACAATTGCTTGAAGATTATGGAAGGTGCCGGTTACGGTTTGGCCGACGTGGTTCATGTCACTGTCATCCTGACCGATGCACGTTATTTTCAATCGTTCAACAAAGTGTTTCGCGAAGTCTTCGGAGAACATCCACCGGCACGTATCTGCTCAGTGTGCGACCTGGTCGTGGACTGCAAGGTCGAGGTCGGTGTGGTCTGCTACAAAGATCCTGCCAAATAATATTCACGTTTTCGGCGGCGGTTTTTCTGCCGCCACACGATAAAAATTCCTACATAAAAAGCACGGGAAATCCCATGAACAGCCAGGCTTTTTTAATTGCATTTACTGTGTACGTATTGTTTTTAATCTGGCTGGGCTGGGCTGTGTCGCGCAAACAAAAAGACGGCGACGATTTTTTGCTGGCAGGACGCAGTTTGCCGCTGTTGCTGACCATGGGTACCACAGTAGCCACCATGGTCGGCACCGGCTCCTCCATGGGTGCAGTGGGTTTTGGTTATGCCAATGGTTGGGCCGGCGCACTCTACGGCATTGGCGGTGCCATCGGTATCTTGCTGACCGCCTGGTGGTTTGCCCCCACGCGCAACCTGCAATTTATGACCATGAGTGAAGAATTATCGTATTACGTCGGTGCGAATCTGGCGGTAAAAAATATTGTCGGCGTGCTGATTTTTCTCGCGTGTATCGGTTGGTTGGGTGCGCATATTCTCGGCGGCGGCATGTACCTGGCCTGGATCGCTGATATCGATGCAACCACCGCCAAGATTGTTATTGCCGTGGGTTTCAGTATCTATGTGGTGATCGGCGGCTATAGCGCCGTAGTCTGGACCGACACCATTCAGGCCATTATTTTATTTTTCGGTTTTATCCTGATGGCCTTGTTCGCCATCGACAAGGTCGGCAGCTGGGATGCCATGATGACCGCGCAACCCGCCGCCAATATCAGCTTTCTGGCCGTCGATAAGGTCGGGGCATTGCATGCCTTGTCACTGATGATGGTGGTAGCCGTCGGTGTACTCGCTACGCCTTCATTTCGCCAGCGGATTTATTCCGGCGCCAGCGTCAGTTCGGTGCGAAAATCGTTTGTCATGTCCGGCGGTTTGTATTTGTTTTTCTCGTTTATTCCCGCACTGATCGGCATGGCCGCCTTTGCGCTCAACCCGGAGCTGGATAATCGCAACTTTGCGTTTCCATTTCTCGCGCTGGAAGTGCTGCCGCTGTATATCGGCATTATTGTGTTGATTGCCGGCTTGTCCGCCACCATGTCCAGCGCCAGTTCGGATGCGATTGCCGGGGTAGCGATTTTGTTGCGTGATATTTTTATTATCGTGACCGGGCGTTCGCCAGCCAAAGAAAAAATGATTGGCTACTCACGCATTGGCGTGGTGTTTGTCACCGGGCTCGCGTTAAGTTTTGCCCTGGCGTCGGACGATATCATCACCTACATCACCAATATGATTTCTACCGTGATGTCCGGCATGTTCGCCTGTGGTGTGCTGGGAAAATTCTGGCCGCGTTATACCTGGCAAGGTGCCATTGCATCGCTGGTGGGTGCGTCGGCAACCTCGTTTGCGGTAATGTTGACCCCCGCTGCCATGACGGCGCTAGGCAATCCGATTCTGCCTTCGGTCAGTGTTGCACTTTTGGCAGGCATCATCGTCAGCCTGATGACACCACGCAATTCGGTTTCAGCGGATGAAGCCCTGGCTTTGCTTGCCGCGCAGCGCGATAAAACGGACAGACAACCTGCCGGCAACCCCGCCACCGAATCCTGAATATTTCGTAGGTCGGATTAGCGCAGCGTAATCCGACGCGATCTTACAACGAAGAACAAATGCGATTCCTTGCTGAAAAAATTTGTCGGATTACGCTGCGCTAATCCGACCTACAACATTACCAGCCCAAATCGGCGCGCAGGCGATTAATCAAGGCTTGCGCAGAGCGCTGTTGTGTAATTATGTTGGGGTGATAATCACAACCATAACCATCCACCTGTTCAATCTTGCCCAGATCCAGTACATGGACATTGGTCTCTTCCAATGAAGTTAACCGCGCTTTTTGATCATCGCGCGCGGCGCCGGTCAGCATCGGGCTGACAATTAAATAAATCGGTTTGCCGGGATAGTCGCGTTGAATATGATCAATCAGGCTGATCATGCGCAGTTGATATTCGTCGGTAACCGAGCCCTGCCAATAATCGTTGGTGCCGATGGCGATGGTAATCGCATCCGGTTGGTAGCGCGCCACATCCCAGCGGCTGTCAATGTCATCAGCCAGGGTGCGCTGATAACGCTCAAGAATGGTCGGATTGACCGGTTTTTCTTCACCGTATGAACGCCAGGCACCAATGCCGGACCAGGCAATAGTATGCAAATCCGCATTCAGTGCATCCGCCGCCAGCGCCGCGTAAGTTAATTGCTGATTGCTGGTTTCCGGCGCATAAGGGCAGGCCTGGCTTTCACCTTCTACACCATAACCGGCGGTAATGGAGTCACCCACCGCGAGCAAACGGCGTGCCGGTGCCGCCGGAGGTAACAATAGCTTTCCGTCGGTGTGTGGGTCAGAGGTAAAACGAGTCACTACCGAAAAAGATTCCGTCAAACGCGTCAGGCGCAGAAGGTGGACACCGGGCGCCAAGCCGGACGTGAGCGTGTAATACGCCTCACCGTCCTTAACCCATAAATCAGAAACAACACCATCCACATCCACTTCAAAACGGGTCTTGCCATTGCTGGCAATAGTGATGCCGGCCTCGGTGCCCTCAAAACGGAATTCCAGTGCCGAGCCCGGCCAGGTAAAGGCTGCCTCACCCTCTTTAATTTGCTCGAAACGCCCAATCATTCGAACATTCTCGCCAGAAAAACCATCGGCAGAGACAGAGGAATTTGACGAGTGATGTGCACAACCCGTCACGGCATAAAGAATCAGAATTAACAACGCGCTTTTAAACATGGAAACCTCGATAGTAATTTATTTTTCTAGATGCGACCTTGCGGCTTGCTGGCCGCGAGGTGCCGTCAGGCGCGGGGAATGTAAACTGATAGAAAAGCAGTGGACAAGTTATTTAACAAAAAATATCTTGCCCATAGCCTATTTGAATACCAAGCTGGTCCACTACAAACTCAACTTACTCACTTCACTTTTAATCGCATCGTGCTCAGCTTCCTGCCTACGCACCAATTCCCGCCGTCGTTTGGCTTCTTCAAAGCGACGCTTTTCTTCATCTGTACCGGGAATCAGCGGCTCTACCGTAACCGGCTTGCCGTAGTCGTCCACGGCAACCATGGTGAAGTAACAACTGTTGGTATGACGCACCACTTTTGAACGAATATCTTCGGTAATCACCTTGATGCCCACTTCCATTGAGGTGTTACCGGTGTAATTGACCGATGCAAGAAAAGTGACCAGCTCGCCGACATTAATCGCCTGCCGAAAAATTACCCGGTCCACCGACAAGGTCACCACGTAGCGCCCGGCATAACGACTGGCACAAGCGTAGGCAACCTTATCGAGCCAGGATAATAATTCGCCGCCGTGCACCTTGCCGGAAAAGTTCGCCATATTCGGGGTCATCAGCACACTCATGCTGAGGCGATGTTCATTGGATTCCATAACACAAACCTTTTTTGCCGTGAGTGCCGGTGTATTAGCAATTAACACACCATGCTGCTGACCGTGTTACCTGTCGGCAAACATTACGGCTTTTCCGCCCATTTTCCATTCACCTGGATGTAATGGCCCGCCTGGGTTTTTTCGATGGCTTTTTGCCCGGCCATGGCTTCCACGTCACCCAGGGACAGATTGTTGTCTTTGGCGAGGCGCTGGTATTGTTCCCTCCGTGCGTTGTTGATCAGCTTGACGATTTCTGCCGCATCGCCGGTTGCTTTTACTACGCCGAGATAACCGTCCGGTTGTTCCCCCACCAGCCCCTGCTCTTTTGCCGTGCCGAGGTTGCTCATAGCCTGTTGCAGGTTCATGGCCATCAACGGTAACGACATGGCTAACAATAAGCTACATAGACCCAGTTTTGTTAAGGATATAAATTTC
Organism: uncultured Cellvibrio sp.; assembly: GCA_946481735.1. The sequence continues at coordinate 8,095 of CAMLOU010000160.1, forward strand.
ATCGTAAACTCCTTGCGCATGTCAGTAGGATTAAAACAAACCGCTGGAATCGCTGAATAGCTCATCCAATTGTTTGTCGACCTTGATATAAATTTCGTGCTCAATCTTGACGTTGAGATTGATGTTGATCGGTTCATTCGGCACCGCGACTTGCACCGTCGGCGTACACGCCGCCAGTGCCAGAAGCAAGGCCAAAAAACCACTGCGGGTAATGAACATAATATCGTCCTTTGTTGATCGTAATGGTTAACGGGCGGATCGTTTTTGTAGATGTTCCTGCAAACGCTTTTTTACTATATCGCTGATCTGGTTACTCAACTGAATGCTGGCGATCATCGCCGGCAAATCTTCTTCCAGGTTGATATTGAAATGAACCGGCCGGCCATTTTCCAGGGCCGGATTCCTGCCTTCCAGACGCAGGGCTAACAGGAGCTTTCCGTCTTCATCGTAACTGACTTCACTGGCCAGCACAGTGTAATGGAAATCTTCCAGGGCATCGGTGATCAACTTCATGCTGGGCTGGGATTTGGCCAGCGCTTCCGCACGCTCGGAATGCAGTTGCAATTGCCCGCCCGGTGGACGGGCAGCCACCACGCCGTTCGGTACGCTCACGCCCTTGGCGGTAATCTCGATCGGTACTGTGCCTGAGATTCGGCCACTGCCGGAGAGTTCAGAGGATGGATGCTGCTGCAACAACAAACCCAGGTCAATATTGTCCAGTGTTAATACCAGGGATTGTTTGTCTTTGGACAGATCGAAAATTTGCGTCGGTGTGGTCACGCTGCCACCGATAACATCGGCGTAAACATCCTGCACCATCAGTTTTCCTTCG
>CAMLOU010000161.1 GCA_946481735.1 uncultured Cellvibrio sp.
GCTGCCGAAGCAACTCGGCCACCTGGGTATTAAGCGCAGGATCATCCTCAACAATCAGGATATGCGCTTTGCGATTCATTGCGGTCAACATGAGCTTCTATCCGTAAGGTCCTGTTCGTACGTCCGGCCTAATTAATCCACGACCGGTGTGCGCACCGATGGCGAAATTGTACATAGCCGCCGAATTAACGCAAATGCTAATTATTATTATTTAGATTAATACACAAAGATTTCAACTATCTTTCGATAACCGCGCAATAACACTCACGTCGCAATAAAGGCAATTACCGCTTCAGGAGGGATGCCAGCCGCAGGGGAACATGGGAGAATTCACCACCCCCAACGGACGGATAGCACCAAAACGCCCAGGACCTTATTCATGCTTACTATCGATTCACAGGCCGTCCATATCTGGATTCTGGATCTGGCCCGCGTCACCGCTCAACCAGCCCTGCTGGAACGCTACCATCCGTTATTGAGCGAGGAAGAAGCCACGCGCCTGGGGCGCTTTGCCTTTCCCAAATTGCAGCAGCATTACCTGGCCACCCGCGCCTTGGTGCGCACCTGCCTCTCCCGCTATGCCGATGTGGCGCCGCACGCGTGGCGCTTTGCCCAACAGCAAAATGGCAAGCCGTATCTGGTCGACAGCCCGGTTCCGCTCTCCTTCAACCTGAGTCATGCGGGCGACCGGGCGGTATTGGCGGTAACGCAAGACAACGCGGTGGGTATTGATATCGAACAGTTATCGCGCAAACGGGACTGGCTGGGTATTGCTGAACATTATTTTCACAGCAGTGAAGTCGATGCACTGAATGCCCTGCCGGAGGCGCAACAGCATGATTATTTTTTTCGGTTGTGGACGTTAAAAGAGGCTTACCTGAAAGCGCGCGGCACCGGTATCTCCACCGGCCTGGACAAGGCAGCCTTTCAGCTGGATCGCGGTCGGGTGCGCGCGCAATTTGCGCCCGAACTGGCCGTGGAGCCGAGCGAGTGGCATTTTTTCAATTACCAGCTGGGCGATGAATACAGCTTATCGCTCGCCTGCCATTCGCCGGCATCCAGTACACCGCCGCAGTTGCAGTTCTACCAAAGCTGGCCATTGGCGACAGACCAACAGAGTGAGCTGCCGACTGACATCCTGAGCAACCGGCTGAGCGAGCCAGCGGCAGGCGGGCAACCCGCTTGACAGGCCCGCACCCCCTGCCTAGGATGCTCGGCGTTAGCGGGGAAGCCCACCGTTCCATTCGTATAAGAAGACCAGCCTATGTTGCCATTTCATGATGCTGTCAAAGAGGATTTTGCAGCGGTCAATCAACTTATTATCGACCAACTCCATTCCGACGTTGACCTGGTAGAAAATATTGGCCATTACCTGGTGGAAGCCGGTGGCAAGCGCCTGCGCCCGCTGCTGGTGCTGTTAACTGCCCGAGCACTGGGTTATGACGGCAAACAGCATCTCGACCTCGCGGCCATCATTGAATTTATTCATACCGCCACCTTATTACACGATGATGTCGTGGACATGTCGCAACTGCGACGCGGCCGCCCTACCGCCAATGCCAACTGGGGTAACGCGCCCAGTGTGCTGGTGGGTGACTTCCTCTATTCCCGCGCGTTTCAAATGATGGTCGCTATCGGCAGTATGGATGTGATGGCGATCCTGTCTGATGCGACCAATGTGATCTCCGAGGGCGAAGTCCAACAGCTGGTAAACGCCAAAAAGCCCGACCTCAGCGAAGCGGATTACCTTACGGTCATTGATAAGAAAACCGCTGTCCTCTTTGCGGCGGCCTGTGAAGTGGCGGCGGTTCAGAGCGGCGCCTCAACGGCAGTGCGCGCCGCACTTAAAGCCTACGGCCACCATGTGGGTATGGCATTCCAGCTGGTTGACGATGCGCTGGATTACACCGGCGATGCAGCCACCCTGGGAAAGAACGTGGGTGATGATCTGGCCGAAGGCAAACCGACCCTGCCGCTGATTTATGCCATGGGGGCCGGTTCTGCCGAACAATCTGCCCTCATCGCGGCGGCCATTCGCCAGGGCGATGCGTCAAAGCTGGCGGACATTCTCGCTATCGTCCAGCAAACCGGTGCCATGACCTATACCCTCGACTGCGCCAAACATCAGGTAAACCAGGCCCTCGCACAACTTCGCCTGCTGCCGGATAACCACTACACCCACGCCATGGCGCAGGTTGCAGAGTTTGCGCTGGGGCGCAACTATTAGATAACTATTAGCGCCCTACCCGCATGCCTGCCCCGTTCAACTGGACAAGTGCCGCACACAGGGTAGAATGCGCCCTTCGCGGCGGCTATACCTCTTGTCTGGGCGCCACTGAATAACACAACCGAGTCCATTACATGATCCCTTTTGAACCTAAAAGCTCATACAGCCGTGAAGACCTGATCGAGTGCGGCAACGGTCGCCTGTTTGGCCCGGGCAACGCGCAATTGCCTATTCCGAATATGTTGATGCTGGACCGTATCGTGCACATCAGCCAAACCGGTGGTGAATACGGCAAGGGCGAGATTGTTGCCGAACTGGATATCTCCCCTGATTTATGGTTCTTCGATTGCCATTTCCCTGGCGATCCGGTAATGCCCGGCTGCCTCGGCCTTGATGCCATGTGGCAACTGGTCGGCTTCTTCCTGGCCTGGCGCGGCAATCCGGGTCGCGGTCGCGCTCTGGGCTGCGGTGAAGTCAAATTCACCGGCCAGATTCTGCCCACCGCCAAAAAACTCAGCTATCACATCAATCTCAAGCGTGTTATCGAGCGCAAGCTGATCATGGGCATTGCCGATGGTCGCGTGTCTGTAGATGGAAAAGACATTTACTTCGCTTACGATCTACGCGTCGGCCTGTTTCAGAACACCGATAACTTCTAAGTAGCGCAACTCGCACGGGCACTTTCCGCAAAATGACGGTCAAAGTGCCCACTTTGCATAAGTGATCCGGGATGCATTCAGATGATAGTTGTATGTCATAATTGCGCCCACTCAACCGGGTTGACCGAGAGACAAGCGTTAGTCTTGTACAAAAAAGAGAAGGCTCTGTAAATACATAAGAGGTAGCCTATGAGACGCGTTGTAGTTACCGGTATGGGCATTGTGTCCTGTCTGGGTAATGACAAAACTGCCGTGCTGGACGCCCTGCGCGCCGGCCGCTCCGGCATTAAATTTCAGGAGACCTATAAGGAAATGGGGTTTCGCAGCCACGTGGCTGGCTCCGTCGATATCAATCTCGCCGAACTGATTGATCGGAAGGTTTTACGTTTTATGGGTGATGCAGCAGCATTCGCCTATATCTCCATGCAGCAGGCCATTACTGACGCCGGCTTGAGTGAAGATCAGGTATCCAACGAGCGCACCGGTATCATCATGGGTTCTGGCGGTGCATCGTCCATGAACCTGGTCGAAGCGGCGGATATCCTGCGCGAAAAAGGCCTCAAGCGCGTCGGCCCTTACCGGGTCACCCAGACCATGGGCAGCACCACGTCCGCCTGCCTGGCTACCCCCTTCAAGATCAAGGGAGTTAACTATTCCATTTCTTCTGCCTGCGCCACCAGTGCCCACTGTATTGGCAATGCCATGGAGCAAATCCAGCTAGGCAAACAGGACGTCATCTTTGCCGGTGGCGGCGAGGAAGAACACTGGACGCTGACCTGCCTGTTCGATGCCATGGGTGCCTTGTCCACCAAATACAACGAAACCCCTGACAAAGCCTCGCGCGCCTACGATGCCGAGCGGGACGGTTTTGTGATTGCCGGCGGCGGCGGTTGCCTGGTACTGGAAGAACTGGAACATGCCAAAGCGCGCGGCGCGAAGATTTATGCGGAGTTGGTGGGCTACGGTGCAAATTCGGACGGTTACGACATGGTCGCGCCCTCCGGTGAAGGTGCCGTCCGCTGTATGAAGCAGGCGCTGGCCACCACTGAAGGCAAGATCGACTACATCAATTCCCACGGCACCAGCACGCCCGTTGGCGACCTGGCCGAACTGAAAGCCATTAAAGCCGCCTTCGGCGATGCCATCCCGCCCATCAGCTCAACCAAATCACTGACCGGCCACTCTTTGGGTGCGACGGGTGTGCAGGAAGCGATTTACTCGCTCTTGATGATGCAGAACAATTTTATCTGCGCCTCGGCCAATATCGAGCAACTGGATGCGGAAGCTGATGGTATGCCGATCGTGCTGCAACGCCAGGACAACGTACGTCTTGAGCGGGTGATGTCCAATAGCTTCGGCTTTGGTGGCACCAATGCTTGTCTGGTGTTTCAGCGCTACGAATAAATATTCGTGTGATCAGCCAATGAAAAAGCCCCGTTAATCGGGGCTTTTTTGTATCGGTTCGTCTTGTATTTGTCCTGTAGGTCGCATTAGGCGCGCAAGCGCCGTAATCCGACAAGTATTTGCAATTAAATGAATTTTTGTCAGATTACGCTACGCTAATCCGACCTACTTCAACCAGCCCGCTTCACGCGTCAACGTGGGAGTGCAGCCACTGTTTGACCATGGGCAGTAAACTCGGTCGCCAGGTGCGCGCCTGGATACCAAAATAATCCCGCACCCGTCGTGCGCTCAATACGGCGCTGACCGGTTCATTTTCCGGCAGCTGGTCGATGATATCCAGCTCAACACTCTCCGGCAGAATCTGTTGTTGCTTGAGCACCTGCAATACCTGGTCGGCAAATTCTGCTTCGCTGCAGGCATCGCTGGTGCAGTAATGCATCACGCCCCAGTTTTCCGCACCGCAACTGATCTGCTTTGCCATGGCCACCGCCACCCGCGCCGCATCGGACAGCGCCGTTGGTGCGCCGCGCAGGCGGCTACTTACGGTGATGTGTTGTTTATCCACCAACTCGCGCAACAAACGGCTCAGGTGGTTTTCACCATAGCTGCCAACTACCCAGCTCAACCGCAAGGCAATCCATTTGGTCAGTTGCTGCTCAATACTTTGCTCGGCCGTTAAAAACGCGCGCCCGGCATCGCTGTTGGGTTCCGGTACATCTTTTTCACTGTGGATACTTTTGTTATCGCCACCAAAGACTTTGTAACTGGAGAGGTGAATCAGCGGAATATTATTGGGCGCGCAGGCCGCTGCGATCTGTTGGGCAACCAATGTCAGCTGGGCTTGCTGGGGGGCGCTGGGAATGTCCTCCCAACCGGCGCAATTGATAACCACATCCGGGCGCAGCAGGCGCACATATTGCGTGACCGATGCGGGCTTGTGCCAATCCAGCTCACCGGGTTTAGGCACGAACAAATTGAACGCCTCGCGCTCAAGCTCGTGCTCGATAGCACTGCCAATGGCATTGCTGGCATCGGTTAGCAATAGCTTTAACGACATAACACCTCATCCAATGGGGATAGGAAACAACCCGTTTTTATCATCACTCAAGGCCGACAGTAAACATGTGCGCGAAGCCGTCAGGCTTTTTATACAAAACAATAACTTGTCAGCAGAATGTCATCCATATTAGCAGCTTCATCGTCCGCGAATGTACTGGCGATGTGTAACAAACCTGTGCGGTAGTGCAAAAATGAAAAGGCCGATTGGGTGTCCAATCGGCCTTGTCGATACACGCCGTAGCGATCAATCAGATGTGCGCTACCGTTTCAATCTCATATTCCGCATCGCCACCCGGTGCGCGGACTACTACCACATCGCCCTCTTCCTTGCCGACAAGCGCGCGGGCAATCGGCGAGTTCACCGAAATTTTGTTGGCTTTTACATCGGCTTCATCGTCACCGACAATCTGGTACGTCATCGACTGGTCGTTCTCCAGGTTGGTGATGGTTACCGTCGTGCCGAAGATAACTTTACCGGTATGCGGTATGGTCTTTACGTCGATGATCTGCGCGTTACTCAGCTTGGATTCGATCTCCTGAATACGGCCTTCGCAAAAACTTTGCTGTTCGCGCGCCGCAGAGTACTCCGCGTTTTCTTTCAGGTCGCCATGCTCCCGCGCTTCGGCAATGGCCTGCACGATACGGGGACGCTGGACCTTTTTCAGGTCTTCCAATTCAAGGCGCAATTTTTCAGCGCCCTGGATAGTCATCGGAAATTTTGTACTCATGCACCTATCCTCTTGTGCAAATCCTGTAAACGACGGACTTGTATCTGTGAATCGCCCTTCAGTGCCATACACACCGCCTCACCGGCGGCGAGGGTGGTGGTGTAGTACACGCGATGATTTTCGGCATTGCGACGAATCGATGAAGAATCCCGCGTAGCCTGACGCCCTTCTACGGTGTTGATGATCATATCGATCTCATCGTTCTTGATCATATCAACAATATGCGGACGCCCTTCCTGGACCTTGTTAACAATCTGTACATCCAGTCCTGCCTGTTGCAGAACCGCAGCCGTGCCACGCGTAGCGACGATCTTAAAGCCGAGCTGCGTCAGGTCTTTACCGACTTGCACAATGCCGGTCTTGTCCATATCGCGCACGCTGACAAACACGGTTCCGCCAGCCGCAATGCGGTTGTTCGCGCCCAACTGCGACTTGCCATAGGCTTCGCCGAAGGTATCACCGACTCCCATCACCTCGCCAGTGGATTTCATTTCCGGACCGAGGATCGGGTCAACCGCCGGGAATTTATTGAACGGAAATACCGCTTCCTTCACGCTGAAGTAGTCCGGGATGATCTCTTTGGTGAAGCCTTGATCCGCCAGAGACGTACCCGCCTGGCAACGCGCGGCAATCTTCGCCAGGGACACGCCGATGCACTTGGATACAAACGGCACAGTCCGGGATGCACGCGGATTGACTTCGATCACATAGATCTTGCCATCCTGATAGGCCAGTTGAGTATTCATAAGGCCGATAACGCCCAGTTCAATAGCCATCTTCTTAACGATCTCGCGCATCTCGTCCTGCACCTCGGCAGGCAGGGAGTATGGCGGCAGAGAACAGGCCGAGTCACCGGAGTGTACGCCGCACTGCTCAATGTGCTGCATGATGCCGCCGATCACCACTTGCTTGCTGTCCGATACGGAATCGATATCCACCTCAATCGCTGCATTGAGGAAGTGGTCAAGCAAGACCGGCGCATCTTCAGAAACCTGCACGGCGGTGCGCATGTAGGTGCGCAGCTCGTCCTCTTTGTAAACAATCTCCATCGCACGGCCGCCCAATACATAGGACGGACGAACCACCAGGGGATAACCGACTTTATCGGCCGCGAGCAGCGCTTCTTCCAGTGAGCGCACAATGGCGTTCGGCGGCTGGCGCAGGCCAAGCTTCTCGATCATCTGCTGGAAACGCTCACGGTCTTCGGCCTTGTCGATGGCATCCGGGCTGGTGCCGATAATAGGCACACCTTCCGCTTCCAACGCGCGCGCCAGTTTCAGCGGCGTCTGGCCACCGAACTGGACGATCACACCGACGGGTTTTTCTTTGTGGACAATTTCCAACACGTCTTCAAGCGTGACGGGTTCGAAGAACAAGCGGTCGGAGGTGTCATAATCAGTCGATACAGTTTCCGGGTTACAGTTGACCATGATGGTCTCGTAACCGTCTTCGCGCATCGCCAGGGCGGCGTGTACGCAGCAGTAGTCAAACTCGATACCCTGACCGATACGGTTGGGCCCGCCGCCGATTACCAGGATCTTTTTCTTGTCGCTGGGGTTGGCTTCGCACTCTTCTTCGTAAGTGGAGTACATATATGCGGTGGATGTCGCAAATTCCGCCGCACAGGTATCCACGCGCTTGTAAACCGGACGAATATCGAGTTGCTGGCGATAATGACGCACGGCTTTTTCGGTGCTGCCCAGCAGCAGGGCGAGGCGCTTGTCCGAGAAACCTTTGCGCTTGAGGCGGAACAGGCTGTCGGCATCCAGATCCTTGAGCGACTTGCCGCGCAGGGATTGCTCAATATCTATCAGTTCCTTGATCTGCACCAGGAACCACGGGTCGATAGCAGAGGTTTTAAATACCTCATCAACGGACATGCCCATACGGAAAGCATCACCCACGTACCAGATGCGCTCGGCACCCGGAGTCGCCAGTTCGCGACGTACACGCGCCGCACCTTCTTCGCTGGCAAAATCCACCTTGGACTCGAAACCGGCTGAGCCGACTTCCAGGCCGCGCAAGGCTTTTTGCAACGACTCCTGGAATGTGCGGCCGATGGCCATGACTTCACCCACGGATTTCATCTGGGTCGTCAGGCGCGCGTCCGCATCGCCGAATTTTTCGAAGGTGAAACGCGGCACCTTGGTAACCACGTAATCAATGGAGGGCTCGAACGATGCCGGTGTGGCACCGCCGGTAATTTCGTTCTGCAATTCATCCAGGGTGTAGCCAACAGCCAATTTGGCTGCAACCTTGGCAATGGGGAAACCCGTAGCCTTGGAAGCCAGGGCAGATGAACGGGATACACGGGGGTTCATCTCGATAACGACCATGCGGCCATCCACCGGGTTAACCGCGAACTGCACGTTGGAACCGCCGGTCTCTACACCGATCTCACGCAACACCGCGATCGATGCATTGCGCATGATCTGGTATTCCTTGTCGGTCAGGGTCTGGGCCGGGGCAACAGTGATAGAGTCGCCGGTGTGCACACCCATGGGGTCAAAGTTTTCGATGGAACAAACAATAATGCAGTTGTCGTTTTTGTCGCGAACGACCTCCATCTCGTACTCTTTCCAGCCGAGCACGCTTTCCTCGATCAGCACCTCGGTGGTCGGCGAGGCGTCGATGCCGCCCTCGACGATGTCGATGAATTCCTCGCGGTTGTAGGCGATGCCGCCGC
>CAMLOU010000162.1 GCA_946481735.1 uncultured Cellvibrio sp.
AGCCTTTAAACCCCTTCGCCACCACATACACCTCACGTGAGCGCGGGCGGGAGGCATCGGGTTTGCGGATGACGACTTTTTCAAACGAGGTGCGCACGTCTTTCACGTAATCATCGTAACCTTCACCGTGAAAAACCTTGGCGACAAAGTTGGCTTTGGGTTTCAATACCTGCCGCGCCATATCCAGCGCCAGTTCGACCAGGTACATGGACGCCGCCTGATCTGCGGCATCGACGCCACTGATATTGGGTGCCATATCGGAGATCACCAAATCCGCACGGGCGCCGCCCAGCTTTTCCATGATCTGCTCAAATACCGCCTCTTCAGTAAAATCACCTTGAATAAAATCCACATGCTCCAACGAATCCATCGGCAGGATGTCGGACGCAATCACCCGCCCTTTTACACCTACCAGGCGCCCGGCAATCTGCGACCAGCTGCCCGGTGCAGAACCGAGATCCACCACCAGCATGCCGGGGCGCATCAGTTTATCTTTGTCATTTAGCTCAAGGAGTTTATAGGCAGCGCGGGCGCGGTAACCATCGACCTGGGCTTTTTTGACGTAAGGGTCATTGACGTGCTCTTCGAGCCAGCGGTTGCTGCTTTTGGATCGGGCCATGGGAAAAACCAGTGTGACAAAACGGAGGTTGAACAGGGTGGCAAGCATAGCAGGTCGGCGCGCATTCTCAAAAAGCCCCATGGGCAGAACTGACAGGGCCGCGCAAGCCGGGTAGAATCCGCAGCTTCCACCTACCCTTTGCCGGAGACACCGGCCAGGAGCCGCTTATGATTCGCATTACTGAACTGTCCCTGCCGCTAGATCACCCTGCTGATGCATTGCGCAAGGCCATCCTGGGGCGTCTGAAAATCAACGATGCCGACTTGCTGGACTTCACCGTATTCAAGCGCAGCTACGATGCGCGCAAAAAAAACAGTGAGATTACCTTTGTCTATATCATCGACCTGAGCGCAAAAGACGAAGCGCGCATCCTGCAACGTTTTGCCAAAGACAATCACGTAAGACCTGCGCCGGATACACGCTATTATCCCGTTGCAGAAGCCCCGGCTGACCTCAGCGAGCGACCACTGGTTATTGGCTTTGGGCCTTGCGGTTTATTCGCAGCCCTGACCCTCGCCCAAATGGGTTTTAAACCCATTGTGCTGGAACGCGGCAAAAATGTTCGCGCACGCACCAAGGATACCTGGGCGTTGTGGCGAAAAAAAATTCTCACACCGGAATCCAATGTGCAATTTGGTGAGGGCGGCGCGGGTTTGTTTTCTGACGGAAAACTCTACAGTCAAATTAAAGACCCCAAATTTTATGGCCGTAAGGTGATGCACGAATTTGTGCGCGCCGGTGCGCCGGAAGAAATACTGTATGTGAGCAAGCCGCACATCGGCACCTTTCGCTTAACCGGTGTGGTGTCCACCATGCGTGAGGAAATTAAAGCACTGGGTGGCGAGGTACGCTTTGAAAGTAAGGTCGCGGATTTTCTGATTGAAGATGGCCGCATGGCCGGCGTGGTGTTGGCCAATGGCGAAACCTTGCGCAGCCGCTATGTCATCCTTGCGCTTGGCCACAGTTCGCGCGATACATTCCGGATGCTGCATCAACGCGGTGTATTTATTGAAGCCAAACCTTTTGCTATCGGGTTTCGCATTGAGCACCCACAATCACAAATTGATCAGGCGCGGCTCGGTAAATATGCGGGCCACCCGGAATTGGGCGCGGCGGATTATAAGCTGGTGTATCACGCAAAAAATGGCCGCGCGGTCTACAGCTTTTGTATGTGTCCCGGCGGTACTGTGGTGGCGGCCACCTCGGAGCCCCAACGTGTGGTCACCAATGGTATGAGCCAATATTCGCGTAACGAGCGCAACGCGAATGCGGGGATTGTCGTCGGCATCAATCCCGAACAGGATTTTCCCGGTGGCCCGCTGGCCGGGGTTGAGCTGCAGGAGCAATTGGAATCCCGCGCGTTTGCATTGGGTGGTGAAGATTATTGCGCGCCCGGCCAACTGGTGGGGGATTTTATTCGCGGCAAACGTTCGCATACCTTGGGCGAGGTTGAGCCATCTTATAAACCCGGCGTACGTCTTGGCGACCTTGCACCCTCGCTCCCGGATTATGCCATCGAAGCCATTCGCGAAGCCCTCCCCGCGTTCGGCAAACAGATTCGCGGGTTTGATCGTGACGATGCCATATTAACCGGTATTGAAACGCGCACCTCATCGCCCGTGCGTATTACGCGCGATCACGACACCTTGCAAAGTCTTAATACCCGCGGCTTGTATCCTGCCGGTGAAGGCGCCGGTTATGCGGGGGGCATTCTCTCTGCCGGTGTCGATGGCATTAAAGTGGCTGAAGCGCTCGCCAAACAGATGCTGGCTGATCGGGATTAACACCATGAAACTTGACGATATAAAAAAATTACAACAAAAAAAGTACCGTAATGAGTTGCGACATTTTCTGGTGGAAGGTGAACACCTGATACTGGAACTGCAAAAAGCAGCCCGGCATAACACGGCACTGCAAGCGTCCGAACTCCTGGTGACCGAGGCTTACGAACACTGGGACAGCCCTTTCAAAACCACGTTGATCAATAGCAAACAACTGGCGCAGATTTCGGATACCAAAACGCCTCAGGGCATCATCGCTGTTGCGCCGTTCTTTTCACTGACCGCAACGCCCGCGCGGGCGATTTATCTCCATGAAATCCAGGACCCTGGCAACCTGGGCACCATCTTACGCAGCCTCGCCTGGTTCGGCGGTTTTCGCTGTCTGTTAAGTCCGGGTTCCGTTGATCCTTACAATCCCAAAGTCGTGCGCGCCAGCATGGGCGCTATTTTTCATGTACCGCTGGAACTGGATGTGGACATTCATTCGCTCAACACACAGTTTCACCAGATTGCATACCTGGATATGCAAGGCAAAGCCCTGCGCGACGACGCATTCAAACGCTGTGATTGTTATATCTTCGGCAATGAAGCGCGCGGTGTACCCCACAGTGATCTGGCGGCACTAAATGCCCAGGCATTTACCATTCCAGGCAGCGGCACGATTGAATCCTTGAACCTGGCCAGCGCGGTAAACCTGTGCGTGTATGAATTAATGCGTTGATGTTGTGAGGTTCTATACTGTTCTGTACTGACCCATCGAGGACTCACCCATGCTGATCAATTGTGTCGCTTATCAGGAAGGTAAAAAGCTCAATAGTATTCCTGTGGAAGATATCAGCGAATATTTAAAGCAACCGGATTGCTTTGTCTGGGTTGCCTTAAAAGATGCTGAGCCAGAAGAACTGGAGCAGATGCAACATGAATTCCGGTTGCATGAGCTGGCGGTGGAAGATGCCCATGCCGGCCATCAACGTCCCAAGATCGAAGAATATGGCGATTCACTTTTCGCGGTGATGCACACCCTGGAACTGGTGGAAGGCGAATTGAATCTCGGTGAAGTCGATGTCTTTGTGGGCAAGAACTATGTGCTCTCCAATCGCAGCCGTTCGCAACAGGGTTTTCTCGGTGTGCGCGCCCGCTGTGAGCGCGAACCGCACCACTTGGTGCAGGGACCGGCGTTTGTTTTTTATGCCTTGATGGATGCTGTCGTCGACCGTTATTTTCCCGTCGTCATCGCGCTGGAAACCGAACTGGAAATTATTGAAGATCAAATTTTCACGGAAGGTTCGCAACGCGACAACATCCAGCGCCTGTATCAATTAAAACGCAAAGTCACCACGCTGAAACACGCGGTAGGCCCGTTGTTGGAAGCCGTAGGAAAACTGGATGGCGGCTGGGTCCCGCCGATAGTGGCCGACACCAAGCATTATTTCCGCGATGTGCAGGATCATCTTTATCGACTGAATACCTCTATCGATTCCATCCGCGAGACCATCAGCACCGCTATACAGGTTAGCCTGTCGATGGTCAGCATCGATGAAAATGAAGTAAACAAACGCCTCGCTGCCTGGGCAGCCATCTTCGCGGTGGCGACCGCCTTTGTGGGAGTTTGGGGCATGAACTTTGAACACATGCCGGAACTGCAATGGAAGTATGGTTACCCCGCTTCGTTATCTATCGTCGCGGTGACCTGTGCGTATCTTTACTATCGATTTAAAAAGTCCGGCTGGTTATGAATATCGCTCTCATGTGTGACCTGAAAATCGAAACCAAGCACGCCTTAACGTAATGTGGCTTTACGCACCAAAGCGTTCATTTTTATGAAATTACAGGGATATTCGGAACGGTAAATGGTCACAGATATGTATCACATAAACTGTCATCGAAGGAGATTGACTATGAACAAAGATCAAGTGAAGGGCACAGCAAAAGATGCAGCCGGTAAGGTTCAGCGTGAAGCTGGAGAAGCTTTCGGCAGCCAAAAACATCAGGCTAAAGGTGCGGCCAAACAAGCCGAAGGCAAAACCCAAAAAGCCTATGGCGATGTGAAAGAAGACATCAAGAAAACTGCCAAAGGCCGTTAAGCACAAGTGTCTTTTTGACACGCTTTGACATCGAGGGAAGGTACGACGCGCAAAGGACTGCTGCGCTCATTTTTTATGGCTTTTTTAATCGCCGTTGTTTTCCTCCCTGATTTTCCTGTTGCCCTACTCCACCCTGGTAATAACCGCAAGGCCATCGCGCCGCTGTAATGTGACGGTGAGTGCGGAACCAGCCGGCTTCTCGATAAGAAATGTATCGGCCGTATTAACGAAGCGGGCGTGGTAGGAGGTGCTGTGACTTGATTCCACCGCGCCACTGGCATCCATACACCAGATAATAATTGCGCCCACCTTATCCAGTTGCACTTTGTAAGCACCCGCACATTCGTCCCCCGCCTGCGGGCTGAATTGGTCGATCAAATATTCGGAACCCGGTTTATGCCTGAGGTTACCTACTCCACCCTCTATCGCATAAGCCAAACGTGTTGCCGGATCGGTAAAGCTGTCGCAGCCAGTGCCGGCAACGGCGATCAAAAAGACCACTGTATTGATCAACTTTTTCATAGACATCTGCTAACTCTCGGTTGTTGTCGTGGCCAAGCATACTGAAATTTATTGGCCTTTTATTGAATACTAGCAGGAAAATTATTGTTGGCTGATGAGAGGACGGCGCCGGTTACTCTGGCGCCAAGGCGACAATTGCCAATTGTTACTATTAAAAAACAAACCCCTTTCCCCTGTGCCCGCTTTTTGGTAAAGTGCGCGGCATTCTTGCAAATACGAATATTTATCATTTAGATTAGTAATCGCTATCGCTCAGGACGGCCATGTCACACGCAGTCTCCACATCTGGCAGATTACCCCGCCATCATCGTTGGCATCTGGCCGCACGGCTGCTCGCCGCGTTACTTGGCGGCTACGTCCTAGCGCGCGCCTGTACTACGTTACTGACCCCGTTACTCCCTATGCCCAAGAGCGATGCGCTGATGACAGCCCTGCTGGCCAGCGGCGCCATTTATATAGCCGCCATGCTCTGGGCGTTTTCAGTCAAATCAGTGGATAAAGCCATCTTTGGCCTTTTGGTACCGGCCCTGCTCAGCGGTAGCTTTGCATTGGTGATGAAGCTCTCCGGGGTTGCAGGGACGGGGTTATGAGTAACGGAGCCGGGAATGACAAATGGGCCGCATGCATCGCCTTCATCAGCGTCCTGGCGATCCATGCGGGCGCTATTGGTCTGGTGGTCTGGGCGCCCGCCCCCAAGACAGAAGAACTGGTTTTGCCGACGGTACAAGGTATCCTGATCCCCGCCCCACCAGCAGAAACCGTGCAAGCCCCCAGCGCCAAACCAACGCCACCGCCGGTGGAGCCCCCGCCCCCGGCGCCGGAAAAACCCAAGCCCAAGCCGAAAAAGCCGGAACCTAAACCCAAGCCCAAGCCAAAACCGGTGCCGCTACCCAAAGCGCCGCCGTCGGAAAAAGCCATTACGCAGGAAGAGTCACCCCCCGAAGAAGGCAGTGCGCCACCACCGCCCCCACCGCCGGTTGCGACACCCACGGCGAAGGAAAACGACAGCATGGGTGCACCGGTTACGCCGCCGCGGGAGGATGCACATCAGCTCAATAACCCGCGCCCGGCCTACCCGGCGTTGTCGCGCCGCCTGCGTGAACAGGGCATCGTGTTGTTAGAGATTTTGATCTTGCCCGACGGCACGGTCGGTGAAGTAAAGATTAAAGAATCCAGCGGTTTCAAACGGCTGGATGACACCGCGGTAAAAGCGGTCAAGCAATGGAAATACACACCGGCGAGACGCGGTAATGAGCCTATCGCTTATTGGTATTTACAGCCGCTGGAATTCTCGTTGCGTTAGTGCGAGTTAGATGAGTGCCTGTTAGATAGTTCGGAGCATCAGTTACGGGTTGGGGTGCAAGACACGCTGTGAATACATCCCTGTACGCTCGACGTCGGCGTCCTGCCTCCGACGGTCTTGCACCCCAACCCGTAACTGATAGCGAGATAGCAATTTAAATTGACAATGAACGTGTGAACATTGAGGAAATGTTATGAATAACCCCTATGGCATTGAAGCCCTCTGGAGTCAGGGCGACATGGTGATCAAATCGGTAGCGGTAATGCTGCTGTTGATGTCCATCGCATCCTGGTATGTGATTGCGGTGCGCTCCTGGGGGTTATTCAGATTGCGTAAACCCTCGCGCGCGTTGGGCGACTTTTGGCATGCGCAAAGTTTTGCGGAGGGCCTGCACATTCTCGGTGATAACCGCGACGATAATCCGTTTCGTCGTTTGGCCGAAGAAGGCCAGGCCGCATTGGATCATCACACCAATCACAAAAACGATCTCCATGGACACTTGCCCTTGGCCGAATGGTTGACCGCCTGTTTGCGCGGCTCAATTGATGAAAGTTCAGAGCGTTTGCAACGCGGCCTGGCGATTCTGGCTTCTGTTGGTTCAACTGCGCCGTTTATTGGTTTGTTTGGTACCGTGTGGGGTATTTATCACGCGCTGGTCGGCATTGGTGTGTCCGGTTCTGCCAGTATTGATAAAGTCGCTGGGCCAGTGGGTGAGGCGTTGATCATGACTGCGTTTGGTCTTGCGGTAGCGATTCCGGCGGTGCTGGGTTACAACGCCTTGAATCGCGGCAACAAAGGCATCCTCGGAAAGCTCAACCGCTTTGCACATCAGTTACATGCTTATCTGATTACCGGTGCACCGCCGGCCAGCAGTAAATCCAGCGCGCCGGTGACCAAACTGGATACACGAAAAATTGCACAAAAAGAGGTGAGCTAAGATGGCTTTCGGCGGCGGACTCGACGACAACGAAGAAGTCATGAGTGAGATCAACATGACACCCCTGGTAGACGTGATGCTGGTATTGCTGATTATTTTTATCATCACCGTGCCGGTACTCACTCACTCGGTCAAAGTGGACCTGCCGCGCGCGGATAACACCATCAATGAAATCAAACCGGAAACGGTTAACCTCGCAGTGACTGCAGATGGTATTTTTCACTGGAACGAAACCCAGGTCACCCTGGAAGAACTGGAACAGCGTTTGAGCGTCGCGGCAACGCAGGAACCGCAACCGGAAATCCATATTCGCGGTGACCGGCAGGTGGATTACGAACACGTCATCAAAGCCATGGCCGCCGTGCAAAAAGCCGGTATTCTGAAACTCGGCTTCGTCACCGAGCCCGCCCGGTAAACCTAATAAAACCCGTAGGTCGGATTAGGCGGAACGCCGTAATCCGACAACGCGCTTCCACCCCTGGACCACCTCACCCCAAATACCCCTACCCACCAACCTCCCGATACATACTTATCGCATTGCGATGAACTCCCGCATCTACATTCACATAATAAAACTCACCCGCCGAAAAACTTTCCCGCATATGCTCATTTCCAAGCGCAGCAATTTCATTTAACTGCTCCTGAACAAACCACTCCGGCACAGCCTGGGAGCTCATCACTATTTGATGCCGATTAAACGCCACACCAGAAGAACTGCGATTATTCATGTGCTCTCTAAATGATTGGTTAAGAACCTCAAACGCTTTTTCATAAGTTTCATCGGTAATCGTCAGGCCCTGATTCGCCCACTCGCGAATTTGCTCTTCCCCGCCCAACACCAGGGTACCTAAACTGCGGAACATATCCACGCCAGAGAGCAATTCGGGCGTGATAGATACACGATCAGACGATGTCATAGCGGCAATATGTTGCCGCTCATCGGCATAATTTGTCGCGGACGGGGAAACTCTGGTCGATAGATGGGCTTGCTGCGAATAATATGGCGCGACTAACATCATGATGAGCTCCTTGATTAACAACACCAACAACCCAGCATAAAAAATGCCATGACTAGCGTTAGCCATGGCATCGTTTAAACTTCACGCGCGTAGGTCGGATTAGGCGCACGCCGTAATCCGACACTTTTATTTTTCACCATCCACACATAGCTTGAATAAATCGGGCATTAATACTCCTTCGCCATCGACGAGCCATCTTTCTTGCGATGCACATCCGTCGTCACTTCAATGCCATTGAGCTTCATCATCGTCAGCGCCTTACGAGAGCCACTACTCTGCTTGTAAAGCGCCCGAGCTATTACAATTACTTTAAAAATGTACTCATTTCCAGTAATGGGACATCGATAAGGGTTATTCTGAAAATTGATCAGCTCCTCCGCACAGCCAAGCGGTTTATTCGAGGTGCCATAGGTAGAACTACACGGGGATTTCGA
>CAMLOU010000163.1 GCA_946481735.1 uncultured Cellvibrio sp.
CCAGTTGGGTTATCAGGTGCTGCAGGTGTCCACCAAGGCCAATACCGGCCTGGATGAGCTGACGCGCTATCTCGCCGACTTTACCAGCGTCTTTGTCGGGCAATCGGGGGTCGGCAAGTCGTCCCTCGTCAACGCGCTCTTGCCGGACTGCAACCTGCGCGTGGGCGAGCTGTCCGACAGGCAACAGGGCAGCCATACCACCACCAACGCCCAGTTGTTTCATTTTCCCGGCGGCGGTCATTTGATTGATTCTCCCGGCATTCGGGAGTTTGGCCTCTGGCATATGGAGGCCGACGAGGTGCTGGAGGGGTTTGTGGAATTTCGGCCGTTTATCGGCCACTGCAAATTCCGCGATTGCAGCCACCGCCATGAGCCGGGCTGTGCGATCTTGCGGGCGCTGGCGGCGGGTGACATCAGCCAGACACGTATGGACAGTTATCGTTATATCTTGAGCACGCTGGATCAGGCTTGAGCCGGTGTGTCCGCTTTTCCACGATCAAGGAGCTTTTCCATGGCCGCATTACCCTTTGTGATTGAGCCGACCCAATTGGCGGCGCTGCTGGCCCAACCCAATCAATTGCTGTTGGTGGACCTGAGCAGTGACGCAACCTATCAGCAGGGCCATATCGATGGCGCTGTACATGTACCGCCGCAACTCTTGCTGTGCAACCAGCCGCCGGTACCGGGCAAGATTGCCAGTGTGGATCAACTGAATCGATTGTTTTCCTTTTTGGGCTTAACACCGGATACCCATGTGGTGGTGTATGACGATGAAGGCGGCGGTTGGGCCGGGCGTTTTATCTGGACCCTGGATGCCATCGGCCACAAACGCTATTCCTACCTGAACGGCGGCATCCACGCCTGGAAGGCGTCAAAACTGCCGCTGACCACCGAGATTCCCGCCGTCAAACCGAGCCAGGTCAGCGTGACCCTCGACCCGAATGTGGTGATCGAAGTGCGCGACATCCTGTGCGATCTGGATAAAGCAGATTTTGTGGTGTGGGATGCGCGCAGCCCCGCGGAGTACCACGGCCAGCGCGGCAGCACGCCCAAGCTCGGCCATATCCCCGGCGCGATCAATTGTGACTGGACCAACCTGATGGACCCGGACAACGGCCTGCGCATCCGCGAAGACGCGCGGGAATACCTGGCGGATTTAGGCATTACGGCGGATAAACGTATTGTCACCCATTGCCAGAGCCACCACCGCTCCGGCTTTACGTATCTGGTGGGCAAGGCGTTGGGGTTGAATATTCGGGGTTACCATGGTTCCTGGGCGGAATGGGGTAGTCATCCGGATACGCCGGTGGAGGTTTAGGTCCGGAGTATCGCAGGGTCTGAATTGAGTTAACCCCGTGTCGGATTACGCCGTTGGCTAATCCACTCTATATGAGTTAATGCCTGTTTTTGTCGGATTACGCGGCGTTGCCGCTAATCCGACCTACGTCTTTTCCTTGTCCATTATCGCTTCTTATCCCGCTTCCATTGCACGCGATACAAATCGTGGCGGCGGTCTTTGAGGTTTTGTACCGTGCCGCTGTTGCGCGCCATGATTAACGTTTCCGGGCGCAGGTCGGCGAAGGCGACCATCTCGGCGTTGGGTGTGGTGTCGGCGGCGATACCGTCGCGGGCGAAGGGAAAATCGCAGGGCGTCAGGATACAACTCTGCGCGTATTGAATATCCAGGTTCGCCACGTTGGGCAGGTTGCCGACGTTGCCTGACATCACCACATAAATCTGGTTTTCCACTGCCCGCGCCTGGCAGCAATAACGGACGCGCAAATAACTTTGGCGCTCGTCAGTACAAAAGGGCACAAATAAAATCTGCACGCCCTGGTCTACCAGGTGCCGCGCGAGTTCGGGAAATTCCGAGTCGTAGCACACCAGGACGCCGATCGGCCCGCAGTCGGTATCAATCGCGTTCAGCGTGCTGCCGCCTTCAATATCCCACCAGTAACGTTCGTTGGGCGTGGGATGGATTTTCGGTTGCTCAAACATGCGGCCATCGCGCAGGAACACGTAGCTGATATTTTCGATGCGGCCATTTTCAACCCGCGTGGGGTGCGAGCCGGCAATGATATTCACGTTGTAACTCAATGCCATATTGCGCATGGCTTCTTTGAAGCGCGGCGTGTATTTGGTCAGCGCTTCAATGGATTCAAAGGGGGATAATTCCTGGTCTTCGATGGATAACAACTGTAGCGTGAACAATTCCGGAAACACCACAAAATCACTTTTGTAGTCCGCCACCACATCCACAAAGTATTCAATATTCTTGATAAATTCGCTGAATGAACTGACCTTGCGCAACATGTACTGAACGGTGGCAATACGTACCGTATCGGGCATGTGCACACCGAACTTTTTAATCGGCTTTTCTTCCTTGAGCCGCACGTTGGGATTGCGCCAGATCAGGTGCGCGGCGTAGCCCATGGATTGGGTATCGTCCGGCAAATAATTTTCAATGACACCAATCACTTCAAACCCGTTGCGCAATTGAAATGACAACACCGGATCTTTGATTTTTTTATGCACCACCTGATCAATATAATTTTCAACGGTTTTCATTTTTTTGATGCGCTTGGCCAGGTTCGGCAAACGGCCTGCAAACACCACGCCTTTTAAACCGAGGGACTGACACAGTTTTTTGCGCTCGTTGTATAACCGCTGGCCGATGCGATAACCGCGGCAACTGTCATCGATGCACACTTCCATGCCGTAAAGCCAATCACCGTTGATATCGTGACGCGAGGCATAACCATTACCGGTAATCTCATTCCAGGTGTGCGGCCTCATCGCAATCTTTTCGGCGATACGAAAAGTCGCGCAATAACCCACCAGATTCTCGCCCACGAGCACCACAATTTGCCCGCGCGGAAAATTGTTGATCTGCCCGGTGACTGCCGCCGGGGTATAGGTCTCCATCTGCAAGGGTTTGTAAACGCGCTCCGATAAGGCCACGATGGCCGGCACATCCTGCAATGTGGCATTGCGCACGATCAAGTGAGTGGAGGGGTCGCGCAGATGATTCGGGGACTTCGGCATTTTCTTCTCCTGTTCCTGGCAAGGCTCTTCGTCAGTGTAGCCTCGTCGCGGCTGATATACCTTGTAGCTATAACTGCCAAAGAGTTATTCATGGCGTCAAACGGCGTGATATCAACTCAATTATTAAAAAAAGCTGTTGTTATTTACCGCCCCGGCGCTAGCAAAAAGTTATAAGGCATTCGCCAGCAATGACATTGAAGTCTTCTATACTCAGTGAATAACGATCTGCAGTGAGAGCAGTGCAAATGGAATTTCTAAAAAAATCGCCCAAGACCGTCACACACATTACACCCGCCAGCCTGCCGCAGAGCGTGCGCAGCTGGAAGGTCGCGATTATCGACGATGAGCGCCAGGTCCATGCCGTGACCAAGCTGGTATTGGGCAATACGCGCATCGACGATATTCCGTTGGAATTTCTCAGTGCTTACAGCGCCGCCGATGGCTTGCGCCTGTTTCAGGACCATCCTGACATTGCCCTGGCATTTATCGATGTCGTGATGGAGCAGGACGATGCCGGCCTCAACCTGATTCACCAGATACGCAACCAACTGCAAAATCACACCACCCGCATCGTGCTGCGCACCGGACAACCGGGGTCATCACCGGAAGAAACGGTGATTCGCACTTACGACATCAACGATTACAAAAGCAAAACCGAACTCACCGACACCAAACTTAAGACCTGTACCTATTCCTGCATTCGCTCCTATCGCGACATCATTACCATCGAGGCCAGCCAGCGCGGTATGCGCAAGGTCATCACTGCCTCGGATTCGGTGCTGCTCAGCCAGACCTTGCACCAATTTGGTAACGCCGTACTGGAACATATGATCCAGCTACTCGGGATCGACACGACCGAAATGTATTTAGTCAGTCGCCATGAAGACCTGTATGGCGATACCGAAATCCGTTTGCTGGCGGCCACCGGTGCGGCGGTGGAATTCTATAACCGTTGGGATACGTCGATTATCCCGGAAGCGATCAAAGAACAGATCCTGCAAACCCTGGAACGCAAAACGTCGCTCAGTGGCGACGGTATTTTTATCGGTTATTACAACACCAACCCGCGCACAGAGAGTGTCCTGTACACACATTTTCGCCAGCCGGATTGCGATATTCAGGAAGATATCCTGAAATTGTTTGCGGCCAATATCACCCTGATCTTCCAAAACCTTGCCGCGCGCGAAACGGTGCAGGAAACACAAAAAGAATTGCTGCTGGTGCTCGGCGATGCGATTGAACAGCGTTCCAAGGAAACCGGCGCCCATGTGCGGCGCGTGTCGTTAATGTGCGAGCTGATGGCGCTGAAGATCGGCATGTCTCACGAATATGCCGAAACCCTGCGCTATGCCTCACCGCTACACGATGTGGGCAAGATCGGTATTCCTGAAAGTATCCTGCACAAGCCGGGCAAGCTCGATCCGGCCGAGTGGGAAACCATGAAAACCCATGCCACCATCGGTTATGAATTATTAAAAAATTCAAACCAGATTATCGCCAAGATGGGTGCGCGCATTGCGTATACCCATCACGAGCATTGGGACGGTAACGGTTATCCGCGCGGCCTGGCTGGTGAAGCGATTCCCCTTGAAGGCAGGATTGTGGCCATCATTGATGTAATTGATGCGCTCGGCTCCACACGCTCTTACAAAAAGCCCTGGAATGAAGCAGATATTCGCACCTATATTCGCGAGCGACGTGGCCGTCAGTTTGATCCAAAACTGGTGGATGCGGCGCTCGAATTATTTGATACCTTTAAAACCATCCGCCGCCAATTGCCGGACTAATCCGAGTCGCCATGACGCACAATTTTTATAACATCCTTCACCAGGTTTCCAAATCCAACGTCATTGATAACGGTGATCTGCACGCAGCCAATTCCCTGATTCTTAATTCGGTCATCGAAGGCCTGAAGATAAAACGGGCCGGCATCTGGTTATTGTCGGAAGATCGTCAGGCCATGGTGTGCCGCCTGCTCATCGACCAGGCCAATGACCAGCCGGATACCCCGCAGTTGTTTCGCCAGGATTATCCGCGCTATTTCGCCGCACTCGATCAAGACCGTGCGATTGTCGCTCACGATGCCCACAGCGATGAAAGCACCAGCGAATTCAGCGCGGTGTATCTAACGCCCCTGGGCATCAGTGCCATGCTCGACGCACCGATCCATCATCGCGGTGAGATGACCGGCATTATCTGCTGTGAACATCAGGGGCCACCCCGGGTGTGGACTGAAGATGAAGTTGCGTTTGTGAGTGCGCTGGCAGATCTCTACGGACGCGCCCTGAGTGCAGAACAACGTAACAATTACGAAAAACAGTTACAACGCAGCAACGAACAGTTGGAAGAAAAAGTTAAAGAGCGCACTGAGTGGTTAGAGAATGCTTTGCGCAACCTGACCCACACCCAGGCTAAACTGATCGAAAGTGAAAAACTGGCATCGGTGGGCCGCATGGTATCGGGGCTGGCTCATGAAATTAATACACCGCTCGGTATCGCCGTGACCTCGGCCACGCACTGTGAAAGCGAATTGAAACGGGTGCACAAACTCTATACCCAGGGAGACTTGGCCGAAGACGACTTCAAACAATTTCTATTATCGCTGACCGAAGGCATTGCGCTGGTATCGCACAACCTGAATCGCGCCGCTAACCTGGTGCAAAATTTTAAACTGACCGGCGCCATTCAAACCTCATCCGAAGAGGAAGAATTTGAACTGAATAATTGCCTGGATATTATCATCAAAAGTTTACAGCCCTTGCTGAAGCAACACAGGCTCAGTTGCCATTACGCCAGCGATGAACCCATTCGCCTGAACAGCTATCCCGGAGCCATTGCGCAGGTCATTACCAACCTGGTCACCAACAGCATTCACCACGGTTTTGCAGATAAGGAACAAGGCCAGATCAACATTCATGTGGCGGTGCAACATGGCCAGGTGCATTTAAGTTACAGCGATAACGGCAGCGGCATTGCGCCCGAGATCCAGGATAAAATCTTTGAGCCTTTTTTTACCACCGCACGCAAAACCGGCGGCTCCGGCCTGGGGTTATCTATTGTCTACAATCTGGTGACACAAAAACTGCGCGGTAAAATCAGCCTGGAATCGCAATTGGGTGTCGGTGCAACGTTTATCATGATATTTCCGATCTCCGCCGCCGAAGGTGTCGGTTAACGCTGCTGTCGGTATTCCCTTCGCGCTCCGCTCTGTGTTGATCAGCACGTTGTCCACAGGATTTTTATGACACAATTAACGCCGTACTTTCCGGATGACCATCCGGATCACCACCAGGTTATTGCTCATGCGTTTTCTCCGTTCCTGTTCGCGCAGCAGTGTGTTGCTGCTCTCATTATTCATTATCGGTTGTAGTGTTATCGGCGGTTCCTTTTGGGATCAACGTTATGGTAAACCCCAGCCACGCGAATATGTGCCCCAGCTTTCCAGCACCGGCATTGATTACCATGCCGATGTGCAACAGATCTTCGAGCAACGCTGTATCGTTTGTCATGCCTGTTACGACGCGCCCTGCCAGTTAAAGCTGGAGTCGTACAAAGGTTTGCTGCGCGGCGCCAGCACAGACAAAGTCTACGACGGTTCGCGTTTGCTCGCAGCCAATCTCACCCGCTTGTTTGAAGACGCTACCACCACGCAGGAATGGCGGGACAAGGGATTTTTTCCGGTGTTGAATGAACGCATGAATGTGGCAGAAGCCAATATCAGCGGCAGCGTCATGGCGCGCATGTTGATGCTGAAACAACAACATCCTCTCCCGACAACCGCCATCCTGCCCGACAGCTTTACCTTCGAACTTAATCGCAGCCAGCAATGCCCCAAGCTGGATAATATGGAGCAGTATGAAAAGAATTATCCGCTATGGGGCATGCCTTACGGTTTACCCGGGCTGGATCAGGATGAATATAACCTGCTGATGCGCTGGCTGGCAGAAGGCGCACAGCCGGGCGCTGCAAAACCGATGGCTGCCCAATTGAATGCGGCAATTGCCGAGTGGGAAGATTTTTTAAACGGGGATGACATCAAGTCACAGTTGGTTAACCGTTATCTGTTTGAACATTTATTTCTGGCGCACCTGTATTTTGAAGAAGCGCCGCAGGATTATTTTCGCCTGGTGCGCTCCAGCACGCCGCCGGGGGAACCGATCCAGCGCATCAGCACACGCCGCCCCTTCGATGATCCGGGGGTTGAGCGAGTCTATTATCGATTCTGGCGCGACCCTTCCACCATTGTGGCAAAAAACTTTCTACCTTACGCCTTGAGCAGTGCGCGTCGAGAAAACTGGCAAACCTGGTTTTACGACACGGAATACCAGGTCAGCAAATTACCCTCTTATCACCCGGATACCGCTGCCAATCCCTTCGCCACCTTTATGGAATTGCCGGTGGGTTCGCGCTATCGCTTTTTATTGGATGAAGCGCAATTCACCATCATGAATTTTATTAAAGGCCCGGTGTGTCGCGGCCAGGTTGCACTCAATGTTATCCAGGATCACTTCTGGGTATTCTTTGTTGACCCGGAATTGATGTCTTCCGAACTGGATGCCATGTTCCTCGCGCAAAACAGTAACCACCTGCAGCTGCCCGCGTCCGTCGGCAGCACCTTATTGCCCATGACCAACTGGTCGCGCTATTCCAGTTTACAAAAAGATTACCTGGTAGCCAAAGCCAATTATGTGCAGGAAAAAGTGGAGCGTCAGGGCGCGGTTACGCTCGATATGATCTGGGATGGCGACGGTAACAATCAGAATGCCGCATTAACCGTTTTTCGCCACAGCGACAGCGCAAGCGTCAATCAAGGCTTGATCGGACAAGACCCGAAGACCGCCTGGGTTATCGGTTATCCGCTACTCGAACGCATTCATTATTTACTGGTGGCCGGCTTCGATGTGTACGGCAATCTATCGCATCAATTACTTAGCCGTTTGTACATGGACTTTTTACGCATGGAAGGGGAAATTACCTTTCTGGATTTACTACCACCGGAAACCCGCCAGGCCGAGCTGGCCTTCTGGTACAGAAATGCCGAAAAGGAAGTGCATGAATACCTGGGTTTGTACCAACAAAACCTGCACGTAAAAAATGCGATTCCGTATAAAACGAATCAACCCAAAGCAGAATTGTTCAATCTGTTAAAAACGCACCTGCAACCCGTGCTCAACCGTCAACACGACATTGCCAGTACCCGTTTGCCACAAGCAACTCAGGATGCCTTACGGCAATTACATTCGGTCAGCGGAAAACCCATCAGCTTCCTGCCCCAAACCACCCTCATCCGCGTGCCCAACGTGGGCGTGTTTACCCTGCTGCACAACAACGCCTACACCAACCTGTCATCACTCTTTCGCGAAGAACATCGCCGCGTTCCCGACGAAGACGACATCACCCTGGTACGCGGCATCATCGGCGCCTACCCCAATGCGTTTATGCTGGTGGGTGAAAAACAATTACCGGATTTCGTCAAACGTATTCAGGGATTAACCAGTGAGGCTGATTACCACACCCTGCGCGATCACTACGGCATCCGCCGCACTGATCCGGACTTCTGGCAAATCAGCGACGAGATCCACGCCTATTACCGCACAACCCAACC
>CAMLOU010000164.1 GCA_946481735.1 uncultured Cellvibrio sp.
GGCTTGAGCCTGGAATATGGCGAAGCGCGCTTGCACCTTTCGTTGCAAACCTCAAACCAGATTCACTTTTATGTTAACCACCAGCGCGTTCCCATGAATGCGGGTGAGCTTTGGTATATCAATGCCGACCAGGAACATGCGGTGCAAAATCAGGGGAGTGAGGATCGTATCAACCTGGTGATCGATTGTGTGGCTGATAATTGGTTGCGTGAAAAGGTCATGTCGGGATGGCCACAAGATATCGAGCATCAAATTGCATGAATATCCTGGCCGCCTATCGGGAATTGATTTGTTCACCGGCACAACTGGCGCAGTGCCGGCAAGCCGCCTCCGTTGAACAATTGTTGCAACAACTCAAGTCTCTATGGCGTCAGGAAGCATTAACGGATGATCAGTTGCTGAGTGAGTTGGCTGCCTGTAATCAGCAAATACATGATGTTGAGATAGCGGCCTTGAGCGGCCATTGGCTGCCGTATCGTTATCATGCAAAAAGCCGCAGCATTGACTGGTGTTTGCCCCAGGGGCATGCCACTGAACCTTTTCACGACCAATACATTGAGCGTTGCCGCGGGCAATTGTTAAACCAGTTGATTACGCCAAAGACTTCATTAGAACCTTTGATGGATGGTCAGATTATTACGACGCCGTTGCAGCCGGCGGGCTTCATTTTTCACTTGTCGCGCTGTGGTTCTACCTTGGCCTCGGGCTGTCTTGCTGAGTTGGATAATACCTGTGTGTTATCGGAATCACCTTTGCTGACAGAGTTGATGCTTGACGATTCTCTGAATGAAAAAATAAAACAACATCTACTACCGCAACTCATCCATTTACAGGCTATTACATCGCCGGGGCGGCACAAGATTATTATTAAATGGAATGCCTGGGACCTATTTTTCTGGTCGCTGATACGTGAATGCTATCCGGATGTGCCCCTCGTATTGTTGATGCGTGAACCCATTGAGATACTGGCATCGCATCAGCGGTTGGCAGGTCGGCATATGGCAGGTGAACAGAGTCTGATGCGCCATCATCCCGCATTGCAAATCACAGCGACAGAAACCTTGATGCAATACCGAATCAAAGTGCTGCGCAGCCTGCTTGATATGATGGGATGCGTGACCGCAGAGCACGGAGTTCTGCTTGTGGATTACGCGGTATTGGATGGAGAGAAAATGGTGGCGATCGCCCGACATTTTCAGATACCTGTTAGTGAAATAGAGTTTGCTCGAATCCAGCAGCGTATGGGGCTTAATGCCAAGTTTCCGGAGCAGCGTTTTATATCCGACAGCCTGAAAAAACGCCATGAATTCAGCATTCAGGAACGTAATAAAATTGACGACGCGTTAAAAAATAGCTATTTAGCACTGCTTGATGTTATGGGCACACAATTCGAGGAAGCATCGCCATGTTAAACAAAGTGTCTTTGCCTGATGGGCTTGGTCTCCGCGTTGCCCGGGATTCCGACCGGGGCTTTATCGAAAAACTCTTTCAGGACACGCGGGAGTATTTATATCTGGCGAATGCTGAGAAAGATTATATTGATATGGTGGTTGACCAACAGATGCAGCTACAGCAGCAAGGTTACGGTCAGCAGGCGCCGAATGCCTATACCATGATTATTGAAAAGCAGGGCGAGCCGATTGGAAAAGTCATGATGGATTTTGGTGCAAACATCGTTCATGTGATCGACCTGGCTTTTATTCCCCTGGCGAGGGGCAAAGGCTATGGGCGGGCAATATTGCAGGCAATGCAATATGTGGCGGCGCAGCAATGCCTGCCGGTCGGCCTGTCGGTTGAGAAACAGAACCTGCCAGCAAAAAAATTATATCTTTCCCTGGGGTTCCAGGTGTCCGAAGAAACACCTACGCATGAATTTTTATTGTGGTATCCAGCGGTTGAAACTGGTCGAATATTTGTCAGTTAAGCGCGCGTGATTTATGGTGATACCCCTGCCTGTTCATCCAGTTTTATCTTACCCAGCTTTTCTTCAACGGCGGTGCGTAGCTGGTTTGGGTCTGGCGTATGCAGAAGTTTTCCTTCGCTGTTGAAGCGGAATAATTCAGGTACCAGATCGAACTCTTCCTTGGCAAGCCGTATGTAATTATCGGGGCGGGCTTTCGCCGTGGTCTTGCGGTAGTAGCAGTCCTGTTCAGGATAATACCGGCAAATGTGCGGGCGCTCAGGTTGATCGTAAATGGAACAGCGGTTGTCTTTCAGGTGACTACAGCGCGTCTTCACCATTAGTGCCCAACCTCGATCCGAGACAACTATCTGTGTCCCGGGGAAGTTCAGGCAGTAGCGGATGTAATCAATATCCTTGAATTGCGTGGGCGTTTTAAAGGGTACAGAGAGATGGGTACAACACCAACTGCTGCAATTAGCACACACATTGCGGTACTGTTCAAGGCTGAGAATCTGCTGGTCTGGCGCTGGGTTTTGGCCCTCGCGCCATATCAGCCAATTAGCGTAGGGTGCATCCATGACCGGCTCGGCTTCCTGAAGCATTTTTTTAGGTGTGTATTCAATCTGCGCCATGAAACTGCATAAATTCTCCCACTGCGGATATTGAATACAATTCTGTGAATCAAAATTCAATGCCGGAACTAATTCCTGCCAGCGCTGCGAATTCATCCAGATTAATCCGGGCTTCGGATGTTGCTTGTCAGCCATGTTGGGTTTAAAGAAACAGGCATAAGGGCTGTAGTTGACACACACCAGCGGCTGTTCAGGCTGATTATGGATCTGGCAACCGGATTCGGCTGATAAATGACGGCATTGACTGCGCAAGTAGACACTGCATTGCCATTGGCTATTGAGTGAGGTTTCAATGTTGCTGAAGTTGGAAAAATACAACGCCTGATCCAGATCCTTGGCGTTGCGCAAGGAAAATACATATATCTCCAGATGCGAGCAACAGGGAGCAGTGCTACAGCTCATACAGGGTGATGTCATAAATACGTCCATTTAAACATGGCAGTTGGCATTAATTGAATATGGCTTGATAGTAGGCGCTGGTATCAGTTGGTGCTGGCGGTAGTATGCGATTGAAATAAACATCGGGCAGGTTACCTAACCCGGGATGATCCAGCGTAAAACAGCCATCGGAAATAACCGCATGATTCTCCGCGCGGAAGACCAATCCAAAGGGTACGCGTGCTGCATCTGTGTGTGCTGCTGCGGGCTTTTCGGTCACAGAAATCAAGGTCATCGTGGCAGCCGGTGTGTCTTTGACAGACAGTGTAAAGCGGTCATTAATATACTGGCTAAACGTATTGCTGGTTAATGTGGCGAGCATGAGGGTCCCGGTAAAGGCAGAGGTGGCAGATTGCAGTGGCATGAGCCACTGCAAAACTCTGAAACATTGAATGATGAATCCTGAGCGCTAAATCAGTTGCGCGAGGGAAAAATACCTTCTAATGCAATGCAATAGTTAACGGCGAGGAACGGGTTGAGAATGTTGAACGGCTGACTGCCGCCAGCAACCCCACTGTTCCCGCCAGCCAACTCTACAGTCGTTCCTGCCGTAGAACTATAAAGGCCACCCTTGGAAACACCGTTCAGACTGGCCAGGTGGCTTCCTTGTGTGGGCACTGTAGTCCCATCCGTGTTGGTGCTGGCGGTGGTAGTTGTCGTGTGAGTATGCATTGGCATTTCGGTAGTAATCAGCGTGTGCGTCTGGGCTCCACTCATCTCACCAATCGTAAATGATTGCAAACCCGGTGCTCCTGCTCCGGCACCGACAGGTGCGCGGGCACGTAAATCGGGTAGGCCGAAAGTCGTTTGTCCATTGCCGCCGTAGACCGTACCAAGCAGGGAAAAGAGCGCAGTGTTCTGGGATATGCTCATGACCTGGCCGCTGCATGTCGCCCAGCCGCGGGGTGGAAAGTTAAAGCCAAAGATTTGTACTTGGCCAAGAAAGGGTTCCATGATCTTCTCCTTAATTATTGAGTGATTTTGTTGTTCAGGCAGTATACCTCCTGTCTGTGATCAACTTTGTTAAGGCTAGCGAAAATAATCGAAATATCAAATCGGTATGGCGATTGCGTTTTACTGTGCCGGTTGAAATATCCTGTAATTGCTGATGTGGATTTTTTATGTTAGGGGCGGTGCCTGATAAAATCAGAGAGGCTTTGAAGAAGAATCTGTATAAATGATAATAGCCACGATAAAAAGCCGGCAGCGTCCTTGAGTTGCGTGTAACAGCGACTAAGCTAATGTGCAGGAGCTTGTTGGATGTTATGTGCTGTCATGTGTTATTTCACCTGTCTATGGCATCCTGCTTGAATGATGCGATAAATCTGTCTGCCATCTGGAACAATCTTTTGATATGCCTGAGGAAAGGTCTGCGATGCCCACCAAGTTTCATTTTATTTCAGGCTTGCCCAGGTCGGGTTCGACCCTGCTGGCGGGTATCCTGCGGCAGAATCCCCGATTCCATGCAGCCATGAGCAGTCCGGTAGCGGGACTGATAAATGGGGCTCTCGAACAAATGGGGGCCAACAGTGAATCCTATACTTTCTTTGATGACCATAAGCGCAAGGCGATTTGCCGGGCTCTGTTTGATGCCTATTATGCGGATAGATCCCAGCCGGTTATTTTTGATACCAACCGTCAGTGGACCGCGCGCCTGCATCAGTTGACTGAACTCTTCAGCGACTTCAAGGTAATTTGCTGCGTGCGTAACCCCGCCTGGGTGATGGATAGTTTCGAAACCATCTACCGGAAAAATCCCTTTGATTACAGCCGTATGTTCAATGCCGGTTCCCGCCAGACAGTGTACAGCCGTTGCGACGCCCTGATTAATGCCGGTGGTCCCGTGGGCAGTGCCTGGACGGCTTTGAAAGAAGCTTATTATGGCGAATTCTCTGATCGGCTCCTGCTGGTGGATTACGATCTTTTAACCCAGCACCCTGGGCGCACTATTGAGCTGATCTACCGCTTTATTGACGAGCCTGTATTCGATCATGACTTTAATAACGTGGATTACGAAGAGAGTGAATTTGATCAGAAGCTCGGTGTGAAAGGTTTGCATACGGTAAAGAAGAAAGTGGAGTTCAGGACCCGGCGCAGCATTTTGCCACCGGACCTGTTTGTGAAATATCAGGCTATGGATTTCTGGCAGGATACGACTGGCACTGCCGCAAATATTATTGCCAGCAAAAGAACAACAACTTTAACGAATCGCGATGGAAACGACTGATCATGAAAAATAAATTACTTAATGGGCTTTCATCACTGTTGTTACCCTTGGGGCTTTACGGCGTACCGGCGCATGCCGTCGCTGCATATCAGCGTTCTTATTTAAGTGCGGCATCGGGTATCCCGATGCGTCTGGATCTATCAGGCGATGTGGGTACGCAATCGCCACGCGAACTGCCGCTTGCCCAAGCGGCTGAACTGGACATTATCGGCGCGATACCCGCACATGAACTGGTGGTGATTGATGCGGCTGTACCCGATAAGCATGTGTTTTATCGCAATATAAAACCCGGTGTTGATATTGTTGAAATCAGCTCAGACGCTGCCGGTTTATTGCAATTAACTGAAGTGTTAAAAAAATACAAGGATCTCACGGCGTTACACATTGTTTCTCACGCCGGGGATGGTGTATTGCGCTTGGGGGATTCGCATATCACGGCTGAAAACCTCAAGCAGGAAATTGAAATTTTTGCAGCACTGAATGGCGCCATGCGCGAGGGCGCTGATCTGTTGCTTTACGGTTGTGATCTGGCATCCGGCGATAAAGGCGCGGAGTTCCTGGATATCGTGCAGCGCAATTCCCATCTCGACGTTGCGGCCTCCGATGATTTAACCGGTAACGCGGCTCAGGCTGGGGATTGGGATCTCGAAATCCAGCGCGGAAACATCGAAACGACTCTGGCGTTTTCAGAAAAAGCACTGGCGGATTTTTCGGCTGTGTTGGCGATCTATACCCTGAATGACTTCAATCTTGATTATGTTTGCGCCAGTAATGGGGATGCTCTTCCGTTTAGCTATTACGGGTTGACCAGTGGTACTTATAAGGCCTGTGGTTTTATGGGGTTGGATAATGGTGTGGGAAACGGTTATTACACCACGGCTACTTCAGTACATTTGAAGAAAAATAGCGGGGCTTATTTTCATCACGGCAATAACTCAACGGTTCAAAACGCTGGCACCAATGCAATTGAAGTTACCAATACAACCGACTTCCAGCTAACCCAGTTAACTGCGAATGAGTTTCCGGCAAATGCTGTCTGGAGTAATGGTTACGAGTTAAGAAATGTACGTGTCGTCGGATACGATGCGGGCGGGAGTGTCGTTGCAACCTCCACTGCAATTGATACTGATACCCAGGGGACCCAGACAACCTTCATCTTTGGCAGTACTGAGCTTGCCAATTTTGCTGGAGTAAACATTAGAAAGTTCAGGTTGTTATACCGTAATCAGAACAATACCTGGTCCACGGGTATGCGGTTAGTAAGCTTTGATGCCATTCAGGATGCAACGCCGCCCACCGTATCTTCCATCAACCGCGTCACCATTGCGCAGACTAATGCAGCTAGCGTTGATTTCACGGTGACCTTTAGCGAAGACGTGACCGGTGTCGATACTTCCGACTTTGCGCTGACTGTAACCGGCACAGCCTCTGGCGCCGTTGCCAGCGTCACTCCGGTAAGTGCTACCACCTATACGGTTACAGTCAATACCATCAGTGGCGACGGCACGCTACGGTTAGATTTGAACAACGCGGGTACAGGTATTGCGGACTCTGCCGGAAATGCGATTACCGCCGGTTTTACCGGTGGCGAGACTTACACTATCGACCATACCGCACCCGTTGCGCCTTCTGCCCCCGTTCTGACTGCTGCTTCGGATACAGGTTCGTCGTCAACCGATGACATTACCAATGACACCACCCCAGCTTTTTCAGGAACAGCAGAGGCTAATTCGACGGTAACCGTCATTTCATCACTCTCTGGAACCTTGGGCACTACCACAGCTAACGGAGCCGGCAACTGGTTGTTTACAGCGGGGGCCACGGTATCTGGTACGCATACCATCACGGCTACGGCGACGGATGCTGTCGGTAATATAAGTGCGGCATCCTCTGGATTAAGTATCACGATTGACACCACCGCGCCCACAGCCTCAGTTGTCGTTGCGGATACGGCGTTGTCAGCCGTTGAAACGTCGTTGGTCACCATCACCTTCAGTGAAGCAGTTACTGGTTTTACTAACGCCGATTTAACCATTGCCAACGGCACCTTGAGTGACGTTAGTTCATCGGATAGTGGCATCACCTGGACAGCAACCTTTACTCCCGCAGCGAGCATTACTGATGCAACCAACGTCATCACATTGGATAACACCGGTGTGACCGATTTGGCGGGTAATACAGGCACAGGCACCACCGACTCTAACAATTATGCGATTGATACTGCAGGCCCAACAGCATCCATCCTGGTAGCCGATACTGCATTGGCGATTGGCGAAACGTCACTGGTCACCTTCACTTTCAGCGAAGCGGTTTCAGGCTTTACCAATGCCGATTTAACCATTGCCAACGGTACCTTGAGTGACGTGAGTTCATCGGATGGGGGTATTACCTGGGCGGCGACATTGACGCCTGCCATGGGTATCAATGATGCCAATAACCTCATCACCCTGAACAATACCGGTGTAGTAGATGCTGCCGGAAACCCTGGCAGCGGCACCACAGATTCCAACAACTACGCCATAGATACCTTGGCGCCAACGATCAGCAGCGTCACTGTTCCTGCGAATGACACCTACACGACCGGCGAGACTTTAAGCTTCACGGTTAACACAACAGAAAACGTCACGGTGACCGGCACGCCCAATTTGCCACTGACCATCGGCGCTACAGCGCGTGAGGCAGATTATGTCTCCGGTTCCGGCACATCAGCCCTGGTCTTCAGTTACACCGTGCAAGCGGGCGACAACGACGGCGATGGTATTGCCATCGGTGCTTCTGCTGTCCTGGACGGCGGAACGATGCGCGATGCGGCTGGCAATGACTTGACGCTTACCCTGAATACCGTTGGTGATGCCTCTGGCGTGCTGGTAGATACCGCCGCGCCCACCCTGCAAACCCTCAGTCCGGCGGACGACTCTGCCACGGTCGCAGCCAACGCCAACTTTGTGATGACCTTCAGCGAAGACATCACATTAGGTGCAGGCGATATTACCTTTTACGACTCGCTGAACGTCCAAGTCGCGGTCATTGATGTCGCTTCCCACGGTGGTCAACTGAGCATCGCGGGCAACGAACTGACGATCAACCCGACCGCTGACCTGAGCGAGAGCGCCAGCTATTACATACAGGTGGACAGCGGTGCGGTAACCGATCTGGTGGGTATTGCTTACGCGGGTATCGCGGATAACACGTCCTGGAATTTCACTGTCGCTGATGTGACGCCACCGACGGTCACCTCGATCACCGTTGCTGGCCCGCTCTCACCGAGTACGGATATGGTCCAGTTCACCGTGACCTTCGATGAAGTGCCCGCGAATATTTCTGTGAGTGACTTTACCCTGACGCCGAGTGGCGCGGGGGTATCAGGCAATATCGCGAGCAACTCGCCGGTGAACCTGAATA
>CAMLOU010000165.1 GCA_946481735.1 uncultured Cellvibrio sp.
TCACCATATTGCCGGCAACGGCGGGTTCCCCGGCCAGTGCGCCGCCCGTTTCAAATTCCCACAGGCGTTTGCCGTCCTGTTTGCTCAGCGCGTAGAGACGACCGTCGGTACTGGCGACATACACGGTGTTATCCGTGACCACGGCATCTGCCCGAATCGCGCCTTCGGTCTGGAAACGCCATTGGGTTTTCAGTCCGCCGGGGTTTGCAAACACCATTGAGCAGAATATGCCGTCCAGCATGAAAAGCATCATCAATAACACACAGTTTTTTTTCATAGTGAGTTCCTCTCTCGAATAATAAATTGCTCGAAATAATAGGACTGACTCTCGAAGCGTCTGGCGATCCGTGAGGGGCACCAGACAGCCCGAGATACGTTGTTATTGATAGCTATCGGATCGGAAGCTTAAGGAATGGAATGGCAAGCCACCATAGCGGTTATGGCGCCAACGAAAGGATTGGAACGGCACAGACGTCGGAAACCCACGAAATATATGGGCCGCAGGGTAATCTAAGGTGATATTAAGCCTTCCAAAGAATCATTGTTTTTTACTTTACGCCTTCAATATCAAGTAAATCTCAAGGTTATGCGCGGTTCTAGTAAAACCTGATGCCGAAAAATGTCGTATCAGTAAACAATAAATTCCTTAGCTTACAGTCAGTAAATAGGCAATTGATAAAATGACAGTGAGTAAATTTTGTATTAGATAGATTGCTGCTTTGAAAGATACAATTCTCGAACGTACTGTTTTCGATAGTTTTTGATCGAAGATCAATCCCGTTAAAAATTCTGCAAAAATAGTCGTGTTGACTGTCTACGCACATAAAGAACCTACCCTAAAGCACAAGCCAGGCTCCATCCTATGGGCGGACAACGTCCAGTCGTGAGCGTGAGCGATTTCCTTGCAAATGGCCAAGCCGAGGCCTGCACCATAATCCCGCCTATGGGCGCCGCGCCAGAATCGATTAAATATCAGCGGGAGTTGTTCTTCTGTTACTCCCGGCCCGTGGTCCCTTACTTCCAGTGTTGTTACATCAAGGGTAATCCGGATTTCTGTTCCTTGAGGCGCATGCTGAATAGCGTTTTCGATTAGGTTTTTCAGCAAGGTAAAAAGCGCACTTTTATCCGCTTTCCACGTCGCTCCGCGGGCATTGTCGAGTATCACCAGTCGCACGCCTGCCGCATCCGTCATGCGTTGTAGATAGGTGGCCGTTTCCTTTGCAACTTCATGTACATCCACCTGGGTGAAGCGATAGTTTTGCGCTTCAATGGCCTCGGCCAATATCAGCAGTTGTTGTACCTGGCGTGTCATATGTTCGATATCGAGCAATAATGCATCGCGATTACCGCCGGTACCTTCCAGCTCAATCTGCGCGCGTATCAGCAGCAGTGGTGTTTTCAATTCATGGGCGGCGGTTGCAAGAAATTCTTTTTGCACACGGTAGCCCTTTTCGAGGCGATCAAGCACGTGATTGAAGCTGGTAACCAGCGGTGCAACTTCACGTGGTACTGATTCCACCGCTAAACGCGCATGCAGGGAATGGGGTGAAATTTTTGCAGCGGATGTCGAGACTTTTCGTAAAGGTTTGAATGTATATTTCAGGGTGACGTAGCCGCAGATGCCGAAGATAAAAAGTAAAACCAAGCCGAATAGTGCGACGCCTTTGACCATAAATGGGACGGCAATATGATCATTGATGAGATTCAGGAACCGGTTGCTGATGCCAATCTGTACGAACCATGTTCGCCCCTGATGCTCAACCGCTTTGGTGGCACCTTGTATGGTGACGCCGTTACGGTCGAATTCGAACTGCGTTTGCCAGAGTTCTTGGCTGGCCGGGATTGAAGACCAGAACGCCGCGCCGGCTGAGGAAGACATCACGGTGTGGCCAGAGGAATCCATTACGCGATAGGCGGCCTCCTCATTCAGGCTGTCAAAGAAAAACCATCCATCGTCCATCTCACCATCTAGCATGCCAATCGGGGTGCCGCGATCATCAAACGCAAGATCCCCGGCCAGCCCATCGGCGACTTCAGCGAGATTGGTGGGCGAAAACATATCGCTTTCCTGAGCAACCATTAATGCTATTGCCACCAGTCCGATGCAGAGTGTGCTCAGCGCTACGCCGACCACATAGGCAAGCAACACTTTCACACTGAGACTATTCAACGGAAGATGTCGTATCTGTTTCGCGAAGCG
Source organism: uncultured Cellvibrio sp. (assembly GCA_946481735.1). The sequence continues at coordinate 2,201 of CAMLOU010000165.1, forward strand.
CATAACCAAGATTCCTCACGTTAACAATCTGTTGGTTTGAACCGATGATAAGTAACTTGCGGCGGAGACGATGCAATGCCACATCCAGGGCGTTGGGTGTAACGGCTTCACTCAGTCCCCAACCGGCAGCTTCTAGCGCACTGCGCCGTACGACGCTTCCCTTCTTGTTCACCAGAAGCAAAATAATTTGTAGTTCGGCTGCTGCCAGAGCCACGTTTTCATCGTTGCAGCACATAATGCCGGTAGCGGGCTGTATCAGTAGATCACCATGGGTAGGGTCAAGCACGATGTTATGAACGGGACGGCGGAGCAACGCACGTACACGGGCCACCATCTCGTCCATGGCAAACGGCTTGGGGAGATAATCATCGGCGCCCGCCTCCAGCCCTTCCACACGGTCATGCAAGGCATCGCGAGCCGTCAGCATCAGGCAAGGAATGCTGATACCGATATTACGCAATCGCTGAAGTAAATTAATTCCATCGCCATCCGGTAATCCCCGATCAAGGACCAGCGCCTGGTAAGGTACTTGCTGAGCAGCAGCAAAGGCCGTGTCCATACGATCAAATACATCAACCGCTATGCCCGCTGCTGCAAGCTTTTTGCTGATCAACGCTGCCAGGCGCTCATGATCCTCAACCAGGAGAATACGATTCATCAGAACTGATACCGGTAACCAACAATTATCTGGTTTTCGGTGGAGCTGTCTACCAGCGGACTGTCCTTAATTTCTTGCGCGAGGCTGGTCACGCCGAGGTCAAGGAAGAGTGCGTTGTGCATGTCGAGCATATAAATTCCTCGTAAGCCGTATTCAATGTTAACGGCCGATTCTCCGATATAAGCTGGGCGATCAGCGCGGACTTCATGGGTACGAACGCCGTAATGATAGTTAACGTGTTTATCGTCTTGCCAGATCGCCACCACCCGTGGAGTCAGGATAAGCCGTTGGCCGAACACCCAGGTTCTTTCCATAGCGAGACTGAGCTGCTGGCCGTCGCTGTTATCCGAGATATCGCTCAGCCATTCTGCGCTGATATCGACCAAAGGGTTTTGCCATTCTATCTTGGCACCTGCCCAAAACCCGCCCTCGCGCTCGTCCATACCATTCAATATGGGCGTTTCATCCGCTTCATCTTCATCGTAGCCGCCAAAACTGTACTGGGTAACCACTCTGAAATTAAATTGTTGAGATTCGCTGAGGTCGAGGCTAGCCAGCTTGAATTCGATGCCGGGTCCGACGAGTTCCAGATATTTACCTTCGTAAAAGATCAGCGGGATAACCTTGTTATCACGGTCAATGTCTTTAAAGGGTTTCTGGCTGCTGATGCCAGCGATACCCAGACTCCAGCTCAATCCTCCATTGTTTTCGGAATCGTTTTCTGATTCCTGGGCTCTGGCAGTGAATGAGCCCAGGCCCAAAACCAATGTAGAAATAATGATTATGCGCGTGATGACATGCGCACGTGGTAATGCCGCTAATTGCATAGGGATTCTCCGCTAGGGTTGATGGCAGCTTCAGTATTGAATGCCGTGTCTTACGGCATTCTTACGGCTGTTTCTTTTTTTCCAGTAAGCACCAAGAAAGTTTTCCTGTTGGATAGTGGTGTTCGACATAACACCGCTGGCGTGTATCGACACGCTTCATCATGTGCTGGAACTGAATGAATATGCAGAGAAAAACCCGTAGAGCTGTATTTATCTTCGCTAGTGTCATCGTCCTGATTGTTGCTCTGACGGCAGTGCTGGCACTGACGCCCAATGAAAAAGAATCAGAGGGCGATGCGCAGGCGGTTGCGGCGAGGCCCGTGCTGACGGTGGCTGTTACCTCACCACAGACAACCGTATTGGCGGTCCGGGTTTCCGCTAATGGCGACATCATGGCGTGGCAGGAAGCCAGCATTGGTACGGAAGCAGATGGCCTGCGCCTGATTGACGTACTGGCCAATGTCGGGGACAGGGTGAAGCGCGGCCAACGGCTGGCGACCTTTGCCAGCGACATTATCGAAGCCGAGTTGGCGCAGAGTCGTGCGATGGTTGCCGAAGCGGATGTCGCGCTCGCTGAAGCGGCGGCGAACGCCCGGCGTGCCCAGAGTTTACAGGGTAGCGGTGCGTTATCAGTCCAGCAGATCCAGCAATACGAGAATGCCGAACGCGCCGCTCAAGCCCGACTGGATGCAGCTAAAGCTGTCGAAAAGACGCAAGAGTCGCGCCTGGTTCAAACCTGGGTTCTGGCGCCGGATGACGGCGTGATCTCCGCACGCGCCGCCACCGTGGGTGCGGTGGTACCGGCCGGCCAGGAACTCTTCCGCCTGATTCGCCAGGGTCGGCTCGAGTGGCGGGCCGAGGTAGCGGCCTCAGATTTGGCGAAGCTTAAACCTGGCCTATTGGCAGAGATTACCCCGACTGGCGGACAACCTATCCCGGGCAGGGTACGGATGGTCAGTCCAGTGGTCGATGTGCAAACCCGCAACGGTGTGGTGTATGTCGACCTGCCACCGGACGAGAGGCTGCGTGCCGGCATGTTTGCCCGGGGTGAGTTTGAGATCGAGCAGGTGCAAACCCTGACGCTGCCACAGAGCGCGATATTGCTGCGTGACGGTTTCAGCTATGCGTTGCGCGTCGGTCCTGATTCCAGAGTGGTACAAACCAAATTGGTGACCGGGCGGCGCACCGGAGATCGCGTTGAAATTCTTGATGGCCTTGATGCATCTGCCAGGGTTGTTGCCGCCGGCGGAGGGTTTCTCGGTGATGGAGATCTGGTTCGGGTGATCGAGGACCATGCCCAATCCACTAGCGCGGCGCAAACCCCACAGGGTGACGTATTGTGAATATATCCTCCTGGTCTATCCGCAATCCCACGCCCGCCATCATGCTGTTCCTGATGCTCACTTTTTTTGGCCTGATGGGATTTCGGGCGATGAAGGTCCAGAATTTTCCTGATGTTGATCTGCCTGGCATCATCGTGACGGCAGAGCTGCCCGGCGCTTCACCGGTGCAACTGGAAAACGATGTTGCGCGCAAGATCGAGGACTCTATCGCTACATTGCAGGGCGTCAGGCATATCGAGAGCGTCCTGACTGACGGCAGCGCCCGGATTTCGGTGGAGTTTCATCTGGAAAAATCGGTTCAGGACGCGGTCGACGACGTGCGCGATGCGGTAGCGCGTGTGCGTTCAGATTTACCGGCGGATCTGCGCGATCCGGTAATTGAAAAAATTGAAATTGCCGGCAGCCCTATTCTCACTTACACGGTTGCTTCGCCGAGGCTGGATGACGAAGCGCTTTCCTGGTTTGTCGACAATCAGATCGCTCGCACCCTGCTATCGATACCCGGTGTCGGCGCGGTAGCGCGAGTCGGCGGTGCGACGCGCGAAGTGCGCGTCGAACTTGATCCGGCCCGCTTGCTGGCGATGAACGTGACCGCTGCTGATCTCTCGCGCCAGTTACGCCTGACGCAACAGGAAGCTGCCGGCGGGCGTGCCAGCCTGGGTGGCGCCGAACAATCGATTCGCACCATCGCGACGGTACAGACGGCGGAAGAACTCGCCCGTATGGACATCACCCTGGCCGATGGTCGGCGTGTCAGTCTCGATCAGATTGCCCGGGTACAGGACACGGTGGCCGAGCCGCGCTCCATGGCGTTGCTCGACGGACAACCGGTGGTCGGCTTCGAAATCATGCGCTCGCGCGGCGCCAGCGAGATTGATGTCATGCAGGCGGTGCGTGCTGAGGTAGCGCAGCTGCAGGCAAGGCATCCCGACATCACCTTTACCGAAGCCCTCAATTTCGTTGACCCGGTGGAAGAAAATTACAAAGGTTCCATGACGCTGCTCTACGAGGGCGCAGCACTCGCCGTGTTGGTAGTCTTCCTGTTTTTGCGCGACTGGCGCGCCACCGTTGTTGCTGCCGTTGCCTTGCCCTTGTCGGCAATTCCCACCTTCGCGGTCATGCACTGGATGGGTTTTTCCATCAATACCATCACGCTGCTGTCCCTGTCGTTGGTGGTGGGGGTGTTGGTTGATGACGCCATCGTCGAGATCGAAAACATCATGCGTCACCTTCGTATGGGCAAGACGCCCTACCGGGCGGCAATGGAAGCGGCAGACGAGATCGGCCCGGCGGTCGTCGCGACAACATTTACCTTGATTGCGGTGTTTCTGCCGACCGCCTTTATGGGCGGCATGGTCGGCAAGTTTTTTGTGCAATTCGGCTGGACCGCCGCTATCTCGGTCTTTTTCTCGTTGGTCGTGGCGCGCATGCTGACGCCGATGATGGCTGCTTACTTTCTCAAGCTGCCCAGGCACGACGACACAACGCCGCGCTGGTTAAGGCGCTATGAGCAGTGCGTGCAATGGTGTCTGAAACACCGCATAACCACAGTGATCGGCGCGCTGGTTTTCTTTATTAGCAGTTTTGCGCTGGTGCCGCTCCTTCCCACCGGTTTTATCCCGCCGGACGACGTATCGCAGACTCAGATAACCGTGACACTGCCGCCCGGCAGCACGCTGACGCAGACCTCGGCGGCGGCTGAGCAGGCACGGCGGTTGATAGAAGAGAACCCTTATGTACAGCGGGTCTACACCGCTATCGGTGGTGGCGGCTCGGCGGGTTCTGGCCCTATCCCGGATGGTGGTGCAACCGACGTACACACGGCGAACATGACGATCACGATAACCCCTCGCAAGGACCGGTCGGGCGTCTCCCGGCAGCAGATCGAAACACAACTGCGTGACGCACTGATGCTGTTGCCGGGTGCGCGCGTCAAGGTGGGTACGGGTGAATCGGAAAACTATGAGCTGGTGCTCGCAGGCGAGGACAGCCTCGCGCTCGCCAGTTATGCCCAACAGGTGGAGCGGGAGTTGCGCACTATCGCTGGCGTAGGCGCCGTTATCTCAACCGCGAGTCTGGTGCGTCCGGAATTGATTGTGCGTCCCGACTTTGCCCGCGCCGCTGATCTCGGCGTGACATCGGCCGACATCGCCGATGCCCTGCGCGTGGCTACCAGTGGCGACTACGGCCAGGAACTTGCCAAGCTGAACCTGAGCGAACGGCAGGTGCCTGTTGTCGTGCGGCTTTCCGAGGCGGCCCGCGAGGATCTGCAAACGCTAAAGCGCCTGCCAGTACGTGGGGCCCGGGGCTCGGTACCCCTGGAAAATGTCGCCACGCTGACTCTCGGTAGCGGTCCGTCGGACATCACGCGTTATGACCGCATGCGCAATATCAATGTTGAGGTCGAGCTGAATGGCCAATCCTTGGGCGATGTCGAGCAAGCCGCCCTAGCGCTACCGTCTCTGAAGACACTGCCGCCGGGCATCACCCGAACCTCCGGTGGTGATGCGGAAAACATGGGTGAATTGTTTGAGAGCTTTGGTTTGGCCATGATCACGGGCGTGTTGTGCATTCACATGGTGCTGGTGGTGTTGTTCAAGGATTTTGTGCAACCGGTGACGATTCTCGCGGCGCTAGTGCTATCGATCCCCGGCGCGTTCCTCGCGCTGTTTATCACCGGTTCCGCGTTGTCCATGCCGTCAATGATTGGCCTGATTATGCTGATGGGAATCGCCACCAAAAATTCGATTCTGCTGATTGATTACATCGTTCTCGCGCGCCATGAATATGGCCTGACCCGGTGGGATGCCGTTATCGACGCCTGCCGCAAACGTGTTCGCCCTATTGTGATGACGACCATCGCCATGGGTGCAGGCATGTTGCCCATCGCATTGGGTTGGGGCGCCGATTCAAGCTTCCGCGCGCCCATGGCAATTGTTGTGATCGGGGGATTGATTACCTCAACCTTTTTGAGCTTGCTGGTGATCCCGGTGGTATTTACTTATGTGGATGACGCGGTGCAGTGGCTGTTGAAAAACGTAGAAAAATATTTTCGGTGACAAGTGGCATCTAAACGTCAGTAAATCCTGAATTACCAGTCAAAATCGCACAACAAATACAGCCGTTTATCACTAGCTGCTAAACCAACACAATCATAAAGTGGTAACCGTTG
>CAMLOU010000166.1 GCA_946481735.1 uncultured Cellvibrio sp.
CTGTGGCTGCAAAAACATCGCAATCAATGGCAGAAAACGCCGATCAGAAAAACGAAAGAAACGTTATTGCCGACGCGCGCGCAACCGGAAGCGCCCGCTGATAACCCACCTGCTGATAAACAATCCGCGAATAACAAGGAGACCCGCAATGCTTGAGTTGCAATGGCCCTGGTTATTACTGCTGCTTCCGCTTCCGTTATTTGCCCGCCTGTTGCCGGCGCAGCAGCGCCAGGAAGCGGCTTTGCGCGTACCTTTTTATCGCAGTGCCGCCGCCTTGCAAGACGCCACCAGCCTGCATACGCGCAAGGGCCCACTGAAGATTCTGTTGTTGTGGTTCATCTGGTTGTGCAGCTTATTGGCCGCCAGTAATCCGCAATGGGTGGGCGAGCCGGTGAGCTTGCCCGGCAGCGGGCGCGACCTGCTGATGGCAGTGGATATTTCCGGCAGTATGCAAATTGAAGACATGACCTACCTGGGTAAAAACATCAATCGCCTGCAAGCCATCAAAATTGTCGTGGGCGATTTTGTGGAGCGGCGTAAAAGTGATCGGTTGGGTTTGATCCTGTTCGGTAGCCAGGCCTATTTGCAGGCACCGCTCACCTACGACCGCAACACCGTCAATCAACTGTTGCAGGAAACCCAGATTGGTTTTGCCGGCGAGAAAACCGCCATCGGTGATGCCATTGGCCTGGCGGTAAAACGCCTGCGCGCCCGCCCCGATGCCAGTCGTGTGTTGGTGTTATTGACTGATGGTGCGAGCAATTCCGGAGAATTGACACCGCAGCGCGCGGCCGCTCTGGCGCTGAAAGAAAACATCAAGATTTACACCATCGGTTTCGGTGCTGACGAAATGATTGTGCCCGGTCTATTCGGCGCGCGCCGCGTCAATCCGTCGCAAGATCTTGATGAAGACACCATGCGCGACATTGCCGAGCAAACCGGCGGGCAATATTTCCGGGCGCGCAACCTTGAAGAATTGAGCAATATCCATCATCAACTGGATTTGCTGGAGCCTATCGAGTTCGATGAAGAAACCTTCCGCCCGGTACAGGCATTATTTTATTGGCCGCTCGGTGTGGCTTTTGTGTTGAGCTTATTGTGGGCCTTGGCGAATTGGTGGCAACAACGCGCTACACCTTTCTACGCGCCGGATAATGCACCGAACAATGTATCGAACAATGTATCGAAAAATGCATCAACAACGCGCGGGGAGGTATCCCGATGAGCACCTGGGAGATGATCCTCACGCAATTTCACTGGCTGCGCCCGCTCTGGCTGTTAGCGTTGATTCCCGCAATTTTGTTGGGCATTGCCTTGTGGCGACAAAAGCGTGGCGCGCATCAATGGCAACAGGTTATTGCACCGGAGCTGTTGCCGTTTTTAATTGATGGCGACACCACGCGCGCGCATCGCTGGCATATCTGGGCGATGATCGCAGCCTGGATTATTGCCACCCTGGCCATGGCTGGTCCGGCGTGGGAAAAACGTCCTATGCCCGTGCAAAAAAATCAGAATGCACTGGTACTGATCCTCGACCTTTCGCCATCGATGTTGACTGAAGATATCAAACCTTCGCGCCTGATCCGCGCGCGCCTCAAGATCGCCGATATCCTGCGCGAACGTAAAGATGGCCTGACCGCGTTGATTGTTTACGCCGGCGAATCCCATGTGGTGACGCCGCTCACTGACGACACGGCCACCATCAATAGTTTATTGACATCGCTCCATCCCAACATCATGCCCCTGCCCGGCAGCAATACTGAATCTGCTGTCACCTTAGCCTTGCGCCTGTTACAGGATGCAGGCTTGCAGCGCGGCGATGTGTTGTTGATCACCGATGGCGTAGTGAGCGAGGCCCAGGCCGCGATCAAACAACAACTCGACAATAATGTGCGCTTATCCATCCTCGGTGTCGGTAGCGATTCTCCCGCGCCGATTCCCGGCAACAACGGCGGCTTTGTACGCGACAGCAGCCGTGCCATTGTCACCACCCAATTAAATAGCAGTGAATTGCGTTCACTCGCGCAGCAAACCGGCGGGCGTTACAGCGATCTGACCAACGACAAACGCGACATCGAAACCTTGCTCGCCCTGCCCTCACCGTTAGTCGACGAAAGTCGCGCTGTAGATCGTGAGTTTGATACCTGGCATGACAATGGCCATTGGTTAGTCTTTTTATTATTGCCGGTGGTGTTTTTCTGTTTCCGTCGCGGTGTATTGCCAGTGTTGTTATTGGTCCCTGCGCTGTCACTGTATACGCCGAACAGCCAGGCGTTTGAGTGGCGTGATCTTTGGCTTACCCAGGATCAACAGGGTCAGCGTGCCCTTGAACAAGGTGACGCCGCCAGCGCGGCAGAGGAATTTGAATCGCCTGAGTGGAAAGGCAGTGCACAATACCGGGCGGGCGATTACGAGGCCGCCGCCAAAAATTTTGCGCAAAGTGACACCGCCCAGGCACATTACAATCGCGGCAATGCCCTGGCAAAATCCGGCAAGTTGGATGAGGCGCTAAAAGCCTATGATGAAGCCTTAAAACGTGACCCTGATCTGGCGGATGCCGCAAGTAACCGCGCGCTGGTGGAAGCGTTGAAACAACAGCAGGAACAACAACAGCAACAACAAGATCAACAAAACCAGGACGGCGAGAATCAGGAAGATCAGGACAGCGAACAAAACCAGGATCAACAACAGAATTCGTCCGAGCAAAACAACGAACAACAAAACCAGCAGGACCAACAACAGAATCAAGGCGATCAGCAACAGCAAGGCGAGTCCGAACAAGAGCAGGATCAGCAACAGGATCAGCAAGATAGCGAACAGCAGAACGGTCAACAAAGCAGTGCTGCGCAACGTTCGGCAGCGGGCGATAGCGGCGAACAGTCGAGCGAGCAAGCCGAGCAACAGGAACAGCAAGCCGCGCAGCAAAGTTCAACGCCCAGTGAAGAAGAGCTGCAAGAGATGCGCGCAGCCCTGGAAGAAGGCTTGAGTGACGAAGAAAAGCAAGCGATGGAACAGTGGCTGCGACGCGTTCCTGATGATCCAGGTGGTTTGTTGCGCAATAAATTCCGTTATCAATACCAGCAGAAACGTGATGAGCGGCACCGCAATATGTGGCAGACACCCACCGAGCAAGAGAATGATCGCTGGTAGCAGGCAATTGCCTGAATAGAAATACGCAGAGCGTTACATCGATAAATGAGAGTCAAGGTATGAACCGATTATTTTTTTCCTCACTGATGATGCGCAGTTTTTTATGCGGATTGTTTATTCTGTTGGCGTTCAGCGCCAGCACTCGCGCCGATACTTTATCGGCCAGTGTGGATCGCGACACCATCAGTTTGCAGGAAACCCTGACACTCACCCTGCGCTTTTATGCACAAACCAGCGATTCGCCGGATTTGACATTACTGCAGAAAGATTTCGATATCCTCAACACCCAACAAAGCAACCAGATGCGCGTGATCAACGGCGATATGGAATCCTTTACCGATTGGCGCATCGCCCTTGCCCCCAAGCGGGTCGGCACACTGGAGATTCCGTCGTTCACAATTGAAGGGGCGAGCAGCGATGCAATTCCCATCACGGTGGAATCCCAAAGTCGCGCACCACAAAACGCAAGCAGCGAAGTCTTTGTTGATGTGAAAGTCAGTAAGGACAATGCCTATGTGCAGGAACAAATCCTGTTCACGATTCGGTTGTATACCTCGGTCAATTTAAACGGTGCAGAGATGACGCCGCTGGAATTGCCGGATGCGCTTGTCGTTGATCTGGGAGAAAATCAATACCAAACCAATATCAACGGTCGCCAGCACATTGTGGTGGAACGGGTATACAGTATTTTTCCGCAGCACAGCGGTGAGTTGATTATTCCGAGCTTGACTTACAACGTGTCGGTGCGCAGCGGCCAGCGCGACCCCTGGGCCGATCCCTTCGGCAACCGCCGCAGCAATCTGTTGCGCTTGCGTACTGAAGAGCAGCGCGTCAAAGTGAATACGGCTCCCGCACAATTCACCGGGCAGGATTGGCTGCCGGCCAAAGACCTGCAATTGACCGAACACTGGAGCACCGAACGGTTGAAAGTCGGCGAACCGGTTACCCGCACCATTACCCTGTCCGCCGAGGGTTTAACCGCTGGCCAATTGACCCCGTTATCGATGCCCGCGGTTGATGGGCTGACCTTTTACCCGGATCAACCACAAAATGATGACAAAACCAGTAACAAGGGCGTAACGGGCTCACGGATAGAAACTCTCGCCATTATTCCCAATCGCAGTGGTAAATTTACGCTGCCGGCTATCAGCGTCGACTGGTGGGATACCGACTCACAAGAAATGAAAACTGCCACCCTGCCAGCCAAAACGGTCCAGGTAGAAGACGCCTTGGGGAACATCACGCCCGACCCAGTGCCCGCGCCCAGCGTGGACACGCCCGCAGAAACCACACCGATTACTACCGATATGCCCAGCGCAACAACGGATGTTCGCGTGGTAAACATTGCCCCCGTTTGGCTCATCACCGTGGCGCTGATTCTGGGTTTAACTACCCTGATGTTCGCATGGCTCTACTGGCAGGCGCGCCGCGAATTGCGAGCCATTCATTCCTTCTATATCGCAGAAAAAACCCAGGATCATGTGACTGAAACAGCAGCCTGGAATGACCTCAAACGTGCGGCGGCCAACAAGGATTATCCCGCCCTGCGCACGGCGTTGATTCACTGGGCTCAAGCCCATTGGCAAGATCCGCAACTGCAAAACCTGCAGCTCGTTGCCGAACGTTCGAACAATGACGCCTTGCGTGTGCAACTGAAAAAGCTGGATGAGATTCTGTATCGCGGCGCTGCCGGCAATGATTGGGATAGCAGTGAATTAATCCAGGAGATCAACAACTGCCGCCGCCAGAAACATCACCGACAAAAACAACAGGATAGTCTGGCGCCCTTGTATAAAAGCTGAGTTCCACAGCACATTCAACGGCCCTGATAACGCAACCCGTCGATATACTGGTCAAACTGCTCCATCACCCGCTCCAGTGAGCGGGTAGCCAACTGAAAATACGCTTTAGGGCTGATGGTGGGTTGATCGATTACCACATCCGTTTCTATGCAGTGCAACAGTTGTTCAATCTCGGCACAGGCCTGCGGCGAAAGATACTCGCCTGTATGTGACGCAATTTTATTGCGCAAATGATTCAACTGAATTCGCAAGACGCTGCTGCACTCCCCTTTTGCCACCACACCGGTACCCAAAGCACGCGCCTGGCCAATCGACTCGGCAATAAATAACAACGACCGCCATTGATGTGCAAACGCCGCTGGCGCCTTGCTATCCAGATGGTGCGCGTCGGCAATGTCTTCGATGAAATACAGGATATTGGCAATCAACTGATTGTGTTGTTTGAGGTTATTCATGGCTTCACCGGACGCATAATGGCTACTCAGGCGCGACCAGTGATCGAGGATGCTCCGCCACTTTTCATTAGTCTGCACCCACACACCCAGATTATTCACTTCCACGATTTCCTTGCGGATTTTATGCTGCAACGCCTGAATCTCTGCTTTGGCATCCTGATTACCATTGAGAAAACCCGTCGTCAGCCCGCGATGTTGTTGGACGTGCGTCAATAAAATACGCATGACCCGCACGTAATTCAGCCCTTGGTCCACGAGACGCCCCACAATGACCCGCCGGCGATGCAGACAATAAAAAATAAAGGTAATAAAAATCAGCGGCAGGAGAATAAATAACAGCGAAAATACATCAGCCATACCTTACTCCGTTAACCGTGTCAGTCGATGTAAATGCTCAGCGATTTCAGCAGCCTGTATAGCGCGCCCGCTATTTTCGTTGGCCAGGCTAGCAACGGTTTCGATATGCTGTGAAATTTCGTGCGCTGCCTGGCTTTGTTGTTGCGCGGCAACGGCAATATCGTCAATCAAACTGAACACATCGCGCGTGCGCTGATTGATAAAAGCCAATGCCGCTTCAGCACGCTCCACCTCCACCATACTCTTACCGGTTTTTTCCACCACTGAACCCATGCTGCCGCGCACTTGTTGCATGGTGGTTTGTACCTGCAGGATGTTAGTGGCGATGTCCGCCGCCGAGCCCTGGCTGCGCTGCGCCAGGGCGCGCACCTCATCCGCCACCACGGCAAATCCACGCCCGTGTTCACCGGCGCGCGCCGCTTCAATGGCCGCATTCAGCGCGAGCAGATTCGTCTGCTCGGAAATCTCACCAATGATGCGCGACATGGCCGTGACCTTAACCATCAATTCTTCCAACGCCGCAATACGTGTTTGCGTTTCCTGCGCAAGTCCGGCGACCTGCTTGACTTCATCACTCGCCGTCACCAGGGCTTGCGCACCACTCTCACTCAACTCACACGCCGCCGTCGCTGCCGCGCGCGCTGACACAATTCGTTGGCTGACATCATCAATGCTGTGGCTGATTTCCGTGATAGCCGCTGCGCTGGAGGTGGTGGCTTTGGATTGAAACGCCGCACTGCTCGATACTTCATTGGCATTGCCCGCCAGTTCTGACGATGAATAACCCATCTCTTTCACGGCATCGCGAAACTCGGCATTGCGTCGTTGGAAATGTTTGAAGGTTTCGCGGGTGTCATCCAACAACAGCGCAAACGCTTTAGGCAGGTAGACAGGGGAATCTATCGGTTGCGATTGGCGAATTGACAATAAGCAGGCACGCACTTGCTCAACACTGTTGTGGTAACTGCTGACCAGCCCAATCAGTAGTGTAGCGGTAGCGATGAGCGGGATAATCAACCAGAGCTGGTGGTAACCGGCTAGTAACGCCAAAGCGGGGATGGCGATAAACGCAAGCATTACGCCGCACAATAATTGACTATTGACTGCACTTACCCAGTGCCCAAGCAAACGTCCCATCACTCGTCCTCAGCTGCACATTTACCGTGCAACCCAACTGTTCCACTTAAACGAAGAGCCCCAAATCGGGGCGCAGAAAATATAGGAAATAAACAACATCACCATCCCTGCCCTTATTTGGGCAGGATTAGTGTGTTGTGTTTCAACTTTTGTGCCAAAAAATGAGAGGAGGAAAATGATCAGTGAGACAAAGATGAAATTCGCACAATTTAAGTTTGGCGTTAGGGCTTATGTTTCGAAACCCTCAAGTCAGGGACGACTTGAGGGAGCTACAGGGATGTATTCATGCGTTTTCGAAACATAAGCCCTAATGACAAACGGACTACGAAGCACCACTCTCCCTAAACAAGGCTCTTACTTACAACTTCAAACACATCTTTCGATAATTTAGGTTCAGCAAGGATTCTTTCCAACTCAGCTTTCATCAATGTCTGGCGTTGTGGACTGTATTTTTTCCACTTGGTTAAGGGCACCAGTAAGCGGGAAGCAATCTGTGGATTCTGGGTGTTCAAACGAATGACCTCATCTGCAAGAAAACGATAACCCTCTGCCTTGCCATCCTGCAATGCGTGGAAGTTAATCGCGTTGGCGTTGCAAAAGGTTGATACCAACGCGCGGATTTTGTTGGGATTTTTTGCGTCGTAAGCCGGGTGTTGTTGCAGTTGCTTGACCTTGGCCAGGGTGTTGGGTAGTGAGCAGCTTGCCTGCACGCTGATCCATTGGTTGACCACCAGGGATTCGTCTTGCCAACGTTGGAAAAAATCATCCAGCGCTGATGTCGCGAGTGCTTGTGCAGATTGCGAGCGGCTATTGACCAATTGGGAGAGTGCGTCCATGCGGTCGGTCATGTTGTTTGCTTGCCGATATTGTTGCTCGCAGGCGTGAATCCATTGATCATCTTCCAGAAGCATCAGATAGGCCAGCGCGACGTTTTTTAAGCTGCGTGCAGCGATGGCTTCTGCGGTGGCGGCGTAGGCTTGCTGGTTGTCGTAGCGCTGGTAGATGCTGGCAAATTCCTCTCGCAGTGATTCAGCGATGGCGCGACGCACGCGCATTCTGCCGTAGTGGATGGCGTCCACATCGATCACATCCGCAAGCTCGCTGAGGTAGGCTTCCGAGGGTAGCGATAACATGTAGGCGACCATGGCCTGGTCCAGGCTCGTGTCCTGCAAAAGGCTGCGGTAGGCTTCGATCAGGCGTGTGTCAATTGCTATAGCAGCAATGTCGTCTTTGCGCTGCCAGGCTTGCATCACATCGCCGATCACTTGCAAAGCCAACTGCTGGCTGGC
>CAMLOU010000167.1 GCA_946481735.1 uncultured Cellvibrio sp.
CGTTGTTACGCTTTTGGTCCAGCTTGATAACTTTGAATTCCAGTTCTTTACCTTCGAGGTGAGTCGTTTCGCGCACCGGGCGAACGTCTACCAGAGAACCGGGAAGGAAGGCGCGGATGCTGGCCACGTCAACGGTGAAACCACCTTTGACCTTACCATTGATAACACCTTTGATAACTTCATCAGCACTGTGCGCAGCTTCGAGGATTTTCCAGGCTTCAGCGCGCTTGGCTTTTTCGCGGGACAGACGGGTTTCACCGAAACCGTCTTCTACACTTTCCAGAGCAACCTGAACTTCGTCACCGATTTGCAGGTTAAGCTCGCCTAATTCGTTGCGGAACTGCTCGGCGGGGATAACGCCTTCTGACTTGAGGCCGGCGTGAACAGTCACCCAGTCCTTGTCGATGTCAATCACTACACCGGTTACGATGGTGCCTGGCACCATATCGACGGTCTTTAAACTCTCTTCAAATAACTCAGCAAAACTTTCGCTCATGCTCATGGATGTACCTATTAAATGACCCAGAGTCCGCTATTTATATGGCTATAAACGGCCAAACCCTGCGATTACCGTACTGCCAGATGTACGGGCCAGTTGATGATCGACATTGAGGACCTGAGAGCTGGCACCAGCCGCTCAATGTCACTGCCAGGAATGGGTGAATGTTTGACGATTTACACATGTTCCAGCAAGCGGCGCAGGCTAGCAGATCCACCTTGGCAGATCAAGCGCTTAAGGCCGTTTCTCGCGGGTTTGGCGGGGGTTGCGGGACGGATGGTTTGGCGGGTTTCGCGAAAGCTTTGTCGGGTTACGCTTCGCTAACCCGACCTACATGAGCCCACCCGTAGGTCGAATTAGCGAAGCGTAATCCAACATCTCCAGGTACGGGAATGGGGACAAGATTAGCGAGAAGCTTTTTGCATCATTTCCATGAGGGAGGCTTCGGCGCGGGAAAGGCCGCAGCGGCGGGCCACTTCTTCGCTGCCGAGTCCCATCTTGAAAAGTTGCGCCGCCTGGGTGTAGGGCTGGAATTCGTCATCCGGGGTATCATCCGCGATGCGCGGCTTTTGTGCTTCGCTTTGCAAGCGCTTCTCCATCGCCAGCAACCGCTGGCCCATACCCACCGAGCCGGTATTGGCAATGGCGATGTCGCGCAACATACGTTGGTAGAGTTTTTCATTAGCTTCGGCCTGCTTACGAATGCGCGTCAGGCTGTAAAACGCAACGGCGAGTGCAATAAGGCTCAACGTCAGACACAGGATAAGTCCCGCTTCCAGTATCGATATCACCATTCAACCTGCCCTCGCCTCGTCATTAAAGATCGTCCAGTTCGGACCATTCTTCGCTGCTGAGCAGTTTGTTCAGGTCAATCAGGATCAGGAGTTCGTTGTTCTTATGGCACACACCCTGGATAAACTTGGCGCTTTCTTCGTTGCCGACGTTCGGTGCCATTTCAATCTCTGACTGGCGCAGGTATACCACTTCCGCCACGCTATCCACCAGAATGCCAATCACATGCTTATCGGTCTCGATAATCACAATGCGTGTGTTATCGGTAATCTCCCCGCTTTGCAGGTTAAATCGATGGCGGGTGTCGATAACCGTCACGACATTCCCGCGTAAATTGATAATGCCCAATACATAAGAAGGTGCTCCGGGTACCGGGGCAATTTCGGAGTAGCGCAGCACTTCCTGCACCTGCATCACATTGATGCCGTAAGTTTCACCGTCGAGCCGGAAAGTGACCCACTGCAACACGGGATCATCGGCACTTTTATTGATTACGGTATTGGTTGCCATCTCGTTATCCTCTCAATGCGGCCTGCCGGCACGCGTCATGTTCATAGACTATAGTCAATGATGAATTTTATGCCATCTTTCATTCCGTGCCGCTTAATCAGTGCGCCCGGATTGGTTGTTTGCGCCGGGGTGAATTTCGGTCGGCATCGATTAGCATCTGCCCGATCATCGGAATATCCAGCAACGCACACATGTGATCTTTCACCGTTCCTGCTAACCAGGGTCGCTTGGTGCGCTCCGTCCGCCATTTCACATCGGTCGGTTTCAAGGTGATCGGTTGGTTGACCGAGTCGACCGCCAAGCCCCAGGGCACACCATCAATCGAAATGACGTACTTCGCGGTTTTGACGAAGCTCTCGTCATAGCGCTCGGGCATGACAAATTTGGCTGTATTAACGGTGCGTACTTTACCTGTCGGCGTGGGCAGTAATCCCATAAACCAGTCGGCCTGCCCGAATAAGGGGGTCAGCTCATCGGTCAGCGGTTGAATTTGCCCCAGGGCAATCAATGGCACAGCCAAGGTCAAACCGGACACCTGGAACAACAGCACATCAAAATCTTTCTGCGCCCACTGGGGCCGGCCGTTAGCCGCCCAAGCCAATCCTTCTACAGTATAGTGGCTTTCTTCCGGCGTGCCGGGATCAACGGCGGACGGGGTGATTTCCGCTACCACATCCGGAATGGCAACACTGTCTGGCTCGGACTCTAATGCCGGAGAAGCGATTTCCCACTCCTGAATTTCCGTTACTGGCGGAGCGATAACGGGCTCGGGAACAGGCTGGGAAGCCAGGACAGTTTGCGGACGGGCAGCCTGCAGCAGTTTCTCCAGTTTCTGTTGTTGCGCCAGATGTTGCGCCAGATCGGGTTCAGCGTAGCGAACCGGAGGTTTGTCTTCACCTGCCAGTAATTCATCAAAATAATGTTGCAGCGCTTCTTGCGGCGAATATTTATTGCTCATCCGGCACCTCTCGGTCCAAGGCCGGGCCGCCCAACGCCGGATCGCCCAAGTCCGGGCTGGACAAGTTCAGGTCCTGAAGAGGTCACCTGGGTAAGCCATGTTTGCTGCAACCATTTATAGAGTGAGCGATACGCATCAACACCACGGGTCGAGGGATCGAATAAATGTGGCGGTACGCCGGCTTTGCTGGCGTCGCGAAATTTCGTATCAACCGGAATGTGGCCCGCCCATACCTGATCGGGATAGGTGTTGCGAATGGTGCGCAGACTGGTGATGGAAGCTTGGGTACGGCGATCATACATCACCGGCACGATGGAATATTCCAGGGCTTTTTTACGTGATCGCCCCATCATGTTCAGCGTATTCACCATGCGTTCAAGGCCTTTGAGCGCGAGGAATTCGGTTTGTACCGGAATCACCAGGTGCTGGCAGGCGGCCAGCGCATTCACCATCAACACGCCCAACAAAGGCGGCGTATCAATAACCGCGAGATCGTAGTCGTCGTAGACCTGCGCTAACGAACGAGACAATACCAGACCCATGCCGTCTTGCCCGATGGCTTGACGTTCCAGGGTTGCCAGGGCTGTGGCAGAAGGCAGGATATCGATATGGGGAAAAGCCGTGGACTGAATCAGGGACTTCACCAGCGCGGGAGATAAATTGTTGCGCTCCTGAAAGAGTGTGAAGGTACTGCGCTCGAGTGTGTCGGGATCTTGACGAAAATAACTGCTCAGCGAACCGTGAGGATCCAAATCCAGCAATAGCACACGCTGGCCCTGCTCTGCGGCCAAACCGCCGAGCGCCACTGTGGTCGTGGTCTTGCCGACACCACCTTTTTGATTGGCTATGGTTAACACGCGCAAGCTGAATGATCCTCGTCAACGTCAATCGTTGTTCGTTTTCCGTCTCGTCATACAGCAAAGCAAAGACTATGCCGTTGCACTTCTGACGCAGCCATCGGCGCAAGTTCCGGGGTATTTATTGACATCAATCGGCATCCGGTTGCGCCGCTGGATTTGCAGCATCCGCAGGCGGGTTTACTTGTTCAACCGCATTGCCTGCCGCATTACCAAAGGGCTCGACAAGCGCTGCTGGAGCCATCTCCCGCGCGCGTTCAAGTTGTTGATCTACAGGCGCACCGGGGCGCTCCATCTTCCGCCGGGCAATCATCAAGGCAACGCGACGGTTTTGCGCGCGCCCAGCCGGATGTTCGTTGCTCGCCACCGGTTGAAATTCACCGTAACCGACAGCTGAAAGCCGCTGGGGAGCTACACCGCGCGCCGCCAACAACTTCACAATGGCGCTGGCGCGGGCGGAAGATAATTCCCAATTGCTTGGATAGCGTGTGCTGCTGATGGGAATGTTATCGGTGTAGCCTTCCACCTGAATCTGGTTTGGATAATCCTTAAGAATACTGGCGATTTCATCGAAGATGGCCTGGGCCTGCAGACTGAGTTCAGCGCCCCCGGACGCAAACAAGATGCTGTCCTTAAGTTCAATCTGCAACCACAATTCGTTACTCGACACCGACACCAACTCATCATTAATCAGATCGGCAAAACGTTCATTAACCAACGAGGAAATTTCCTGGAGCTGATCGTCAGACGTTGATGCGGCGTCACCACGCCCCTCTTTAATATCAATGGCACTCGGATCGGGACTGAGCGCCGGCTCACCCACCTGGATCGGGTTAATGATTTTTTCAACAGGATTGCTGGAGGTGGTATCAGTCGTGACCTGGCGAGAGTTAAAGGCGTGCTCAAAGGTTTCGGATAATACGCGGTATTTACTCTGGTTGACCTGGGAGATGGAATACATCACTACAAAAAACGCAAACAACAGCGTGATAAAGTCGGCATAGGAAACCAGCCAACGCTCTTGATTAACATGTACCTCTGCGTGTCTGCGGCGGACCATTAATGTAAATAACCGTTTAGTTTCAGTTCAATGGAGCGCGGGTTTTCACCATCAGCAATAGCGATGATGCCCTCGATCATCAATTCGCGGTATTGCGAGCGCTCATTGATACACATGCGCAATTTATTAGCGATAGGAATAAATAACAAATTCGCCAGTGCCACACCATAAATGGTAGCGACGAACGCAACGGCAATACCCGGCCCCAACTGTTCGGGATCGGCGAGGTTGCGCATCACATGAATCAGTCCCATCACGGCGCCGATAATGCCGATAGTAGGCGCGTAGCCGCCCATGCTTTCAAAAAACTTGATTGCGTCCAGATCGCGCTGTTCGTCGATAATCAGTTCGGCTTCCATAATACGCCGAATAACTTCCGGCTCACTGCCATCAACCAGCAACTGCAAACCTTTGCGCGCGAAACGATCTTTTTCTGAATCAGCAATATGCTCCAACCCCAGCAGACCTTCCTTACGTGCAGCGTGAGCCCAGCGCACCAGCTTGCTGATACCTTCCTTGAAAGGATTGTTGGGCGGACGAAATACCCAGGGTAAAACCTTCCAGGCGCGTTTCAAACTGTTCTTCGGTGTTTGCAGCATAGCAGCGCCAAAAGTACCACCGATGACAATAAAGGCTGCCGGCCCGTTGATCAGTGATTGTATTGAACCGCCTTCAATAAAATTGCCGCCGATCAGCGCGGCAAATCCGATAATGACACCAAGAATACTGAGCACGTCCACGCTACATCACCTCACGTATCAATCGTGGACCGATGTCTTTCAGACTCAACACCTTATCCGTTAACTGTGCCTTGGCCACCGCCATGGGCATCCCGTAAATAACACAACTGGCTTCGTCTTGTGACCAGATGGACGAACCCGCTTGCTTTAATAACCGCGCTCCGTTGCAACCATCGGAACCCATGCCCGTTAACACAATTCCCAGGACTTTATCGCCGAAGGTATTGGCCGCCGAACCGAAGGTGATGTCCAGCGACGGTTTGTAATTTACGCGATTATCGTCAGGCAGAATCCTGACGCAGCCACCGTTGCGTTTATCCAGCATCATTTGCTTGCCGCCCGGCGCCAACAGCGCAAGGCCGGGTTGCAATACATCACCATCCACCGCTTCGCGCACGCGAATCTTGCACTGACGATTTAACCGCTCGGCAAATGCCTTGGTGAAATTTTCCGGCATATGTTGAACCAGCACGATGGGTAAAGGAAAATCCTGCGGCAAGCCCGTCAATACTTCACTTAATGCAACCGGACCACCGGTAGACGCACCGATCACCAGTAGTTTGGGGGCTTTTTTCAAGCGATAATTATCCGCTGTCGCACTGGCGACTTTCGGAACCGGCGCTACCGCTTTAGGCGCGGATACGGGCGTAACCGGTGCGACGCTGTCAATCGAGGACGGACGCGTCGGCGCGCTGACACCAGAGCGATACCCGTGGCGTCCCAGCGTCAGCAAACGTTCGTGCAATTTTTCTTTTAAAGCACTGGAATTACGTGAGACTTCCGCAAAGTCTTTGGGAATAAAATCCATTGCACCCGCCGCCAGAGCATCGAGTGTAATGCGCGCGCCCTCATAGGTCAGCGAAGAAAACATCAGGATGGGAACGGGGCGATTGGCCATGATGTGCTTGACAGCAGTGACACCGTCCATCACCGGCATTTCAAAATCCATGGTGATAATATCGGGGCGTAACTCCGCTGCTTTTTCGACGGCTTCGCGCCCGTTGCTGGCAATGCCGATGACCTGTAAATCCGGATGCTGACCAATAATTTCCTTCAGCCGAAGCTGAAAGAAACTGGAATCATCGACAATCAGCACCCTCAATGGCATGAACAATACTCCGCAACGTCATACTGTGTAACAGCATCCGTTGCATTCAATAAATGTGATGGATAGTGGACCTAGTTGTGTCCCCAGGAGTTAGTACCCCGCGCGTAACGGCGCAACAAACCGGGCACATCGAGAATCAGGGCAATGGTGCCGTCACCGGTGATGGTTGCACCAGCCATACCGGGAGTACCTTGCAACATTTTACCCAGCGGTTTGATCACGACCTCTTCCTGACCGATGAGTTGATCAACCACGAAACCAACGCGGCGTGTACCGACGCTGACGATGACGACATGGGCCTCTGTTTGCAAGCGAATATTTTCTGTGCCTTTTACCAGCCATTGTTTCAAATGAAATAAGGGAATCGCCTGATCGCGAATGGCGATACATTCCTGCCCGTCCACCACATGGCTTTTACGCAAGTCCATATGGAAGATTTCATTTACACTCGCCAGCGGTAACGCGAAGGTCTGTTGGCCCAGCATAATCATCAGGGTCGGCATAATCGCGAGGGTCAGGGGTACCTTGATGACCAGACGGGTGCCCTTGCCCACGGTCGATTGAATTTCGATGGAGCCATTCAGTTGCGAAATTTTGGTTTTCACCACGTCCATGCCCACACCGCGACCGGACACATCTGAAATTTCTTTTTTGGTGGAAAAACCCGGCGCAAAAATCAGGTTATAGGCTTCGGTATCCGACAAACGGTTGGCTGTGTCTTCGTCAAACATGCCGCGCTCGACAGCAATCTTGCGCAACTTGACCGGGTCGATACCGGCACCGTCATCGGTGATCGACAGGAGAATATGGTCGCCCTCCTGCTCTGCCGACAAAATAATTTGTCCCACCCGCGGTTTACCATTGGCTTCGCGAATATCCGGCAATTCAATACCGTGGTCCACCGAGTTGCGCACCAGATGCACCAATGGATCAGCAAGCGCTTCCACCAGGTTTTTATCGAGATCGGTCTCTTCACCGACCAGATCCAGATTGATTTCTTTTTTAAGGCTGCGCGCCAGATCGCGCACCACACGCGGAAAGCGGCCGAACACTTTTTTGATCGGCTGCATGCGGGTTTTCATTACCGAGGTTTGTAAATCGGCGGTTACCACATCGAGGTTGGCCACCGCTTTGGCGAGGGCTTCATCCTGGGAACCACTGCCCAAGCGCACCAGACGATTCCGCACCAATACCAGTTCGCCCACCATGTTCATAATGTCGTCCAGGCGCTGGGTATCCACACGTACGGTGGTTTCAACGGCTGGCGGCGTACCGGCGGGATCTTTGTCTAACACCGGCGTAACGGCAGCAGTTTTGGCCGGTTCGGATTTTGGCGTTGTCGGTTTGGCGGCGCCAGTGACCGGCGTTGATTTTGGTGCGGCTGGCGTGGGCACATTGGCGGCTGCCGGCGTTTTCGCGGCTGGGCTTGCAGCGGGCGCAGCCTTGGTAGGCGCTTTCCCTTTGCCATGCAGTTGATCAAGCAGGGCTTCGAATTCGTCTTCAGTAATCAGGTCAGCATT
>CAMLOU010000168.1 GCA_946481735.1 uncultured Cellvibrio sp.
GCGAAAGGTATTTTCGACTGCTTTGCCGTCGACTTCGTCCGGCCCGGTCCAACCTTTCGGGGAGCGCAAGATAATCATCGGCCAACGCGGTCTGCCAGTGATGCCCCGCATACGCGCATTGTGTTGGATGCGGCGTATGTCCCCTAATACCTGATCCAGCGTCGCCGCCATTTGTTGATGCATGGTTTCTGGTTCATCGCCTTCAACAAAATAAGGCTGATAGCCATAGCCGATAAAGAGTGCTCTCAGTTCATCGTGCGGAATGCGTGCAAGCAATGTCGGGTTGGCAATTTTATAACCATTCAGGTGGAGGATAGGTAACACGGCGCCATCGGTGACGGGATTAAGAAATTTGTTGGAATGCCAGCTGGTGGCCAAGGGCCCGGTTTCTGCTTCGCCATCCCCCACCACGCAAGTGACAATTAAATCCGGATTATCAAATGCAGCGCCGAATGCATGGGATAGCGAATAACCCAATTCACCGCCTTCGTGGATGGAGCCGGGAATGTCCGGCGCAACGTGACTGGGAATGCCGCCGGGAAATGAAAACTGTTTGAACAACCGCCGCAGACCGGCTTCGTTTTGCGGAACCTCGGGATACTTTTCACTGTAAGAGCCTTCAAGATAAGTGTTCGCGGCCAATGCAGGGCCGCCATGACCCGGTCCGGTAATAAAGATCATATTGAGATCGTGCTGCTTGATAAGGCGATTTAAATGCACATAAATAAAATTCAAGCCCGGTGTGGTGCCCCAATGGCCTAGAAGCCGGGGTTTTACATCGGTCGCTGACAGCGGTTTTTTCAACAAAGGATTCGCATAAAGATAAATTTGCCCGACCGATAAATAATTGGCCGCACGCCAATACGCATTCATCTTGTGCAGTAAATCAGCGTTTAACGGGGTTGCTTTTGCCGTGATGGTATCAGTGTTGCTGGGATGCATCGCGATGATTCCCTCTTCATTGATGGTGGTCAGTGATGCGCGCGTCGCATCTGGGAGGCCAATATATATTGCGGTATGTTTGTCTTACTCAATTCACCTTGCCCTACCAGGGGATAAACCTGCTGTGCTATCACCAGTTCTTCGTTTGTCGGTATCACCATGGTAAGCACCTGACTGTCAGCTGCTGAGATAGCGGCAGCATTGGTGTTATTTTTTTGGGCATCGAGTTTTATGCCCATAAATTCAAGCCCGGCGCAAACGCGCGCGCGTATTTCCGGCAGATTTTCGCCGATGCCGCCGGTGAAGATGAGGGTGTCCACACCTCTCAATGCACCGGCCAGGGCACAGATCCATTTTTTTGTCTGATAGCAAAATAACTCTACAGCGTCTGCCGCACGTTGATCATCATGCTCATGTAGCAGCAGTTCCCTGATGTCCGAACTGATTTCAGAAATGCCCAACAAACCGGATTCATGGTTGATCATGTGCTGGAAGTCTGTCGCGCTCATGTGTTCTGTTTGTGCAAGATAAGCGTATAAACCCGGGTCCAGGTCACCGGAGCGACTGCCCATGGGAATGCCGGCGGTGGGTGTGAGCCCCATACTGGTATCCACACTTTTACCTTGATACGCCGCCGTCAGGCTGGCGCCGTTACCCAGGTGCGCCATAATGACCCGACCGCTTGCGCGCCGGGAACCTTCAAGGTGCCGCAACTCTTGCAGCAAGAAAGTGTAAGACAAGCCGTGAAAACCATAACGACGAATGCCTTGATTAAAATAACGGCGTGGAATAGCCAGGAGCTGTGCAACCCTGGGCAGCGAGCGATGGAACGCGGTGTCGAAACAGGCGATTTGTGGCACGTCGGGCAAATCTTTTATGATCGCTTTAATCAGCGCAATTTCTTCCGGTAAGTGTTCCGGATCGATAGCGACCCATTCTTCGAGTGTTGTCAGCATGGCAGGTGTAACAATCTCGGCCTCCCGATAAAGCGGCCCGCCATGAACCACCCGGTGGCCAACGGCCAGCAGCAATTCGGTATCGATATGGGTATTGATCCATTGCAGCAACAGTTGGATTGGGGACTGGTTTGTTCGCTCCGTTAGCGAATAGTCCTGTGCCTTCAGTGAGGCGCGTTTGAGAATGCCGCTTTCTTCCAGTTTTTCCAGATCACCCGGGTGCAGGCTGGCATTAATATGCAATTGTGATGAACCGATACCGGTCATCTTTCCGCTCAATATGCAATGGATCGAGACATCGTTTTCCGTTTGGGGCGATTCGAAGAGCGCGAATTTGATGCTCGATGAACCCCCATTAATCGTCAGGACATAAGATTGGTTGGCTGGCATAAACAAGTTCACCGTATAACCAGTACTGGCACAGTGGCATTGGCGAGTACTTTTTGGGTTTCACTGCCGAGGAATAATTTGTTTAGTCCTTTCCTGCCGTGCGACGCCATAAAGATAACGTCGCAACCGCACTTTTCAGCAGCATTGACAATTTCTTCGTAAGGATTGAAGTTGATAGCCGTCATTGTTTTGCAACTCACCCCCGCTGCCTTCGCCGCATCGGATACGCGCTGTACATAATCGTGTGCTAGCTTGAACACTTGTTCGTCGTGCAGGTGTTGCCATTCCTCCATGTAGAGCGGGTCGGGTGCCATGCCGTCGTGTAAGGGCAGATAAGGTTCCGCAATGGAGATGGCCACCAGCTTGGCATCCGCATCTTTTGCAAAATCCACAGCATATTTAATGACTTTATCCGACAGGGGCGAACCGTCGGTCGGCACGAGGATATTCTTGAACATGATGAGAGCCTCTTGGTGAAAGGGGGGAGCGCGGCGATGTTACAGATCATTATCGACCCACTGGCGGACGACGTTATGATCTACATCAATAGATTTGTACTTCAATAACCGCCCAAAACCACTTTCAACGCCATTAGGAAGCCGATCGACTATACATGTGACCAGATCGAGTATTTATAAAAAGTATCGACTATCGTTTTTTTGAATATATCCCGATAGATACAAGCGAAGCGGTTTTTATTATTGATATTCCTATAGCTTATTAATAGGACGGTATTTGAAATCTCACCCGGCCGGTATGGAAAATGCTATGGCGTAAATTTGTAATTTTGTGACCCAGTGTCTACTTTAAAAAAGATATGCATTTGTAAATGCAGGAAAACCTTCTTAAGGCAGGACACATAACATGGCTACAAAAACCCCGCGTACGACTGATCAGGACGAGGTTATTACCAACGAAAAATCCCCGGCAGTAATCAAGAAGTCTGCTAAACGTCATTCGTCGGTGGGAGGCAACGCCTTTGCGGGTGATAGTTATATGTACTTTACCGAGAGCGATTTAAATAAAATCCTGGTCAATCTCGACCAACTGCGCAGCAGCGTTTTCCCCAACATCAATCCCGATATTGAAGACAGCCTGAAAAAGCAGCAGGATTTTCCTTCCGTGTGCCTGATTGGATTAGGGCGTTGCGGTTCCAATATCGCCCTGGATGTTGCTTCCCTGGTGTACAGCGCGCGCAGTTTCTATCTGAATGAATTCAACAATGAAGAACGTCAACATCGCGAACAGGAGCGCCCGATCAGCTGGATCAAACGCAGCCTGAGTTTGTCCAACACCGCCGCGACCAAGCCGGTGTTTTTGATTGAGCCCTTGGTGATGCTGGGTGATCTCGATAAAGATATTGAAGGGCGAATTCGCTTCTCCAGTAAAGGGGAGAAGAGTGGTTTCCTGTATGACTACACCAAGATGAAGATCATGGATCTTTCCGAGGTGCATGCGGGCGGTGCGGGTAATGCGCCGATCCTGGGGCAATACCTGGCCAAGATTATTCTGAATAAAGATACGCAACGTTTTTCCAACGCCGATTGGAAATTTATTCATTCGTACCTGATTGATTCCTGCGGTATTAAAGCCAACCAGTCGCGGCTGTATTTTTATATCTTCAGCGCGGGTGGTGGTACCGGCTCAGGCATGGCATCCGAGTTTGGTCTGGCTCAGCAGTACGCCTACATGAGCAAAACCTTTGATACCCGTTCTCCTAATGAAGACGAAGAGAATCGCGGTCATTCATTTGTGTTCGAGCCGATCTTCACCAGTGGTATCTGCATCCTGCCGAATATTTCCGATCACGGCGGTGAAATGTCAGAAGCCTTGCATATCAACGCCGGGCGCCTGTTATGTAAATACCTGGCGGAAGAGTGGGATTTTTCCTACAACTTCGACAACGAAGACACCAACGATGCCAGTGTGATGCACCGCATCCGCCCCTGGAATGCGATGATGTTGATCTCTAACGATATCATGCGTTATGCCGAGGAAACCGACGATGGCGACATCCAGCATATCGATGTTAATGCCATGGAAAAGTACGCAAACCAATATATTTCCCAACAGATCTTTAACATCCTGACTGCCCAGGCCGTCACCACGGATTACGACGAAAATTATTTTCGCCGTGCGGGCATTGATATCGGTGAAACGATTCGCCTCGACGCCAACGACCTGTTTATGAGCCTCGCGGGTCCGGTCGCGGTGGCTTACGCGGAATCGGTGATTCCCGATACTGCGCTGAATACCGACAAAGTAAAGATCTATGACAAGCACAATGATGACCTGGATATCGATGATCTGTTCTTCCGTTCCATTGACCTGCCGCATTTCAATAAAGTCACCCAGGCAATCGAAGGGATCAGCCTGCTGCCGATTGAATCCGGCCGTTACCGCGAAGCACTGCAAAACTATCTCGACAATGATTACAATCCGGCGGAACTGAAAGACCTGCATTTCTTCAAAAACTGCTCCTCGGTGGTGTCCATTGTTTCCCTACCCAAAGATTACAAACTGTCTTACATGGACCTGAACAAACTCAAGTCCCATTTGAACAGCTTGTTTCCTAACACCACGCTGAAACGCTACGCCCTGGTGATTGGCGCTTCAGCCAATATCTCGCTGACCACACTGATCGCCAAAAGCCCCTGTCTGAGTGACGACTTCCTCACCCTGATCGTCGCCTACATTAAACGCTGCTTCGCGCGGGACGACTACCGTTTTGATGACAAGATCGACATGTCTATGCTCGATTTCATCCGCTCGGATAAATTCGACGAATCCCTGATCGACGACATGCTCAACGAACACGAAAACCCGGCCAAGATCCTCGATACCAACTGGTACGCGATCAAACCCATGTACGAGAAAAAATACCGCGAATTAATCAATAACAACGATAAATTTGTGTCCATCAACGATATTCGTTTATCGCGCGACAGCGTGAAAAAAGCGATTAAATACCTGCGTGAGATCTATCGCCACAAGATCAGTAAAACGCGAGTGATTTCGTTGAATGATCAGGGGGCTGAGGTTAAAGCGACCCGCAAAAAAAGCAGTTAATAAACCGTATCTGTTTATCGCCAGGGCTCATGCAGGATTCCTGTAGAGCCCTGGCAGAAAGACGTCGCTGATTCACAATCAATGTGGCAATTCGCACAGACCCATACGCAAATAATCCTCGACCATGCGGCATGATCTGCCGCTTCATTTATCAGTGTCTTTATTAAAAAATCGGCGGCATTTCCACTCAACACTATCAGGTGAACCGGATGCCGTTTCCCCCCGCATTTCGCGAACGTTTACAGCGCCTTCAGCGCAATCATCTTATCGTTGCTCTCGTGCTGGCTGGCTTGTTGATTCTCTGGCTGGCCAGCGGCGACTTTTTGCGCGCTAAAAAAGATGAACCGCCCGAGGAACAGTCTCAGCCGGAGGATTCCGGAGCATTTCGGGTAGAGACGTCGGTATTGGAGGCCGAGCCCCATTCACCGGTACATGTTGTGCAAGGTGAGTTGTTGCCAATACGTGAGGTGGAGATTCTCAGCCAGACCAGCGCGCACCTGACCGAGCGGGCGGTGGACTGGGGCGCTGTGGTTGCCGAGGGAGACGTGTTGTTTCGGCTGGATCCGGAGGCGCGCGCAGCGGAGTTGGCGCAGGCTGAGGCGGCGCTGGCGTTGAGTCAGGCTGAGCTGAAAGGTGGCGAGGTTTTGCGTCGTAAAAATCTGCTGTCGGAAACAGAATATTTGCGTTTGAAATCAGCTGCCGCATCCGCTTATGCCGAGCGTGAGCAGGGTGCCTTGCAACTGGCTTATTCAGAAATCCGCGCACCCTTTGCCGGTGTGATAGATCGCTTGCCGGTGGAGGAGGGCGATTATGTTCAGTTGGGAGAGTCGCTGGCCACCTTGGTGGATATAGCGGTGCTGCGGTTGATTGCCTATGTACCGCAACAACAAATTTATGCATTGCGCCCGGGTCAGTCGGTGGAGGCAAGATTGCTCGACGGCTCGACACTGCCTGGCACCCTGACCTTTGTGGCCAGTCGTGCAGAAAGCAGCACGCGCAGTTTTCGTATAGAAGCACAATTGGATAACCCCGAGCGCCGCCGCATCGCCGGATCAAGTGCCACGTTGACTGTGCGCCTGTCAGATCAAAAAGCGCATCGACTTTCGCCCGCTTTGCTGTCATTGGGCGAGGGTGGTCAACTAGGTGTTAAATCCATCGATGCCGAGCGCAAGGTTATATTTCTGCCGGTGGAGATTCTTAGCTTTGACCCGGATGGTGTCTGGGTCGGTGGCCTGCCGGAAGAGGTTGAAGTCATTACGCTCGGCGCCGGGTTTGTAACAGCTGGCGACCCGGTTAATCCGGTAAGCGCGGAGCAACCCTGATGGAAACCTTGATCCGCGCGGCTCTGGATCGCAGTCGAGCCACTTTGTTGATGTTCGTGTGTTTGTTGATTGCCGGTGTCGCCGCCTATGTGGCCATTCCCAAGGAAGCCAATCCCGACGTCGCTATTCCGATGATGTATGTCTCCGTGACGCTGGATGGCATCAGCCCGGAAGATGCGGATCGGCTGCTGGTCAGGCCTCTGGAGCAGGAGCTGCGTTCGCTGGAGGGCGTGAAGGAAATGGTATCTATCTCCAGCGAAGGTCATGCGTCAGTCATGCTGGAGTTCGATGCCGGTTTTGATGCGCGCCGCGCACTTCAGGATGTGCGCGAACGCGTTGATGCGGCGCGTTCGTTTTTTCCTACTGAGGCCGATGAGCCGCGTGTTCACGAAGTCAATGTTGCGTTATTCCCCGTGCTGTCTGTCGCGCTTTCCGGCCCCATTCCTGAAGCGGAATTAATTTATATTGCGCGGCGTATCAAGCAGGAACTGGAAGCCATACCGGAAGTGCTGGAGGTGGATGTCGGTGGTGATCGTGAAGACTTGCTGGAAATTGTGGTCCAGCCGCAAGTACTCGACAGCTATCAAATTGATTACAACCAATTATTTGATCTGGTCTCGCGCAACAATCGTTTGATTGCGGCGGGCAGCCTCGACACAGGCGCCGGTGCCATGCCGTTAAAGGTGCCCGGCGTTATTGAAACCATTGAAGATGTGTACTCCATTCCTGTGAAAGTGGATGGCGACAGCGTCGTGACCTTTGGTGATATCGCGCTACTGCGTCGTACCTTTAAAGACCCGACCGGTTTTGCACGCATCAACGGCCAGCCGGGTATTGTGCTGGAAGTGAGTAAACGGACCGGCGCCAACATTATTGAGACGATTGCCAAGGTCAAGGCAACCATGGAGCAAGCCGATAACCTGTTGCCCGAGGGTATTGAAGTGAACTACATCATGGACCAATCCAAAGAAGTGGAGATGATGTTGTCGGACCTGCTCAACAATGTGCTGACGGCCGTGGTACTGGTACTTATTTTAATTATTGCCACCATGGGGCTACGTTCAGCGGTGCTCGTGGGCCTGGCAATTCCCGGTGCGTTTTTAACGGGCATTTTGTTGATCTGGGCGGTGGGTTACACCATGAATATCATTGTGCTTTTTGCACTGATTCTGGTGGCCGGCATGCTGGTAGATGGTGCGATTGTGGTGAGTGAATTGG
>CAMLOU010000169.1 GCA_946481735.1 uncultured Cellvibrio sp.
TTTACCTTTGCCGTGCAGTTGATCGAGTAAGGCTTCAAATTCATCTTCGGTGATGTCATCCGATGCCGACGCAGCCGGTGTACTTTTAGCGGCCGGATTATCGTCTGCGATGGCATTGAGCAGTTCTTCAAATTCTTCGTCGGTAATATCACCTTGCGCGGCGGTATCGACTTCTGCCGGCTCGGCCGGTGATGGATCGGCGGACGCCTCTGCTTCGGCAAGATCCTCGCAGGAAACCAGGCGTTCCAAGGCAGAGATTAAGGCTGGATCGACCGGGGGCAATTCTTCGCGTTGGGACACGAGTTCAAATTGCTGGTTTACCGCATCCAGGGCTTGCAATACCACGTCCATCAATTCTGGCGTGACGGTGCGTTTGCCATTGCGCAGGATGTCAAACAGGTTTTCGGTTACGTGGCAGCAATCCACCATAGGGGCTAATTGCAAAAAGCCCGCACCGCCCTTAACGGTATGGAAACCGCGGAAGATCGCGTTCAATAAATTGTTATCGTCCGGGCGTTGTTCCAGGTCGACCAATTGTTGCGAGAGGCGCTCCAAAATCTCGCCGGCTTCCACCAGGAAGTCCTGAAGAATGTCCTCGTCGTCACCAAAACTCATTCATCAACCCTCTGCAACTTGAGTTGCACACCCCAAGTTAAAAACCCAGACTCGACAGTAAATCATCGACTTCATCTTGTCCGGAAACCACATCCGCCCGCTCGCTGGGATTAATTTGCGGGCCTTCTGCTTCTACTTTGCGTTTTTGGATCAAGGCTTCCTGCTCGGACTTATCGGCACCGGTAGCCAAGCCGGTAATTTCTTCCACTTGCCCGGCAATACGCACCAGGCTAACCAAATCCTGTTCTACTTCATTGATCAAACCGATTACGCGTTTTAATACTTGCCCGGTCAAATCCTGAAAGCCTTGTTCAAGAATAATTTCCTGTAAATTACGCCCCAGTTGTTCAGTACCGGTAGCCATCTGGGCAAGGAAATCATCCATTCGCCCATAGAGAATACGGAATTCGTCCGGTGTCATCTCGCGGCGTTTCAAGCGCGCCCACTGATCGCGCAACACGCTGGCTTCCTGACCGAGGTTCATCGCAATCGGCGCCGCTTCGTCCACCATGTCCATGGTTTTTTCAGCGGCTTTTTGGGTCAGTTCAATAACGTAATTCAACCGGTTGGACGCGTCGCGAATCTCCGAAGACTCCACCTTGGGTGGCTCTTTGGTCAGGTCCGCATCCACATGAAAATTCACGATGGCGTTGTGCAGTGCGCGGGTTAGGTGACCGACGGATTGGAAGATGTGTCGATCACGGGACTCAAGCATGGCGTGAATTAATTGCGAGGCATCTTCAAACTGATTACCTTGCAACTTTTCGGTCAATAATTTCGCGCACTCTTTCAACTCAGAAATGAATTCTTCATTTTGGTGCAGCTGAATCTCTGAAGCCATCACAACGCCTTATTGTCTATTTCGCATTGTCATTCGAATCCTGTTGCGTTGTGTCAATTAGCCGACACGCTCGAAGATTTTTTCGATTTTTTCTTTCAGCGCCTGGGCCGTAAACGGTTTGACCACATAACCATTGACGCCAGCCTGGGCCGCTTCAATGATCTGGTCACGCTTGGCCTCGGCTGTCACCATCAATACCGGCAGGGCTGACAGTTTTTCATCCGCCCGCACGGCGCGCAGCAAATCGATACCGGTCATACCCGGCATATTCCAGTCGGTAACCAGGAAATCGAAATCGCCACTCCTCAACATCGGCAGTGCGGTAACCCCGTCATCAGCTTCATGGGTGTTAGAAAACCCCAGATCTCTGAGCAGATTTTTGATAATCCGTCGCATGGTCGAAAAATCATCGACTATCAGGATTTTCATGTTCTTATCCAATGCAACCTCCGTCTACCCATGGCGGGAATTTCATTTACTTTTAGTCTAGTCGCTGTTATTGCAGTAGCCAGTTTTTCTCCGGTTTTCTGCGGCGGCGCGCCAAAGTACCGGCAAAATATCGGCCGGTCAATCATTGCTGCGCCACTCGGCCATGCGTGCACGCAAGCGCAGGGCTGCCTGGCTGTGGATCTGGCTGATGCGCGATTCGCTCACACCGAGCACCTGCCCGATTTCTTTTAAATTCAATTCTTCGTCGTAGTACAACGCCAGCACCAGACGTTCGCGCTCAGGCAGTTGGGTTATCGCCTGGGCCAGCGAACGCTTTAACGCGTCGCGCTGGATACCTTCAAGGGGACTGGCGAACGCACTGCTGGATTCGCTCGCATCAATATTGCTGTCTTCTTCACCAAAGGTTTCTTCGTAACTGAACAGGCGGCTGCAACTGGAGTCTTGCAGCATGGCGAAATACTCTTCGACAGGAATACCCAGTTCATCCGCCACTTCAGTATCGCGCGCATCGCGACCGGTGCGCGCTTCAACCGTGCGTATCGCCTGGGCAATAAGACGGGAATTACGGTGTACCGAACGCGGCGCCCAATCGCCCCGGCGCATCTCATCGACAATCGCGCCACGAATACGAATACCCGCATAGGTTTCAAAACTTGCACCGCGCGAAGCATCATATTTTTGTGCCGCTTCCAGCAAACCGATCATGCCGGCCTGGATCAGATCGTCGACTTGCACACAGGCCGGCATGCGCACCATCATGTGATAAGCAATTCGTTTGACCAGGGGCGCATAATCTTCAACACAAATCTGATTAGCGTGTTGCTTCGTTTTATCGTACATGGCTAATCCATCGACTGCGGCCATACTGATTACCTTCGGTGACTACCAGCCCGCATTACGCACTGCGAGCGTTGGCGGCAAGCAGCAAACGTTCAACAAAAAATTCCAGGCGCCCGGTGGGTGCACTGGGCAACGGCCATTGGTCCACCGCCTTGGCCAAACTGCGAATCGCAAGCGCGGCTTTGCTGGTCGGGGCAAATTCCAGCAGGGCTTTTTGTTTCTGTACCGCTTTGCGTACATTTTCATCAAAGGGAACGTGCCCCAGGTATTGCAGGGTCACATCCAGAAATTTTTCACACACGGTATTGAGTTTAGTAAACATGTGGCTGCCTTCCTGGGGTGTGCGTGTCATATTGGCGACAACCCGGAAACGTTGCATGCCATATTCTTTATTGAGCAGCTTGATCAGTGCGTAGGCGTCGGTAATAGAGGAAGGCTCGTCGCACACCACAATCAGCACTTCATTGGCGGCCCGCACGAAACTGACGACGGTATCAGAGATGCCGGCGGCGGTATCAATCACTAACACATCGACCTGATCACTTAATTCATTAAAGGCATTGATTAACCCGGCATGTTCACGGGAGCTGAGTGAGGCCATGTGCTGCACGCCCGATGAAGCGGGCACAATTTTGAGCCCCTGGGGACCGTTCACCAGCACATCGCGCAGACTGTGGGTACCCGCCAGCACATCGGCCAGCGTGTGGGTGGCTTTCAGGCCGAGCAATACATCGACATTGGCAAGCCCCAGATCCGCATCCAATAACACCACCCGACGGCGCAACTCAGCCAGGGCAATACCCAGATTGACGGAGATGTTGCTCTTGCCCACCCCGCCCTTTCCGCCGGATACCGCGATGACTTGTACGGGTCGCATTTGACTCATGGGTCGACTAACTCCAGCTTCTCGTTGTATTCACGTAAGGGTTGCTCAGGGTTCCGACGGGTGACCATCAGTATAGTTACTAATATTCAGGGTGGCGCATTAATTACTTATTTTCACAAAGCGACCCGCTTTTAATGACGGATCGCTCTTTGCCCAGCCTGCTGACGCAGCATGGCCGCCGCTTTTGATACCAGCTGGTGGCCGCGGGCGACCTGGATATCCCGGGGAATATCCTGACCATCGGTAGTATAGGCTACGGGTAAGCGGCTCTGCATAATTACGCCCAGAGCCTCTCCCATACTGGCGGTTTCATCCAGTTTGGTCAGCACACAGCCTTTCAAACCCACCGCACCATAGGCATGAATCGAGGCTTTAAGCATTTGCTGCTGGCTGTTGGTAGATAACACCAGATAGCTTTTTACCTGGGGCTGTTCTGCCAGGGCCTTGAGTTGCGCCTTCAGATGCGGATCGCCATGGCGGAAGCCCGCCGTATCAATCAGCACCAACGAATAGTGACGCAGGCTGTGCAGCACCTGCTCAAGGGTATTGTTTTCATCCACCACCTTTACCGGTACCCGCAGGATGCGACCAAACGAACGTAACTGGTCGTGGGCCGCAACGCGGTAGGTATCGGTGGTCACCAGCGCGACTTTATCGGCGCCGTGTTGCAATACATAGCGGGCCGCGAGTTTGCCGATGGTGGTGGTTTTGCCAACTCCGGTGGGGCCGACAAACGCGAAAACACCGCCCTGCTCTACGATATCTTTACCCACAACCGGCATCTGATGGGCCAGGTTGGCCAGGGCGTCGGACCAGGCATCCGCCAGCTTGCGGGTTGGTTTGCAGCTGTGCAGCACCTTGGCAACCGCCTCAGCGGGTAAACCGATACGCTCCAGGCGACGACCCACACTGGACAATACCGGCGAGCCCTGGGGTGCCGGGGTTCCGCCGGTGATGCGGTCCAATTGTTGTTCCAGCAAAAACCGCATATCGGCCAATTCAGCCTGCAGTTCAGAGAGCTGGATCTGTTCCTGATTGATCACGGGTTCAGGCCTGGAGAACAATTCGCCGGCTTGCAGTTTGGATGTGCTGACCGGCGCTGGCTTGTCATCAATCAGCGGGTAACGTTCGGCGGCGGTGATACGCGGCTTGTTCAGCGCCACCGTGTCGCTGTTTATTGCAGCTACGCCCGGTGCTTGCCGGGGAATGGCGGCATTGACCTTGGGCTGTTTGGCCACCAGGAATTCTTTGGCGGAGGCTTCGGCGTTACGGCTGGCCAGCATGCGCAGGCGCGCCCGCTCAATCTCATCAGCCAGTTCTTTACCGGTTTTGCCGGAGGCTGGGCCGCGCGCGGTGCTACCCAGGCTTTTAAATGCGCCGAGGATGTCCTCTGCCGGTTCGGATGCCGATGCTAGTGCGGGCTCCTGAACCAGCGGACGCGTTGGCGCTGCCGGCTGCTGCAAGTGTTGCAATTCGGTATCGCTGGCCAGCGTGGTCAGTATCTCCACGCCTTCTGCTGTGCGGTTGCTGGAGAGAATGATCGCATCCGGCCCCAGCGCCTGGCGGACCAGCTCCAACGCACGACGCATATCAGCAGCAACGAAACGTTTGACTTGCATAACTCTTCTCCTCGCCCGTGGTTTGAGCGGTTAACACTTACCTTTTATCAGCACCGACAGTGGCATCGATGGTGATTTGTTTGTTGTCGGGAATCTCGGTGTAAGCCAAAACCCGCATATCCGGCACGCTGTGGCGCACAAAGCGCGACAACATCATTCGCAGGGGCGCGGCAACCAATAACACCAGTGGTTTGCCGGCCATTTCCTGCTTCTGCGCCGCTTTAACCAGCGACTGTTGCAAGCGATCTGCCAGCCCCGGCTCGATAAACGCACTGTCATCGGCGCCGGCTTTTTGTGCCTGCTGAACGGTACTCAGCAATAACTGTTCCAAGGCGGGCTCCAGCGTGACAACGGGTATGTTTTGCTCGGCTCCCACGATGTTTTGCACGATTTGACGAGCCAGGGCCACCCGCGCCAGGGCGGTCAAAGCGGCGGGATCTTGACTCTTGCCCGCCCCCGCCGCCAAGGCTTCGGCGATGGAACGGATGTCGCGGATCGGCACGCGCTCGCGCAGCAGGTTTTGCAGCACCTTGAGCAGCACATTCAGGCTGATGGTGTTGGGCACCAGCTCTTCCACCAGCTTGGGCGAGGATTTGGCGAGCATGTCGAGCAGCTTCTGAACGTCTTCGTGGCCAAGCAATTCGTGGGTGTGTTGTTGCAGGATCTGGTTGAGGTGGGTGGCCACCACGGTGCTGGCATCCACCACGGTATAGCCCAGAGTTTGGGCCTGTTCTTTCTGGCCAGCGCTGATCCATACCGCTTCCAGGCCAAAGGCCGGATCTTTGGTCTTGATACCATCGAGGGTGCCGAATACCTGGCCGGGATTGATCGCCAGATCGCGGTCGGGATAGACCTCGGATTCCGCCACCGCCACGCCCATCAAACTGATGCGGTAGCCATTGGGCAACAGGTCGAGATTGTCGCGGATGTGGACGGTAGGAATCAGGAAACCCATCTCCTGGGAGAGCTTTTTGCGGACACCTTTAATACGGCCCAACAACTCGCCGCCCTGGTTTTTATCGACCATGGGAATCAGGCGATAGCCTACCTCCAGGCCGATCACATCCACCGGCTGGACATCATCCCAACCCACTTCGGCGGGTTCTGCCGAGGGCGGTAAGGACGCCACCGGGCGCGGTGTCTCTGACGTGGCGCCACCCGTTGCCGGCGCCTTACCGGGGTTGCCGCCGGAGCGACTGCCAGAGGGAATAAAGCTGTTGTCTTCTACAGGAGTCGGTTGCTGGCGTTTCCAGTGGATGAAATAAGCCAGGCCCCCCGCCAGCAAGCCCAACCCCATAAACGCAATATGCGGCATGCCGGGGATGGAACCCATCAAAAACAAGATCGCGGCGGCAATCGCCAGGGCCTTGGGTGACGCAAACATCTGGCCGGTAATCTGTGCGCCCATGTCCTCGGCGGTGTTAACCCGGGTAACCAGAATGGCCGCCGCAACTGACAATAACAGTGACGGAATCTGCGCGACCAGACCATCGCCGATGGTCAGTAGCA
Source organism: uncultured Cellvibrio sp. (assembly GCA_946481735.1). The sequence continues at coordinate 6,761 of CAMLOU010000169.1, forward strand.
CGTAGATTTCCATGGCCCGGCTGAACTCCAGGTCGTGCTGGATCATACCGATACTCAAACCGCCGATGATGGTAATCACCATGATCAGGATACCGGCGATGGCGTCACCACGAACAAACTTGCTGGCACCGTCCATTGCGCCGTAGAAATCTGCCTCTGACGCAACGTCCTTGCGACGGGTGCGCGCCTCATCCTGATCAATCAAGCCCGCGTTCAAATCCGCATCAATCGCCATTTGCTTACCGGGCATCGCATCCAGGGTAAACCGCGCGCTCACCTCGGAAATCCGCCCGGCGCCCTTGGTCACCACCACAAAGTTGATGATCATCAGGATCAGGAACACCACAATACCCACGGCGTAATTACCGCCGATCACCACCTCGCCAAACGCCTGGATCACCTTCCCCGCCGCATCACCGCCCTCCTGCCCCTTCAACAGAATCACCCGGGTAGATGCCACGTTCAATGACAGACGCAACAAGGTCGCCACCAGCAAAATCGTGGGAAACGCCGCAAAATCCAGAGGTCGCAAGGCGTAGATGGTCACCATCAACACCACGATGGACAGCGCGATATTAAAGGTGAAGAAAGAATCCAGGAGGAAGGCCGGCATGGGCAGGATGATCATGGCCAGCAACATCAGCAACAGGATAGGAACACCCAGACTGCCGCGCCCCAACCCACGCAATTGACCCCATGCCGCTTTCCGGTCGGTATTGCGCAGTTGAGTGAGAGAAGGAAATGCCATAGTGTACGGATTCTTGACGGTTAAGGGCCTTTGGGGGCTCTATCGCAAAAAGCGTACCGATGTTGA
>CAMLOU010000170.1 GCA_946481735.1 uncultured Cellvibrio sp.
TGCATCAAAAGAACAACAATGTTGATGCCCAACAACGATAAGCAAATTGAACGCATAGTTAACGCATCCCCACAAAACAAAAATTAATCGACGGAAAATATCAATTCCAGACCATCTAGCACCAGATCAGGCACAAGCACTGCCGTATTAAAGAATTTCGCCAGCAGGGGCCCATCCCCGCCAGTGAACAAAAGCGCAGGAGGAAAGGCCGAGCTTTCGATTAACGACAGTTGTTTGATCGCCTGTTGAACCAAGCCGACCATCATAGCCAGCTGGGCGGCAGAAACAGCAGAGACCGTATCCCGGCCCGGAGCGAGGTCAGTTGATATCACCCCCCCCTGCACTTTCACGCCTTGCGTGTTGATGGATAGAGCGCGCTCCATAGCGACGATACCCGGTGCAATATAACCGCCATGATGAACCCCTTGTTGATCCAGTAAATCCACAGTGATCGCACTGCCGCAATCAACCACCACACAAGATCTATTCACTCTCGTATAACCGGCGATCATCGCTAACCATCGATCAACACCGAGGCGCTCGGGAAAAGCATATCCATTAGTTACTCCAGCGCATTTGCTTTCGGCCCTGGCAAAGCGAGGCATAACACCGAATTCTTTTACTGCCCAATCAGCAAATGTCCTATCTTGCGCTTCGCCCAGCACGCTAACGATAAAAATGTGCTGAATGGATTGGCCGGCCAATATACTCGAAAGTGAGGAATAAACTTCATCATTGGGAATAGCACCGTGCGCTACATCACGACGATCTTCTCGCAATCGCCATTTAAGACGCGTATTGCCCCGGTCAATTTGCAATATCATGGCGCAACCCTCAAGGAAACCTCACCGCCATGGAATAATGTCTCGCCCTCTTCCGTGTGTAAACGCAAGGCACCCGATGCATCCACACCCAGCATTCGACCAGTAACAACAGATTTTGCAGTATGAAGCTCTACCGCCTGATCGGCGAAAATATTTAGCGATTCCCATCGCTCGCGATAGGCAATAAATTTTTGGTCTGCATAATGATGCAGGAGAGGCAATAAATGGGATAACAAGGTCGCAACCAAATCATTGCGCGAGACATCCCGATCAAGACTGGACTCCGTCTGGATTGTTTCAATATCAACCCATGGCTGATCAATAGCCAGCGCGCTGGATTTCGGCATTGAGACATTTATTCCTATACCGACCACCACCTGACAGAGACCAGCCGGGTCACCCGTCATCTCCAGTAATATGCCAGCCAATTTGCGTTGCCTCCACAGTACATCGTTCGGCCACTTTAACTGTATGCCGGCGATTCCCAATTGCCCCAAAGCTTCAGCAATGACAACGCCGACGGCCAAACTTAATCCTTCCAGCGCAGCAACACCATTAAAATTCCACAACAGGGACAGGTAAATATTTTTACCAAAGGGACTGATCCAGTGGCGCCCGCGCCGTCCCTTACCTGCGGTTTGTTGTTCTGCCAGGCAAACATAACCATTCTCATGATTCATGGCTTGCTGCATGACGTAGTTGTTGGTGGAGTCGATGACTGTGTGAATATCGAGCTTGCGCAATAGCTTTAACGCGTCCGGTGAAAGTTGTGACTGAATATATCCGGCATTCAACAAATCCAGCCCATCAGGCAAACGGTAGCCTTTGCCTTTAATGGATTCCAATGAAATACCTAATCCTTCAAGTTTTTGCAGTTGCTTCCATACAGCCGTGCGGCTCAGGTTCAATATTTCACCCAACTCTTGTCCGGAATGAAATTGCCCATCGGCCAGCAGCTGTAGAATTCGCTGCAGAGAATCATCATTCATAAAGAGCCCCCTGCTCAACCCTCGCGCCATTTTTCACGTAGCAGCGTTGATAGCGGTTTCCTAGGCTGGTAAGAATGTCGTAACCCAAGGCTCCCGTCAGAGCGGTCCACCGGTCAACGGTTAGTTCATTGTTTAACACATGAATCACGCTGTCCTTGTCTGCACTAGCCGTTGAGACATCAAAAATAGTGGTATCCATAGATATACGTCCCACCACAGGGACGTGATGATGGCCAATCATACCGAAGCCCTGCCGACCAATGGTGCGGTGCAAACCATCAGCGTATCCGCCAGCAACAACGGCAAGCCGCGCCGGCGGAGAGACCGTGACTGTTGCTCCGTAGCCGATGCTAGCGTCCTCTGATAACTGACGAATCTGGAGAACAGGTAAAGCCAGGCGCACGACCGGTTTAACTGGCGAAGGCTCTAGTGGTTGAGGATTCACGCCATAAAGTGCTGCACCTGGTCGCACAAGATCAAAATGCCAGGCTGAGCCGAGATAAATGCCGGAAGAATTAACCAAACTGAAACGCGCCTCAGGCAATAGCTGCCTGGATACACTCACCAACGTCTGAAACTGAGTCAACTGATGGTTATTCAAAGGGTGTTCCGGTTCATCAGCGCACGCCAAGTGGCTCATTATCAAGGCCGGGCGAAGCGATTGTAGCTCTTCGCCGGATGCCAGCAGTGCCGACCATTCCTGAATATCCAGGCCGAGGCGGTTCATGCCCGTATTGATTTTAATCGCACACGGTGGCGAACTATCCCACTCCTGGGTATATGCCAGCCAACGCCGAATATCCTCCAGAGAAAACAAGACCGGCGAAAGATGATTGCGCAAGAATAATCGTTCTGCACCAGGCCGGACTCCGCCCAAGACATAAACCCGCGCATCCGGTTTCAGATACTGACGTGCGGCCATTGCCTCTTCCAGCGTGGCCACAAAAAACTCCCGACAACCTGCCTGATAAAGTGTCGGGCCCACATAAGCCGCCCCCAGTCCATATGCATTGGCTTTAATGACTGCGGCAGCAGAGGTCTTGCCAGAAAGCTGGTTATTGATCGTGCGCCAATTCGCCTCAATGGCAGATAAATCTATAGTCAATATACCCGTTGATGATTTCATAAACCCGCACACCTCGCTCACATGCCAAAGCATCTAAACAAAGTTGGTGCAAGAAATCTATCCAGACGATAAAGAATATTTCCGGGAAGCAGAGGCTGTAGCTACGCGATCGAAAAAAATCCTGTAGCCCTCTCTGAACTACAGGATTTTAACCGGAATCAATCGGATCTATTTGGCGGGAAACCGGTAGAGCGTGTAATACGCCTCCAGAGAGTGGGATGCCTCAGCGCCGTAAAGCGCCGCTGCATTTAAAGCAAAGTGGTATACCCGTGCAGTTTGCTGTGGATGAACCTCGGGCTGTTTCGTTGATGCCAACTGCACAACAAGAGAGGTCTTGTCATCCGACCATGTCAGACCCGCTATTGACTCCTGCCGTTCGTCCATAACTTCAGAACCATAGTCGGGTGCATCACGGTATACCCACGAGGAGACTTTTAATTGTTTCAATAAGCTTGCTGAATCAGGCACCGTCAGCACAGGCCTGGTAAATGTGATCTCGAAGCCGTTGGTTCGGGCAGAAACCTTGAGGATGCTTGCTGGCTGCGCTTTGCTGCTCCGCACAATGCGTTGCAAACTGGCCACATGCCCGCCCTTTGCTTGCCATCCACGTCCGGTTTGCCCCAATAACAAACTTCCATCAGCCAAAAACACCGGCCTCATCACACCGGATTCAAGGCCTGTGGCAAAAGGAATAACCACCCCCTGCTCTACACCATCTACCGTTTCTGTTATCACCCGCAGTAAGTTGGACTGCGTTTGATCACCGATAAACATATGACCGGTGAAGGGACCGAAGCGGCCATCTGTGGTATCCCAAACGGGGTGCCCGGGTGAGTTGGCAACCCGATTCTGAGGCAGCAAAACAACCGCTTTTTCTCGTTTGTCGCGCACTTTTTCCCAGGCAATCTCCGGTGAGTCAGGAGTCATTCCCGGCAAATCCACCAAACTGGATGGGTGCCCGTAGAATGCATCTTTTTTCAAGACAAAAATTTTGGAGGTTGCAACAAACTCTCCCTGGTTATCGGAATACCATAAACGACCATCCGGGGCTTTCGCGATACCTGCCGGACTGCGTAGACCGTTCGCCCACAACTCATATTTACCTTCAGGAGTGACACGGATAGCCCAGCCACTTAAACCTCCGGTCGTACCCATGTACATGCCATCGGCCTTATAGACTGCCTCATCAGTATGAGACAGGTTCAGTGTAATGTAGTAGGCACCGTCCACACCTCGGGCAGGGCCATGCATGTAGGCATGGTAGTTTCCGTGATAACTGTGCGCATCAAATAATGTTTCAAATGTATCGGCGCGGCCATCACGATTAGTGTCAGTGATGCGAGTCAACTCCGCCTTTTGACCCACCACCAACTGCAAACCCTTTTTATCTTCGATTATCACACCCAGACTATCGAAAACACCTTCTGCAAACAGTTGCCATTCACCTTTCACGATACGCCATATACCTGCTGTACGCGTCGCGACAACAATGGTGCCGTCGTCCGCAACAGCTAAGCCCAGCGCTTCAAATAATTGCTCTCTGCCGTAGTTGTCGCGCGGAGGTAAATAGCTTTCTATTCTATAACCCTCAGGCAACTCTGCGCTGGCGGGAATAATTTGTAGCTTTTGTTTTTGATAGTTAAAGTCAGATGGGGACGGACGCCAGCTTGATGCAGCCACTCTCAATTTGGCTTTTAGGACGATGTCTTTACTGGTTTTTGCAGGAATAGTCCATGTTGCCTGAGCACTACCCGATCCAGGCTTGATGTCGCCGGCAGAGGCTTGAGCTTCGTGCAATACATCTGTATTGATTGCAAACGTTTGTGCAGTTGTAAATTTACCGCGGAGATGAATCTCTGTTTCGCCGCTTGCAGCGATGCGAGTTTCCATTGCAATGATATTCTTCCCTACACGGTATCGAAATTGCGGAAGCGATTCTGGTGAAGCTGAATTGCGCTCATACCCGAGAAATTGCGCATCAATGGATTTTAATCGCTCAAGATGATCCTGCTTGCTGTACAAAGATTCGGCTATCGTCTCTGTATCATTAAACACAGCCTCTTTAAACGAAAAATCTATTAGTTGTCCTTTATCATTCATAGGTGCCAGCAAGAAGCCAGCCTGTCCCATCTCCAGCACCTGACTCTCATAGCCGGTTTTCAATCCGCGTCCACCCCGGTTTTTGAGCTCGCCGGACACGTCAAGAAAACCACCTTGCCATATTTTAGCGATGGCTAGCAGACGAGGGTCAAAGGTGTAATTAATGCCATTGGTTTGCCCCACATGAATCGCTCTCCCGGAAACACCCTCCATTGGACCACGCTGGATGCGCGTTTGATCATCAACCAGCAGTTGTAGATCATCCTTTAGCGGGTCATATTTAGCCGGCCCCTCTTTAGTCACCAGAAGAGTAATCGGCCCTTGATCTTGAAGTGGGTTAAGCGTTGCCAGATAAGCATTGATTGCATCAACCTGTTTATCTGAAACAGATTGATCCGAGTAAGGAGGCATGATCGGCAAATAAGCCTCACCAACGGAGGCGCCCGTTTCCGCCACAGCTCTTTGAGCAGCAGGCTCACGAATGCTTTTCAACAAATAGTTACGATTCGCTTTTATTGTAAAGCGGCGATTGTCTTTACCCTCAACAACCTCTCGATCGCGTGGTACTCGCTTAAATAAACCGAATAAATTGGGACCGCTTTTAACAGACGGATCGTTCTCTTTAATAGCGTGACATGAAGCGCATCCCAGTGAATGAAATGCTTCATTTCCCATGGCAACCAGGTCTGTCAGTCCGTCAACATTGGTTTTTTGGCCGCTCGAAGCCGGCACCTTAACCGCCTCGAAATCCGCATGCCTTATATCCAGATTCTTAAGCGCAACCGCACCATCAAGATTTCTAATAACTAAAGGACCGTATTGATCTTCCCAGCCATATTTACTGGTTTGGCCTACACCATTCGCAAGAGTGTTTTGCTGAACGACTAAACCATTCAATTTGATTTCAATGAATAGCGCATCTTCAACTTTATTACGCGCATCATCAAACCGGGGTGCTCTAAACTTCACATCCAGACGTTGCCATTCACCCGCCGGCTTGGCTGCATCTAACAACGGCGCGATACCGTCCCCATTTGCACCACGAACATCTAACCCACCGGCACTCAGGGGGGTTAAAGCTTTTGAATTCGAAATTCCAGCGAGATTTATTGCGTAACGGCCTTGGAGGTAGACCTGTGCTCGAGCATCTTTTGCCAGCATAAATTCAAAACTGAGCTGACTATCAGCAAAAAACGTACTGGAAATGAGATCATCTTCTTCCGTCGTATTTTTAAGCAAAACAGAAGCTGACTTACCATCAACAATACTTAATTTTTTGGCATCTTTTGCAAGAACAACCGAGTCGACATACTGCCAATGCGTATTAGGCTTGAATAAATCACCGATGTCAGATTGATCTTCAGCGAAGACACTTGTGAATGGCAGTACAGTTAAAAACAGAAATAATAATTTAAAACGAAAGAACATAAGCACCCCTGCATTGAAAATCTGCACTGCAGATTTTCAATGGCTACGTAATATTTATGATAAAGGAGGGAGAGTTAAAGTTTTCTGACCCAGATATTTCTGAAACTTACCGGGTTTCCATGATCCTGAAGACGCAATGGAGCACAACCGTGGGCCTCATAGGGCGGCTGTCCAATCCAGGAGGTCGGCCCCTGAATTTCAACATGGTCTTGCACCAATACACCATTATGCAAGACAGTGACATATGCAGGTTTAATCAAAGTGCCCGCCTCATCAAACCGTGGGGAACGAAAAATAATATCGTAATTTTGCCAAACACCAGGTCCGCGCGAAGCGTTGGCTAGAGGGATGGACTGTTTATAAACTGATGCAGCCTGGCCATTGGGGTATGTTTCGTTCTTATATGAATCAAGAATTTGAATCTCATAGCGTTCCTGCAAAAAAACGCCGCTATTACCACGCCCCTGCCCTTCCAGCTCGCGGGTGTCTTCTGGCGATTTCCATTCAAGATGCAGTTGGATATCACAAAAAGTCTCCTTTGTTCTTATGTCTCCTGTTTTAGGAGCAACGACCATTGCACCTTTGTCAAGGTGCCAACGCGCTGCACCACCATCCACACCTTGCCATTGATCAAGACTCTTCCCGTCAAAAAGCACCACAGCATCCGAGGGGGGATTCGTCTCCGATGTTGTAACAACCTTTGGAACCGGCTTCCAAACCTCGGTTTCTTGAGCCAGCTCCCAAGGTTCTTTTTTCTCTTTAGCCGCAGCCTCAAATGCCAAGACCGAACAGCATAAGGAAACAATTGTCAGGACAGTATTTTTTTTTATCGTTTTTGCTTGCATAGGAATAAACTCTGTTTTATGGATCTTAATGTTTGCAAAACTATAACATTGAACATCAAGGTCCGGAAAACGAGCCGGAGACAAGTCTATTTAAGATTTGTTAAGCAGCTATTTACTGAGGGATAAATTTTTACATATAAAAATATTAGAATAATGATTCAAAAAGAAAAAGCCCCGTCTGTGTATACAGACGGGGCTCGGGATTAAGAGCTTGAC
>CAMLOU010000171.1 GCA_946481735.1 uncultured Cellvibrio sp.
GATCGAACTTCTACACAATGAGTTGGCTCATGTAAAGGTGCCGGTAAAAATCATTAATGTGTCGTTGGACAAAGATATCCGCTGGGCACTCCTCGCAGCGGGACCTTTCAAAAATCGTGAAGACGTGCAATTGGCTACGGCTAAATTGCGTGAAAATTATGGTTATTCCTGGTCGCTTGATGTCATTGCCTGGCCGGAAGAAAAGTAAGTTGGGTTAGCAGAAGCGGCCTCTCAATGGGTGTGCATGCTGCCAGCCAGCCATACCTTGTGAAGCTACAAAATGAATTTTGATTTGCGCCATGCCGATACTGCAAAAATAAATCCTTACGCTGGCTTGGTCGCGCTCACTGGTGACATACCAGAGTGCATCGCCGGATGCCATGCCCCAGGACGATACCTGGTAAACCCACAGATCGGCCATTCCCGGATCATCCACCAATGCGACGCGGATGTCGGCATCACCTTGAAGATAGGTTTGGTAGACACGTGCCATCGTGCTTTTCCTTACTGTTTATTGATGGTGAAAGTGTAGATGATTAATCGCCGCAACATTAAAGGAATTTATTATGTTTCGCTTATGGTTGCGTGGACATCGCCATAAACTCGCCTTACTGAAAACGAATGAGCAACGTAGTTATCAATTGGCGCTGCATTATGGCGACGAACAAAATCGGCGTGCTGAGAGTCTTGGCTGCTGGGATGTCAGCCGGGAGGCGCCTCGATTGACACAGCAGGGGATTACTATCCCGCTGGATACTCGGGAACAAACTATCCTGTCTTATGAGGTATCTCCTGTTGTTCGTGCCATTATTAATGGCCAAGGTGCACCCATGATTCATTCACGTAGCGAAGCAACGCCGGGCAAAAAGAGCAACCCGGAGAATACCGGGTAGCGTCACTGCTAGGCAGTATGCGCCGGATAATCGGTATACCCCCGACTATCCCCACCAAACAACAATTCACCCTCGAAATTCGCCAGCGGAAGATTGTATTGAAGACGCGCAACCAGATCGGGATTGGCGACAAAAAGACGGCCAAACGCAATCAGGTCGGCGTAGCCATTGGCCAGCATTTTTTCGGCGCGGTGTTTATCGAATTTCCCGGCTACCATAATTTTTCCGTTAAAACGCTTGCGCAATGCCTGACGAAAATCTTCAGGCACGGTCGGTGCATCGTCCCAATCCGCTTCCGCCAGATGAATATAAGCGAGTTGTTGCTGGTTTAAAAAATCCGCAGCAGCCAGCATGGTGTCGAGAATTTCAGGGCAGGCCATGCCGCGTGCGGTAATAAAGGGCGCGAGCCGAATGCCGGTGCGGCCAGCGCCAATTTCTGTTGCAACGGCGGTGACGACTTCAGTTAAAAAGCGCAGGCGATTTTGTTGACTGCCGCCATACTGGTCTGTGCGTTGGTTGGATGTAGTGCGCAGAAACTGGTCGATCAAATAACCATTGGCGCCATGAATTTCCACGCCGTCAAAACCGGCCCGTATCGCGTTGGCAGCAGCCCGACGATAATCGTCAACAATCTTTTTTATCTCATGGGTTTCAAGGGCGCGGGGTACCGGGCAAGCGACTTTTTTACCGCGTTTTTCCTGTTCATCGTAAATCCATACCTGGCCATCAAAGGCAATGGCCGAGGGAGCTACGGGTAGCTCCCCCTGATGAAACGACGGATGAGACATCCGCCCAACGTGCCACAACTGTGAAAAGATTTTTCCGCCCGCGTTATGGACAGCTGAAGTGACTTTTTGCCAGCCGTTCACCTGTGCGTCCGAATAGATACCCGGCGTAAACGAATAACCTTTGCCTTGAGGTGATATCTGCGTAGCTTCAGTAATAATCAATCCGGCTGTGGCGCGTTGTGCGTAATAAGTCGCCATTAAATCCGTAGGGATATCGCCCGGCTGTGCTGAGCGGCAACGGGTCATCGGCGCCATGACCACGCGGTTACTGAGCTGATGACGACCAACAGAAACAGGTGTAAATAAAGTCATTGTGCAAAACCTCGAAAGACGTTGATGGATATTATTGCCAATGTTCAAGTACCACTTTGCCAATGGTGCGGCCACTTTCTAATTGCGCATGCGCCTTGCGAAGATTGTCCGCATTGATCGGGGTGATAACCTTGGTGACTGTGGTTTTAATTTTTCCAGCGTCAATCAATTCACTCAGCTCGTTAAGTAGATGGTGTTGCTCAATCATGTCTGTGGTTTGATACATGGAACGGGTAAACATAAACTCCCACACAAAACTGGCCGACTTGCCCTGCAATTGCGTGAGGTTTACCGGATGTTTGGTTTCAACGATAGAACAGATGGTGCCCTGGGGTTTAATTAATTCACATAAGCTCGGCCAATGCTGTTCGGTATTGTTTAAACAAAAAATGTAATCCACATGGTGATGCCCGGCGGCTCTCACGCTGTTAACCAGGTCAGTGTGATCCACAACCTGATCGGCACCCAGCGACAAACACCACTCGCGGGTTTCAGTGCGCGAAGCGGTGGCGATTACTCTGGTGCTAGTCAGTTGTTTGGCAAGCTGAATCGCTATGGAACCGACACCGCCCGCACCACCGATAATCAGCAGCGTCTTTTCAGTATTGTTATGACGGGATATACGAAGGCGGTCAAACAACCCCTCCCAGGCAGTGATCGCGGTCAGCGGCAAAGCGGCGGCTTCAGCATCGGACAGGCTCGCCGGTGTACGGCCGACAATCCGCTCATCTACCAACTGATATTCACTGTTGCTGCCAGGCCGCGTGATATCGCCAGCGTAATACACCCGGTCGCCAGGCTTGAATAAACTCACCTCGGGCCCTACGGCTTCCACCACCCCGGCGGCGTCCCATCCCAGCACGCGCGGCTGGCTCTCGGTTTTGTCCTTGGGTGCGCGGACCTTGGTGTCCACCGGATTGACTGACACCGCCTGCACGGCTACTCGTAAATCCCGCCCTTGGGGATCCGGTTTTTCAAGCTCAACATTAAGCAATGATTGAGGGTTATCGATAGGTAGATAGGCTGTTAATGCGACGGCTTTCATAGTGGCTTCCTTTTTCAGCGTATTGGTTTGGATAGGGCTAATGCTAAACCCACGGCGTACAATTGATAATTGCCATTTTTGTTGCAACACTATCAAATAATTTTTGATAGTGAGGCGTCCATGACCGGAAAATACTCCTTACAGGATCTCGACCTGGTATTGCGGGTGGCGGAGAACGGCAACATGAGTGAGGTTGCCCGCCAGTTAAACATCACCAATGCGGCGGTATCGGCGGCCATCAAACGCCTGGAGGCCAGCCTGAATGTCAGCCTGTTTGAGCGGACGACGCGCAGCGTGCGGCTCAGCCCGGCGGGCCAGGCGTTTCTGCCCCATGTTCAACAGGCTTTAGGCGCCCTTGATAGCGCGGAAGCGGAGCTGCGCAACATGCAGACCCTGATTGCCGGTGAAATCCGCATGGGTTTACCTTCCGACTTCGGGCGCAACCTGATGTTGCCTTGGCTCGATACATTTCAACAGCAGCACCCGGCGGTCACCATCAAGCTGTATTTTTCTGACTTTATGCAGGATTTGTATCGTGAAGGTCTGGATGTGGTGATCCGCTATGGCGAGTTGAAAGATTCGGGACTGGTCGCCAGGAAATTGTGCAGCAATCGCCGGATCCTTGTGGCTGCCCCTGGTTACCTGGCACAACATCCACCACTCACCTCACTTGATGATCTGTTGCAGCACAATTGCATCGTGTTTTATCGCAACGACCGGCCTTATACCAAATGGGGTTTTCATCAGGATGACAAGTGGGTTGAGGTAGATGTAAGCGGCGACCGCAGTGCCGACGATGGCGATGTGGTGAAGCGTTGGGGCGTAGCGGGGCGGGGCATTATCTATAAATCGCGGCTGGATGTGCTGCGCGAATTGCAATCCGGTGAATTGGTTGAAGTGTTGCAGAGGCGGTATATCGGCCAGGCTGCCGATATCTTTGCGGTCTTTAAAGAACGACGTTATCAACCCTACCGCTTGACCGCCTTGCTGAATTATCTCGCGCAGGTCATGGCATAATGCCGCCACATCAACCAGACAGACGATAAAAACTATGCAGGCATTATTTCTTGGCGCAGGGGCGTCATTCGATTGTGGCTTACCATTAACCTGGGAACTCACCGCCGAAATCCGGCGCTGGCTCACACCGGAACGGCTGGCAGCGTATAACGCTGGCTGGGAAGCGCAGGGCGCGCATTGGAACGACGCTGTGATTGCGCAGATGAATGAATGGATAGCCGATGAGGATCGCCATTACGAGCAGATTCTCGAAGCCCTGGCCCGCAAAAGCCAAACCGCCGAATACGATTTTTTACAACGTGATTATCGGCAGGCGTACGTTTTTTTTGCGCAAACGGTGTATGCCTTTCTATTGGAGCGCCAGGCAAAAAATTTTCGTTTTGCCTCGGTGGTATTAAAAGATTATGAAGGGCTAAAAAGTTTGTTGGAACTCAATCGGCCACTGTGGATTTTTTCCACCAACCAGGATGTGGTGGTGGAATTATTGGCAGCGCAGTGGAAGATTCCGTTGAAGAGTGGCCTGCAACATACGCAAACGCTCACGATGGGTGATGGCGCGTCCACGCGCACAATAACCTTTGAAAGCCAGTCCAACCATCCAGAACACACACCGGATTTTTTTGCCGACGGTGAATACGGCATTAATCTGGTAAAACTCCACGGCGGGCTGGACAGTTTTTTTACCGACGACGGGCGCCAGCGCTTAAAAGTAAAGCCCGATCCACAGCATCTGGATGATTACCTTGCCGATCTGGTATTTATCAATCAGGTTAATCAAGCGCTTACGATCAAGCAGGATGGCCTGGTGACCAACCGCAGTTTGTATCAGGATGCCGAGGGAAAATTACACGCACTGGAGCGCAGCCTGGTGGCCGGTTATCAACATCTGCAAGACAATATGCCGCAATTCAGTCCCGCGCCGTATTCGTTGATGCAGCAGGTATTGGCGGAGGTGGAAGAACTGATTGTGATCGGTAGCCGCCTGGAAATTCCGGCGATCAACAGGATGCTGGCCGACTGGTTGCGTGATGACAATCATCGGTTGATGATTGTTGATCCTGCCCAGCGTCACTTGCCTAAGGTATTGCAGGACAGCGCGGGCAATATTCGCCCGGTACGCCAGGGTGCGACGGAATTTTTTCTGTCATTGAATCGCCATAAAAATGTGTACATGTCGCTGCTGCATAATTTGCAACGGAATATGCGTCGCAAAGTCCGTATGAAGCTGCTGAACTCGTTAACCGCGCGGCAATAGTCGCCGGTTTAACACTTCTTTGCATAAACCGGTGTTACATAACTTGTGTTTGTTTCTCTAACGCTTAAGATCGAGTAGCGCAGTCGCAGCTGTTTGTTTCCCTGCTTTACATTCCAAAATGCATAATGAGAACCGGTTTAATGCAACAGGGCTGTCAAGGTAATTTCGCTGGGCGCTTTATCCTATTGGTGATCACGGTCGTGGTCGCTCTCTCACTTTTTTCCACACCGACGCGGGCTGATGAATTCATTGAGGCGGATCATGTGCGCATTCGTTGGCTGGTGCCGGAACAGTTTGCGGAAAATCCTCAGGAAAAAACCATCGGGCTCTATTTTGAGGTTGATCCGGAATGGCATGTGTATTGGCAAAATGCGGGTGATTCCGGTGCGGCGCCGCGTTTTGCGTTTACCAGCGATCAACTGGCGGTGGGTGATGCACAATGGCCCTTGCCCAAACGCTTGCCTATTGCCCATCTCACCAACATTGGTTACGAAGGCAATGTTGCTTATTTATTTCCTGCGCAGCTGATTGCCAACGCCAACAATAACATAACTCTGACTGCTGATCTCGAATGGCTGGTGTGTAAAGAAGACTGCATCCCCGGTTTTGCCACTATGACACTGGAGCGGCCTATCGCCGGGGAGCAAGACCAATGGTCAGCGGCGGATGCCGGGATCATCGCGCAATTCCAGGCGCGCTTGCCGCAACCGCCGCAGGAGGCACCCTGGCAAATGGATTCACTGGTCTTCCATGCAGATACCGCGCAATTAGTGATGACATTACGCGGACCAAAAACCCAGGAGGCGCCGACCGCCTATCCGGTGGATGGCAATATTGTATCGGCGGCCAAACCGGACGTGACGGAAATCGCCGACGGCTATCAATTGCGTTTTACGACCATGCCGGGTGTGGCAACGCCGGCGCAAACCGATTTTATTGTGGTGGCAGGTGATAAAGCCTGGGATTTTTCAGCGCAACCTGTTTCCGCCGCCTCCGTCGTGCCGCCCGACACACAGCCATTAATGGTGTTGTTATTACTTGCGTTTGCCGGTGGTGTCATCCTGAATTTGATGCCCTGCGTATTCCCGGTACTGTCGATTAAATTGTTTAGCTTGATTCAAACATCAGGGCAGGGTGCAGCGGCACATCGCGTGCGTGAAGGGTTTATGTATACCGCCGGGGTGTTGGCCACCTTTGCTGTATTGGGTGGAATTTTTTTAGCCTTGCGCGCGGGTGGCTCAGCCATCGGTTGGGGCTTTCAATTGCAATCGCCAGTGGTGGTTATCGCCCTGGCATTATTGTTCTGGTTGATGGCATTAAGTTTTATCGGCGCGTTTGAATTCGGCCATTCGTTGATGAATCTGGCGGGTAAAGCGAACAGCCGCTCGTCATTTGCGACGGGTGTGTTGGCGGTATTTGTCGCGGCGCCTTGTACCGGTCCGTTTATGGGCGCTGCGCTAGGTGCGTCTGCTGTGTTACCGGCGCCGCAAGCCATGGCTATTTTCCTGGGGCTGGGTGCCGGTTTGGCTGCACCGTTTTTGTTGTTGGCCATCAGCCCGAGGTTATCTGCCTTATTGCCTAAACCCGGTCCCTGGATGGAAACCCTGCGCCAGTTTTTAGCCTTTCCATTGTTTGCGACAGTGATCTGGTTGTTGTGGGTGTTGGGGCAATTGGTTGGTGACGATGGCTGGTTAATCGGAACGGGTTTGCTGTTGGTGGTGTCGTTGGTGATCTGGTTGTTGCGGTCTCATCGAATCATCGTAAAAACAGGTGCCGGTGTCATGGTGCTGCTGGCGATGGTGGTGTCGGTCAAGCAATTACAGCATGCGGAAACGGCGGCATTACCGACGGCGTCTGACAGTGCGTGGCAATCCTTTGATGCGCAAAAAGTTGCGGCGGCGAGGCAAAGTGGGCAAGCAGTGTTTATTGATTACACGGCGGCCTGGTGTATTACCTGTCAGGTGAATAAAAAACTGGTGTTGGATACCGACGAGGCGAGTGCGTTGTTTGAGGCGCATGATGTGTTGCGGATTCGTGCGGATTGGACGCGTTACGATGAGGATATTACGGAGGCGTTGGCGGCGTTAAATCGGAATTCGGTGCCGGTGTATGTGTTTTATCCGGCGGGGGGTGGGCAGGAGGTGTTGCCGCAGATTTTGACGTTGGATTTGATTCGGGAATTGTTT
>CAMLOU010000172.1 GCA_946481735.1 uncultured Cellvibrio sp.
TGCGCTAATCCGACCTACGGGTTTATCTCCTGATGCGGATTTGGAATCACCGGCGGTGTCGGATTATGCTGCGCTAATCCGACCTACTTTGGCACTTCGTAGGTCGGGTTAGCGGCGCCGCCGCGTAACCCGACATCGCCCTTGTTCAGAAAGCCTCAATCAAAAACCTACTCCGCTACAACCTCCACCCAATACCCTTTGGTCTTCGCGTGAATTTTTTCATCGTACATGGCGTTGGCTTGCCAGGCCGGCAGATAAAACTTGCCGGCGTAGGATGCATTCAATATTACCCGCACAGTCACGCTGGTTTGATTGCGGTCATTGTAGCGGTATGACCAATAGTAATCGCGCCAGAGGCTGAAATAACTCAATACGCGGTCGTCGCGAATATCCATGTAATCCAGCCCCTGCGGCAGCTGCGCGCCTTCCAGGCGTTCATTACGAATTTGCCAGCCACTAGGCATGACCAGCGTGAGCGCAATATCCTCCACACGACTTACCGGCAATGCGGCAAAGTCGGCACTCACTGTGACTTCGGCAATAAAATCTGTTCCCTGCGGCAAGGATTCAACAGACAGCGGCTGGTTATCCACGGTCATAAAATCCACCGCGATATTCAATCCATTACGGCTCGCCGCTTCTTCCAGATTGGCTGGAATGCCGCGATTGCTGACCAGCACACGCAGGTTGTGATCATCGTCGTTGCGTACCCGTAACTGGCTCTGTTCCAACGCCTGACGATAAAAGGTTTCAGTGGCCTGGATGTTTTGCCAGTTACCCTTGGTGTCAATCGCAAACCGCAAGTCATCGCCCGCGCCGGTGTGCTGCGCAAATTCACTCATGGCCAACAAGGCCCACGCGAGACTTTGCGTGCTGTACCAATTGCCGCTGGATAATTCGCTCGCAATACTTTCCGCCAGCTGCCAGGTCGCATCGTCTTTTGCTTGATCATTACGCACACGGGTAATCAGCATGACACTGCGGTCGCGCAATTCCGACCCATAGGTATAACCGGAGACCTCATAGTTCGGCACCTGGTCACCCACATTGGCCAGCACATCCGTCGCCGCATCTTTTAAACCCATGTGTTGATAGGTCAACGACAACAAGCGCATGGCGGTGATGTTGTAGCGATTGTCGGTGGGGCGACGCAGTTGTTCGCGCAGGCGATTCATCGCCGGCAACTCTGCTTTGTCTGCCAGGGCCAGCGTGTACAACCGGTAAGCCGCTACCGTCGCATCGTAATCCTGCTGTTGGCCGCGATAATTTCTTGCCAGATCGCGCTGGTAATTGATCCATTGATCCAGCAAACCGGTGGGCACCGCATGACCGACACGTTTGGCCTCCAACAGGAAATGGCCCGCATAACTCGAAGCCCAATCATTGACGTAACTCGCACCCGGCCAATAACTGAAACCGCCATTGCCTTGCTGGAAACTCGCCAGTTTATTGATCGCGGCGCGCACATTTTTTTCGACGTCGGCTGTCTGTGCATCCGTCAATGCGACAAGGCTTGCCAGGCGCAATTGCGGAAATGCTGCCGATACCGTTTGTTCAAGACAACCGTGCGGGTAACCAATTAAATAATCCAGCCGTTTTTCCAGATTCAGCGGCGGCAGGGTACCGACCTCCAGTGTGGTTTGATTGGTACCGGCCATGCCGTGGGGCGTTAACGGTGATTGCCAGGTTTCACCGGGCGCGAGTAGCTTGCTTTCCCAGATCACCGACGGTGGATTGGCGGCGCGCGATTCGATAAAGATTTCCTGTTGTGCCATTTCATCGCCGCTACGCGCAGTAATCATGACACGACCTTTGCCGATACGATCATTCACCTTCAGGCGCAGGCTCGCAATCGCATCGCCGGGGTTGTCGAACGCCAGTGCGGCCTGTTTGTCGATCACGGTAAAGATGTCATTGGCCTCAACCGCAATATCGATGGATTTAATCGCTGCATCACTGACAAATACATTGACCGGCAGTGTCACCGCTTCACCCGGGCCAACCACCCGCGGCAGCGTGGCAAACAGGACAACCGGTTGTGTTACCGTCACGGATTTTTCCGCACTGCCGTAGGCGTTGACTTCACCTTCATCGCCCGCCACCACCATCACGCGCACGGCGCCCATATAGGGCGGCAAGGTCACCTTGTGCGCGCGGGTAGCCTTTGCCTCCAGCGTAAAGGGTCCCATAAATTTCACGATAGGCGGAAAGCGACGTTCACGGCGTTTATTGTCCGCGTCCTGATCGGCATCACTGCCACCGATGGCCAGCACGCGCTCCAGGGACGCGCCGTACGCACCCACCACCTGATCAAATAAGTCCCAGGTCATCACACCCAGCGCTTCGCGGCGATAAAAATGTTGATGGGCTTTGGGCACAGTGAAGCCAGTCAGTCCCAACAAACCTTCATCCACAATCGCCAGGGTGTAGGTCATGGCGCGTTGATTTTTTTCACTCACACTCACGGTAAATTCTGTTTCCGGTCGCACCTCGTCCGGCACATCAACTTGCGGTTGCAATTGCGTGGCCGGGTCTTCCACCAGCAGCGGCACTATGCCGTAAAGACGCATGGGGGCATCGCTCTCACGCGCCTGATGCGGCAGCAACAAGGCAAGATTTACGTAAGTGTTGGGTGCCATCTCGGCGGTAATCGGGATGCGAATCTCGGCCTGATCCGGTTTAAGGTCGAGCCAGCGATGCTCAAGCACACGGCTACCGTTTTCAAGGCTGAGCAATACCCGGCCCTGTTGACTTTGCGGTAAGCGGACTACCGCTGTATCGCCCACCCGATAATTTTCTTTATCGGTGGTCAACATCAACTGTGTAGCGGAGTCAGGATTTTTTTGCTCACTCCAGCTCCAGCCGAGGTACACAATTTGTCCGGCACAATGATCGCCCTGCGCGTCGCATACGCGAATTAAATGGCGGCCCCATTCATAGGTATTTTTCGTCAACGTCCAACGCGCGCGGCCATGACTGTCCGTGGTGAGTTTTGCCTGGCTTACCGGCGTATGGTTTTGATTACCCACATAACTGGCGAGATCTTCACTGTCCTGATCCCACCACCAGCGCCAGCCGATTTCATACACGGTGACATTCAGCGCGCGATTGGCGATTGCCTTGCCATCGCGCCCGAGGCTCACAAAGGTCACGTCGTGGTCCGAATCACGACTGATCGCATCCTGATAGCCGTCACCCTTGGGCACCATTACACCGACCCAGTTATCGTAGGGCAACAAATCAAAACGGCGCAGTGTGGTGCTGAAATTGCCGCTCTCTTCAAACACGCGCGTAACAAAGGTAGCGGACAACATGCCGGGCGGCGGCGACTCCACCGGTACATTCAAGGAAAATTGCGCACGCCCCTGGGCATTTAATTTTCCGTCAAACACTTTTTGCGAACTGCCTTCAAAACTGCGCGCTGGATCATCAAAGCTGAATTGATCGAAGCCATCAAAACGTGTGACTTTCGTACTGAGTTTTACTTCGGCATCCGCCTTCAACTGATTAGCCACCGCGCCGTGTAACCATTGTCCAAACAGGTCAACCTGTGCAGGCATAGCCGATAAACGCAAGGGCGTTTGATCGATTGTTAAATCCACCTTCAGACGGTTTGGTGTAATGGTTTCAACCTTAAGGATTTTATCGAAATAGCGGTTGCCTACATGGACCACCACTCGCCAATTGCCGGTGGGTGCATTTTCTTCAGTGCGTAATTGAAAGCTGTAGAAATTATTGACCGGTTGTACGTTGGTAAGGCTGGTCACTTTGTTGCCGCGCGGATCAAATAAATCCAGCTTGACCGGGTGGTCCGCCGGCAGGCGTTGTTCCTTGTCCTGCAAGATAAACGTCAGAAAGATATCGTCGCCGGGGCGCCAGACATCGCGCTCGCCGTAGATAAAACCTTTTAACCCGCCTTTAACATTTTCACCGGCCACATCAAATTGGTTGGTGGGTAAGGCTTCGTTGCGTGGCACGCGTAAAAAGCCCATTTTTTTATCACGCTCTGCGGTGACATAAAAAGGCGTGCCGTCGGTGGTGACCTCGGCCATGCCGTAGCGATCCGTCTTAGCGGAGCCGATCACTTGCTGCTGATAGTTGAATACCTTGATATCGGTGTTCGCCAAAGGCGTCGCATCATTTAATCCGGTGGTAATCACATGCAGGGTATTGCCAGTACCACGCTTGGCCATGATGCCGATATTGGACACCATAAAAGTGCGGCCACTGCTGACATTATCGCCGTAGGCGTAATAGGCATCGTGACAAGGATTATTGCGTTCACTGTAATTCCAGTAACCACTGGACTCGTAATATTGACGATACCAATCCGGCTCCTGTTCGCGGGCGTAGTAATCCAATCCATCGTAATTTTCCGGCATCGCCGTGGTGGGTTCCGCTGGCCGTTCGCTTTCGCATTCGTAGATGGCATTGCTGCGATCCACACGCAATTCCAGGCGTACCAAACCATCCGGGTGTTGCGCCATCAAGTCGGTCAGGTCGAGGTTGAAACGCTGCATGGCTTCGCGCGGAACTTCCGGCAGGCGGTAGGTTTTACGCCACAAATATCGGCCGGTACTGGTATCGGCCACATCCGTGGCCAGGTTGTAGCGCTGCAAAAACTGACCGATGTTATTGGCGTAAACTTTAAACGCAATCACCTGCACCGAATCCACGCCCACGGCTTCAAAGGGCACAGAGATTTGTGAGGCCGGCGGCAGGATACTGCTGTTCCCTACAAAATTTACGCCGGGTTTGGCCACCGCCATCATCAAGGTATGGTGATAATCCTCCGGGAGATTTTTTTGCTGGCTGCTGCGCAGCATGGATGACACCACGAGCTCCGCTTCACCATTCAGTGGCTGCGCCGGATAAACGCGCAAGCGACTGCCGTCCACTTGTACCCGCACATTATCCTGATCGGCCAGACGCACCAGACCGCGCAGATTTTGCCGCGCATCCAGCGGCTCGGAAAAATTGATTTCCACATAAATATCCGGGTGACGCACCACCCGCGCGTGGGTGACCAAAAATTGGTTGATCGCCGGCACCGTGATATCACGCGCACCTTTTTCGTCAGAGCCGATCGCGCTGCCATCCCATTCCAGGCGCAGGCTGCCGGCTTCGGCGCGACGGGGAATATCAGCGAGGGTAAAGCTGTAGGTTTTGTTGTCGCCCTTAGCTTGCCAGGTCATCGGCAGCGTATTTCCACCGAGGCTCGCCGACAGAATTTTTTCCACCGCCCTGACATCGGCACTGTCGGTCGTTATCAGTTGTCCCGACAGTGTCATGCGGTCATCCGCGTTTTGCTGGCTCACCAAGCCGTCGATCTTCAGATCGAAATCCTGCTTGATGGTATGCACCTGCACATCGAACGCCGGCATGTCTTTATCCACACCTTGCAGATGTTTATTGCGCACGCTGAGCGTGAACTGGCGATCATTGGGCAGGCGGGTGTTGGGGGTAATGCGCAGTTCATCCACCGCTGTGAAGACGGCCGTCACCGGATGATCCGGCTTCAATACCACCAGGCCGTCCACCGGCTGATTGAGTTTTTCTTCATCCACCACCGGATGGCTGAAACGAATCACCATCGGCGCATCCGTCGCCACCCAGCGCCGCGGGTAATCGACAATATGGGCATCCCAGGCGGAGGTCGCGGCCTCTTCACCGGGCGTATCTTCAGGCGGGGTATCCGTGGTGCGATCACAAGCGGTAGCAACAAACAGAAGGGTTAGCAGCACAAACAGTCTGCGGGCGGTGAGTAACATCATTGCCGATTCCTTATCGGTGGTGTGTCAGTGTGGATGTCTATTTTTTTAGGTTGCGTAACAGTATGGTTCAGACTGTGATGAATATCGTTTGGTTGCACCACAAAATGCGGCTTTAATCCGCCTCCAGTTCCCGTTGCAACAATGCCCTCGCATCCGGCAACAACGCATCGGCCTGCTGTCGCTCGTCGTTGGTCAGGGTTTTGTAACCGCGCGGTTGGCGTATAACGGCATCCCACCAGGGCCAGCCGTAACCCCAGCGGTAGGTGGTGACCCAGAAGGGGCTGCCGCCCCAGCGGACATTGCTGTACACAAAACTTCCCAGCATGGGCGAGGCCGCTTCGTTGATACACAGTTCCAGCCGGCGGTCTGATAACTCGCGCTGTTTCTCGGTGCCGCCGAGCCAGTAATCAAAGTCGTGGGCCACACAGCAGTGGCGCCAGCGCGGCAGGTCGCCGGGCAGGCCATCGAGCATCATGCTGCAGCCGTCGGTGGTGAAGGGTGCGAGTGTATTTAGCTGCGCCAGGGTCGGCGCAGCCAACACTGTCCAGCACATGATGATCAGGCCGATCCTGATGGCACCCATGATGTTTCCGCCCCGTGGCTGGTGTAAACGCTCCGGCATTGTACAATAGCCGCCTTTGTCTCCGCCGCTCACCGCCCTGGACCTTTGCTATGAACGAGAAAAAAACCACCCATTTTGGTTTTGAAGAAGTTGCCGTTGACGAAAAAGCCGGACGCGTAGCTGACGTGTTTCATTCCGTCGCCGCCAAGTACGATGTGATGAACGACCTGATGTCCGGCGGTATCCACCGTTTGTGGAAGCGCTTCACCATTGAAGTGTCGGCAGTGCGCAGCGGCCATAAGGTGCTCGACATTGCCGGCGGTACCGGCGACCTGAGTTACCAGTTTGCCAAGCGCGTCGGCAGCGAAGGTCTGGTGGTGTTGGCGGATATCAACGAATCCATGCTCAACGTGGGCCGCGACCGACTGATTGATCGCGGTGTGGCGGGCAATATCCAGTTTGCCCAGGCCGATGCCCAATACCTGCCCTTCCCCGACAATACTTTTGATTGCATCACCATCGCCTTCGGCCTGCGCAACGTCACCGACAAAGACCTGGCCCTGCGCGCCATGCTGCGCGTGCTCAAACCCGGCGGTCGCCTGCTGGTGCTGGAATTTTCCAAGCCGCAGAACAGCCTGCTGGAAAAGGTGTACGACACCTATTCATTTAAAGTCCTGCCACTCATGGGCCGCTTAATTACCAACGACGCCGACAGCTACCGCTACCTCGCCGAATCCATCCGCATGCACCCGGACCAGGCGACCCTGAAAGCCATGATGGAAGACGCGGGCTTTGTAAATACCGAATACCACAACATGACCGGCGGCATCGTCGCGCTGCATAAAGGGATCAAACCCTGATGGATGCCACCCTCTCCACGGCGGCTCTCGCCGGACTGGAAAAACTGATCAACACCGCCCTGCGCTATGATCCCGGCACCCGCATCGCCTTGGCGAACCTGGCCGATCAGGTGCTGGCAATCCAGGTCACCGCACCGGCATTCACGGTTTACCTCACGCCCGATGAAGCGGGCATTCGCCTGATGGGCCACTGGGAAGGCGAGGTTCACACCCGCTTGCGCGGCTCCCTGCCCGCCCTGGCGCGACTGGCTCGTAGTGAACAGACGACCTTTGCTGA
>CAMLOU010000173.1 GCA_946481735.1 uncultured Cellvibrio sp.
GATTTATGCCGGACATTTAAACGCGACAGTGCGTAACGATGCGGCGGTTAAAATTTTTACCATTCGTGCAACGGCGTTTGAACCGGCCATCGAGGGTGACAATACAGCAGCGATTGAGACGCTGGCAGCGACAGAAGCCACGTCCCTGGCGCACTGGGTCAGCAGCGCAATTCAACGAAGCGAACGGCCCGAATTGAGTACCGCACGCGTGGTTGTCAGCGGCGGGCGCTCATTGGGCAGCGCGGAAAAATTCCAGCAATTGTTAACGCCCCTGGCCACCAAACTGAACGCCGCCATCGGCGCAACCCGCGCAGCCGTCGACGCCGGTATTGCACCCAATGAATACCAGGTCGGCCAAACGGGAACCGTTGTGGCACCGGATTTGTATATTGCCGTCGGTGTATCCGGCGCAACTCAACATATCGCCGGCATTAAAGACAGCCGCGTGATTGTGGCCATCAACCACGATCCGGATGCACAGATTTTTCAATGGGCCGATTACGGTTTGGTAGCCGACCTGTTCGACTCCGTCACCGAACTGGAAAGATCTCTAACGCACTAATACCCGTAGGTCGGATTAGCCAGAGGCGTAATCCGACACCAACTCATTCACACCATAGACCCAAAGGACCACCCACACAATGGCAGCCGTTGAACCGGAAAAAGTTTTAAGCGTTCACCACTGGAACGAATCACTGTTCAGTTTCACCACCACACGCAGCGACTCACTGCGTTTTGAAAGCGGCCAATTTGTGATGATCGGTTTGCAGGTAGACGGGCGCCCACTCCTGCGCGCCTACAGTATTGCCAGCGCCACCTACGACGAACACCTGGAATTTTTTAGCATCAAGGTTCCCAACGGTCCGCTGACTTCACGCCTGCAACACCTGAAGGTAGGTGATGAACTATTGGTCGGCCGCAAACCCACCGGCTCATTGTTGTTAACAGATTTAAAACCCGGCAAGCATTTATATTTCTTAAGCACCGGCACCGGGCTCGCACCTTTTTTAAGTTTGATTCGCGACCCGGAAGCCTATGCGCAATACGAAAAAATTATCCTGGTGCACGGCGTGCGTACGGTCAGTGAACTGGCTTATGCAGATTTCATCACCAAAGAACTGCCCGAGCATGAATACCTCGGCGAGGATGTGCGCGAAAAATTAATCTACTACCCCACCGTTACTCGGGAGCCCTTTCGCAATCAAGGGCGCTTAACCGATTTGATTAACAGCGGAAAATTATTTGACGATATCGGATTACCGCCACTCAACCCGGAAACGGATCGCGCCATGTTGTGCGGTAGCCCGGCCATGCTAACCGACACCTGCGCGCTGCTGGACGCGCGCGGCTTTGCTATTTCTCCACGTATTGGTGAAGCCGGTGATTACGTCATTGAACGGGCGTTTGTGGAAAAGTAATGAATCAAAATTCATGAATTCTGCGCAATAAAAAACCCCGACCGACAGCCGGGGTTTTTTATTGCGCACTTCAGGACCAATGGCAGCCGGTCGATTGTTTCGTTTTAGTAATTCGTAATACCTGAGGATGTACAGCTGGCCCAGTTTCCAATACATATTGATCCGGCATTTCTCAAACGGCTGTTGGTGATCCGCGCCTCACTGTTTGGGCTGTCGCTACGGAAGATACCTTCACCCATATTGGAAATCTGACAACGGTCTACACTCACCACCGCCCTGAATGTGGTCCCGCCATTCTGCCGCAAAAATTTACCCATGTTATCGACAACGCAATTGGAGACATTCAAGGTCGATGCTGCATTTACTTGAATAAATTTATCTTCCCCGTTGTAACCAGAGATATTGCGCAGGTTCACCGTGCCGGACGATTTGATGGTCATCGCATCCTCACCAACGTTGGTCCAGCGAATATTTTCCAGGGTGCCGCCGTTATAAACGTGAATACCATCGACACCGTTGTTGCCAATAATGACATTGCGCAAGGTCGCGCCGTTCTCAACGCGGAACGCGGGTTGCTGGCTTTCGCTTTGACCACCATCACCCAGGGCAGATGTGGGGTTGAACGTCCGGCAGCCACCATCGTAAGTGCCACTGGTTACACGGATCGTGGAAGACACCGACGTGCTGCCAGTGGAATTACAGGTTGCACCCGTGATACTGCCGTTATTACCACCATTGGTAGATACCGGATCGAAACGCCATAACTGGCTGGCGCCACCCCAATACGTCCAGAGGCGAATATCGCCACCATCGGCCGTATTAAATTCAAATACCTCCAGCGCCTTGGCAGAAAAACGCGACGTGATCGCAAAGGTATTGTTACCCACATTGTCGATGGCCCAATGCTGGTTGTGGCCATTCAACCAGGTCCACTGACGCGCGTCGGCGCCATCATTGCTATTCCATTCATACACATCGACAGACTTACCACTGTGCGCAGCACGAATTGAATAATATCCGTTACCCAGGTTGGTAACGTCCCACTGCTGATTGGTTCCACCACCGTAAGTCCACTGAATAATGTTGGCGCCGTCATCCTGGCTCCGGTTACTCACGTCCATTGCTTTACCACTCAGCTGATTGATGATGACGTAGCGCCCGTTGGCAATCTGCGCGAAAGATGGGGAGGCCATGATGACCAGTGAGGCGAGCAACAGGGCTTTATTGCAAAGCGTTTTAATTGACATACACATTCTCCATGGTTTGATTTTTATAATGTGCGGAAATATTTGATACAGCCTGACTTGAGAAGCCATCAAATACTTAACGCAAGGGTTTGCTGCCATTGAACCCGGAGGAGAATGCTATCAAGAAAATATCGTTGTTCTATAATAATATATTATAAATGTGACGACGTTTTGCGGGTTATTGCGGATCGCAATGAGTAGCCTGTAAAAACCCAGGCATTTTTATATAAATTGGAAAAGAAGGGACTTTTATTACAGAAGTGGAGATCAAAAAAACCGGAGCCTGGCTCCGGTTTTTTCATTTAGGCCAAGGCTTCACCCAATAGCGGCTTACGTATCTGCCGCAATCCCATCAGCAAAAATATCACGGCAATAATGAGTAGCGTAAGGTTTAAACCCATTGCCACTGGCGCTACTGTCCAGCCAAATTTAATCATATGCAATGTCACCAGTGCGGTTAATAACAGTGCGCTGGCCATTTGCAGCAAAGCTTTGCTTTTATTGTCATCATCCAGATATTGCGCAAGCGCAATAGCCGCAACCACACCGACCCACAATATACCTGTTGACGGGATACCGATGATCACCTGGGTAATACCGGTCAACACCAGCGCAGCGGGTGTGCCCCACACCAAACCCGTCCAGACATTGTTAAGGTAGTCGCGGGTTTTTCGTTTGACTAACCAGATATTAATTCCGGTTACCGAAACAACAGTGAGTGCCAGGCCAAAGATAGCGTAGAGAATTTTTACGGCAAAACCGCCGAAATGGCCAAAATGAATCCGGTACACCGAGAAGATAATTTGCCGCCCTGCTTCGCCGTCAGAGAATCCAACTTTATCCAGGTAATTACCGGCGGAATCAAAACGGTATTGCTCTGCATAAATTAATCGACCCGGATGCTCGGTGCCGACAATCATATATTGGCCTGGTGTTCCTGCCTCTTCCACAGTGACGTAAAAAGGTGTGGTGCCCGGTGCAATGGTGTCCATCTGTTCCAACGCTTTGCCAATCGCCGGATGACCTATTGGTTGATCGAGTTCAGGCTCTGCACCATACACAGCGGGAATAACGGCTTCCGTATCACCCTCAAAAAACGCAGCGGCCAGTACCAGACTCACGATGGCTGCCAGACCAAAAAAAGCGCCGGTGATGGCAATCATTAAATGAAACGGAGCGCCCCACACACTCAAGCGATTATGGATGTCGACCTGCTCCAAACGGCGCGCGCCTTTTAAACGCAGGTTAAATGCATCTTTAAAAATACCGGGATGCGCAAGAAAACCGGAGATGATTAAACCGCACAGCATCGCCCCCAAGATGCTTACCACGATCATCCCGAAGCTGCCGGGCAGGTGCAGATATAAATGCAAGTGAATCAACATATGCGTCCAATCGTGTTGGACTTTCTCACCCAGGCTGCCATCCGAGTTGACAAACCAGCCACCGGTATCCGATGACACAACCGTACGCGGTACACTTTCGGTGGGCAGGGTAACGTACATGTGTTTATGTTCGTGCTCATCTTCCGCGTGCTGCTCTTCAGCGTGATGTTCAGCTTCCTGCGCGGCCAGTGTGTTGTAGGCCTGCTGTATAGCTTGCGTATCGTATTCCAGGGATTCGTGAACCGTCGGCTGCTCCCAACGTTCGAACTCCTGATAAAAAACTACGATGGCTCCTGATAAACAGACGAGATACATCAAGGCACCGACCAGCAAACCAATCCACGAATGACTGGCGAGGGATTTTTTAACCAAACCGGGAGAGAGAATTTGTTTCATAGTGATTACACGTAAATAAATAAAGCGCTAAGGCCACTGGCGAGTGCAAGCCAGAGCACGGGACGATACCTGTTGGTATCTGCACACACCCAATAAGACGCCAGCCCCCACAACACCGGAACGAGGATGACAGCGGTGACCATGGCATTGACCTTGGTCCAGGGTAGCAACATCACCAACGCCACACTGCTCAGAATTGCTGCTGCGCCGGCAAGTAAAACACTGGCAAGGAATAATCCACCATGACGCAACAGTGCGTTCATATCCGGCAGGCTCGCTCGCCCCAGGTCCCATTCCTCCTGTGGGCGCTGTGCGCGTTGTGGGCGAATATCCGCTTTGAGTAACATCACGCCCCAGGCTATCAATGGAACCACCAGTAAACTCACGCTGATGCCAAACTCCGCACCGCCCGCCATAACCCAGAAAGCTGTTGCAACCAGCAGAACGAACCAAGCTGCCGGTACCAGCCACCGGTTACCACCGAATAGATTTTTCCAGGAAGCGTACAGGCAGCTGACACCTGCGCCCGCCAAGAGTGTTCCGATAACGCCGTAGAGCATGATGTTTACTCTGCAAAATAGAGGAAAGATTGCCATCGAGGGGAAAAGTAACAGCAACCTTAATGATATTTATTATTATTTTCAAGGAAGAACATATTTTCTGCATATAGGGCGGATTGCCACAACCTATCCTCATAAATATCGCCAATGGGATAAATAAGTATTCCCAATCACCCGCATTGTATAGTTTTTTATTATCAAAACCATGACGTTATTCAATTAGCCCTATCAGACTCATTTCCTTAACCTGTGCCCCGTCAACTTAAATCCCTCACAGATATCAGGAGTACGCTCTATGACAACGATCAATTCCGAGATCAAACCCTTCAGCGCCCAGGCTTATCATCAAGGCAAATTCGTTCACCTGACCGAAGCGGATCTGAAAGGTAAATGGTCAGTGGTATTTTTCTACCCCGCTGACTTCACCTTCGTATGCCCCACCGAACTGGGTGACCTGGCTGACAACTATGCCGAGTTCCAAAAAATGGGCGTGGAAATTTATTCCGTGTCCACCGATACCCACTTTACCCACAAAGCCTGGCACGACAGCTCCGAAACCATCGGCAAGATTCAATACCCGATGATCGGCGACCCGACCGGCACCATCACGCGCAACTTCGGTGTGATGATTGAAGCAGAAGGCCTGGCTGATCGCGGTACTTTTGTAATTGATCCGCAAGGCAAGATTCAGATTATTGAAATCAACGCTGGTGGCATCGGTCGCGACGCATCTGAATTGCTTCGCAAAGTGAAAGCCGCTCAGTATGTTGCTGCTCACCCCGGTGAAGTGTGCCCGGCCAAGTGGAAAGAAGGTGATGCGACTTTGGCTCCGTCACTGGATCTGGTTGGCAAAATCTAAATCATTCTTTGAAAAACGTTACACGGAACTGCAACACAATTGCACTTGAAAAAAGCCCGCCCACAAAGCGGGCTTCAAAAAAATTAAACGGAGATCACCATGCTCGACTCGACAATTAAAGGCCAGCTGAAAGCGTATCTGGAAAAACTGCAACGCCCGATTGAACTGGTCGCTACCACTGACGCCAGTGCCAAAAGCCAGGAATTGCTGAGCCTGTTGGACGACATCGCCACCTTGTCCGATAAAGTCAGCGTTCGCAAAGAAGGTGATGCCGCGTACAAACCTTCCTTCAGTGTCGGCGCGCCAGGTGAAGCCGGGCGTATTCATTTCGCCGGTATTCCGATGGGCCACGAATTTACCTCGCTGGTGCTTGCGTTATTGCACAGCGGTGGCCATCCGCCAAAAGCGGATGCCAAGGTCATCGAGCAAATTAAAGCAATCGATGGCCAATTTCATTTTGAAGTCTTTGTTTCGCTGTCCTGCCACAACTGTCCTGACGTGGTGCAGGCAGTGAATTTAATGGCGGCGTTAAATCCCAACATCACGGCCACGATGATCGACGGCGCCTTGTTCCAGAGCGAAGTGGATAAACGTCAAATTATGGCCGTGCCTACCGTGTTTGTGAATGGCGAACACTTTGGCCAGGGTCGCATGACCGTGGAAGAAATTCTTGCCAAAGTTGATACCGGCGCAGCCGAACGCGAAGCCAAAGCGCTCAGCGAAAAACCGGCTTACGATGTGTTGGTTGTCGGCGGTGGCCCCGCTGGTGCAGCTGCAGCGATTTACGCCGCGCGCAAAGGCATTCACACCGGTGTGGTAGCCGAACGCTTCGGCGGGCAAGTGCTCGATACCCTTGCTATCGAAAACTTTATTTCAGTCAAAGAAACCGAGGGGCCAAAATTAGCTTCGGCGCTGGAGCAACACGTTAAAGAGTACGACGTGGATATTGTGAACCTGCAACGCGCGGAACAATTAATCCCCGGCGAAATGATTGAAGTCAAACTGGCCAGCGGTGCCAGCTTGAAAAGTAAAAGTGTGATCCTCGCCACCGGTGCGCGCTGGAGAGAAATGAACGTCCCGGGTGAACAAGAATACCGCGGCAAAGGTGTGGCCTACTGCCCGCACTGCGATGGTCCTCTGTTTAAAGGTAAACGTGTCGCGGTGATTGGCGGCGGCAACTCCGGCGTAGAGGCGGCTATTGATCTGGCCGGTATCGTTGCCCATGTCACGCTGATTGAATTTGATTCAAAATTGCGTGCCGATGCAGTGCTGCAACGCAAATTAACCAGCTTGCCCAACGTCACTGTTATTACTGAAGCCTTGACCACGGAAGTACTGGGCGATGGCCAAAAGGTTAACGCGCTGACCTACAAAAATCGCAAAACTGATGAGATTGTGAAAGTCGAACTGGAAGGTATTTTTGTGCAGATCGGCTTGTTACCGAATACCGATTGGCTGAAAGGCACATTGCAATTGAGCACTCGTGGCGAGATTGAAATTGATGCACGCGGTCAGGCATCAGTGCCCGGGGTGTTTGCAGCGGGTGACTGCACCACTACACCTTATAAACAAATTATTGTTGCCATGGGTGCCGGTGCGACGGCTTC
>CAMLOU010000174.1 GCA_946481735.1 uncultured Cellvibrio sp.
AAGGTACCGGTGGTGGCAATAACGGCGGCAGCAATAGCAGTAGCAGCTCCGGCAACAGCAGCAGTGCGGGCAATGGCGGTGGTAACGGCGGTGGCATTACCGTGCGCGCTCGCGGTACCAATGGCGATGAGCGCATCAGCTTGCGCGTCGGCGGTTCGGCGGTGGCCAGCTGGACGCTAACCACCAGCAATCAGAATTACACGTACACTGGCGGTGCATCCGGTGATATCCAGGTGGAGTTCACCAACGATGGCACCAACCGCGATGTGATTCTGGATTACATCCAGGTGAACGGCGAAACCCGGCAAGCCGAAGATATGGAGTACAACACCGCGACTTACGGCAACAACCAGTGCGGCGGCGGTTCCTATTCGCAAACCATGCATTGCAGCGGCGTGATTGGTTTTGGTTTTACTTACGATTGCTTCAGCGGTAATTGCAGTGGTGGTAATACCGGCGGCAATAGCAGCAGTAGTTCCACCAGTTCATCCGGCGGTAATAATGGCGGTAACACCAATTGCAGCGGTTACGTCGGCATCACCTTTGACGATGGTCCCAACGCCAATACATCAACGCTGATTAATTTACTGAATCAAAATAATCTCACACCGGTTACCTGGTTTAGTCAGGGTAATTATGTGGCGAGCAATCCGTCATTGGTGACGCAGATGCGCGCGGTTGGTGAGGTGCAGAACCACAGTTATACCCATCCGCAAATGGGCGGCTACAGTTATCAGCAGGTGTACGATGAGCTGAATCGCACCAACCAGGCCATTCAAAGTGCTGGCGCCCCCAAGCCCACATTGTTCCGCCCGCCTTACGGTACGGTGAACTCCACGATTCAACAAGCGGCCCAGGCACTTGGCTTGCGTGTTATTACGTGGGATGTGGACTCACAGGATTGGAATGGTGCAAGCGCCAGTGCGATTGCAAATGCTGCGAATCAATTACAGAACGGTCAGGTTATTTTGATGCACGATGCCAACTACGCCAACACCAATGCAGCCATTCCACAAATTGCTGCTAACTTGCGTGCGAAAGGTTTATGCCCCGGCCGTATTGATCCGAGCACTGGTCGCGCCGTAGCCCCGTCAAATTCAGGCGGCGGCAATAACGGTGGTGGAAATAGCAGCAGTAGTAGCAGCACCGGTGGCAATAACGGTGGCACTAACTGTCAATGCAATTGGTACGGCACCTTGTATCCGACTTGCCAAATCCAGACCAGCGGTTGGGGTTGGGAAAATTCCCGTAGTTGTATCAGTACCAGTACTTGCAACAGTCAAAATGGTGCCGGAGGCGTGGTTTGTAATTAAATAAATTCGAGCACGAACATTGCAAAAAGGGAGCGGGTAATCCGCTCCCTTTTTAATTGCAGATTCTTCCCGTCACAATACCGTCACGCTAGCTAAACATTGGCTTTCTATCATCAGCGTTCCTGCTTTTTACACTTACAAAAGGAACGCCCCGTGTCACACATTTATAAGATATTGGCAATGTTATTGATGTTCATTACTGCTCACGCCAGCGCAGATTTTTACGCCGATCTGGCGTTTCATCATGCGCCAATTCACTATCAGGATACCGATAGCACGAATTACCCAGCGGAATACATTACGGCTATTGATTACGATTCGGATTGGATTTCAAATAATAACTGGGACAACCTCGGCGATGGCCTGTGGCCAGCCACCGTTTATTATTCGGTGGTAGAAAGCTGTTCGCACTATTTTATTATTTATGCGTTTTTTCATCCGCGTGATTGGGTGGATACACCCTTTGATGGTGAGCATGAAAATGACCTGGAAGGCGCGCTCTTTATTGTGCGCAAGAACGGTAGCACCTACGGCGCAATGGAAGGGATGATCACGGTATTCCATTCCGATTTTTATTCCTTTGTACCTAACGGCAGCCCGTTAACCAACGGCAATGAAAATATTGATGGCAGCGTTACCTTTACATTTTATGAAGGATCAAACCGCGCACGCACGGCGCAGGAAGCAAAGGGTCATGGATTAAAAGCCTGGCCTTACATCAATAATTTCACTGGGGCAAACAACCAGGACGGCGTGATCTATTACCCAAGCCGCGGTACAGGTGAAACGCCTTCATCGGGTAATGATCGGTCAGTGAAATACCAACTGGTCAACATCTTTGAAGCCAATGGTTTCTGGCAACAAGCCCTGCATGAAGCGAGCATGACCAGTGCCATGTCGAGCACCTTTCATGCCTGGGGAACCTTTAAAGGAAATAACAGCGGTGGCTGCGGTGGCGGTGCGATCTTTGCCTCCTGCAACAGCAATTCGGCCAATGCACCCTGGGGTTGGAATGATGGTAATGACGGTGCCAGTTATCGCGGTGAGTTTGCACTGCATCCGACG
Source organism: uncultured Cellvibrio sp. (assembly GCA_946481735.1). Next base: position 2,379 of record CAMLOU010000174.1, read on the forward strand.
AATCTTGTTGACCATTATTTCAATGGCGTCGGCAACTTCAGCCATCAATACATCAACAATCGCTACGCGCAGGATCTGCAAAACGCCGGCTTTAATTCATCCTATAAACCGCAAGGTTGGAGCGATAGCCTGGACCTGAATACGCTCTATACCAGGCTGACACATAGCTGCCCCTAAGCGGTACATCAGATCATGGCGCACCGAATTCCCGGTGCGCTTTTTATACCGGCACTGCCTGCAAAAACGTTTTTGCGTTGACGGGCTGCAGAAGGCGAAAAATACGTTCGCGATCCTGTTTTAAGACTTCCTTCACATGGGTGCCAAACCATTCAAGAGATGCTTCCATCGGTGTGTCACCCGCCAGCTTTGTTAAAAAGCCCGTGTAATCAAACTCTCCTTCAAATAGCGACACCATGCCATCACGCGTGCCCGCGGGCGAATAAACATTGGCCGGTGAGAAAACAGACAGCAGGCGACGTTCGCGAATATTTTTTAAATGAAAATGTTTAATGAAGGGTTTGAATTCCTGGTAAACCGCCAGCGGATCATCACCGGCTTCCCACAAATGCAATACATCAAAATTTAATTTCAGCGAGGGATGATCAACTTCTTCCAGTAATTGTCGGGTCGAGGCGGCGGTATCGGCAAGGGTGTTGGGATGGGTTTCTATCAAGAGTTCGCAACCGTAATCTGCCAGTTGATCACACAAGCGCTGCAACCGCCGCACCATCACCCGGCGCTGTTCAGGGCTCACCGCATCACTGGACAGTTGACCGGCGAAACTGCGGATCTTGCGTGTTCCCCAATGGCTGGCACATCCACACAGAATGCCGGCCTTTGCCTGGGCTTCTTGCGGATCGCCATCGAGCGGCAAATAGTCGCTGATCATGGCGGTGTATAACCCAAAGGATGCCAGCCACTGCTCATCGTATTCCGGCTGGTGCGCGAGATTACGCGCGTGTATGCCCCACAGTTCAATGCCGTGAAACTGTTGCGCGCGCGCCCAGTCGGCCACTTGCTCGATAGACATTAGTTGATGGCGGAACGAAATGGTACAGAGTGATAAATTAATCATCATGCCTCCGTTGGAGATAAGGTGGTATTACCGATTGAGGTTTTCTCCCAGGTGGCGCACCAGGTTTGGTAGACAGCATGTAGATGTTGTTTGATAGTGAATTCCCGTTGGTCTTGCTCATCCAGCAACTGGAAAATCTCGCGCGCCAGATCGGCATCATCGGTTACCGCCAGTTTCATCGCGCGGTACTGGATGATCTTGTAGGTTTCCACCAGTTTGCCGATCACATCGCACCAGGCTTCGAACTCGTCGTCCTCCAGCTTCATCGCCCGCCAAAAAAAGGCGAACCCGTGTTCGTAGGCGTATTTGCGAATGGACAATACCGGCAACTCTTTCAGGGCTTCAGCAAGGTGGGAAAGTTGCAGCCCCCGGTGGCTGTCGAGGTGGTTGCGGATGATAAGTCGCACAGCATCCGTCATGGGGTTGGTATCGAGGTTGATGCACGCCTCGAAGTAAGCTTTGATGGCAGCGTTGGATGACGGTGCAATATCGGTGCTGTCAAAGTAATAACCACCGACTGCGTGGGGCGAGCGAATGGCTTCCAGGATTCTGGCTTTGGGCAGCTCACCCTCCCAGCGATAATCCGGGTCCAGCATCAGCCAGGTATCCGGGTCGTCCGTGGTTTCCAGCATCACGTAATGCGGAAACGGGTTTGCATTAAATTTATTTTCCCGTTCTGGCAACAGGTACATATCAAGCATGACCATGATGTTGCGTTCAGGCATTTTATTGTCCAATAGGGACAGCAAGCGGCGCACGTTGGCCTCTTTGGATAAGGCGCTGTCATACCAGCGATGGATGGTGACACCATAGATTCGCTTGTACCATTCAATAAAGAAATCATGATTGATCGTCGCTGAGTGATATGAAATTCGACTATCGTCCGTCACCACAATATCGGCATCCCACACGCCAAAATAAAAGGGCCGATGATCCACCAGCTCGGATTTCTTGATCATCTCGCACACGCAACTGACGAAGCAATGTACCTTGATATCTTCAAACTCTACTGGCTGCTCGATAACGGTCGTTGTGTTTTCCAAACGCGCCAGCAGGTTCGCCAGGCTATCAACGGTTTCGAAATCTTCCTTGGCCAGGGCTTCGTCGGGAATAACAAAACCATGATCCAGTTCCATATGCAGCAGCAGTTGCAGCACCATCACTGAATCGAGATAAAGATCCTCGTTCAGGCGCGCGTAAGGGCTGAAGGCCGATACATAGGGGGTGGCCATCTTCTCCGCCAGTACCTGATGTATCACATTGACGATATCTGTCTTGGTCATGCAAAAACCTTTTATCCGGAATTTATGCGGGCGCTACGGCAGTGGCATTGGCTAATGATTTACGGTTGATCTTGCCGTTGGGTAAGCGTGGAATCTCATCCAGCTGTTGAAACTCATGGGGCACCTGATGCGGTGCCAGGTGTTTGGCGCACCAGGCGCGCAGGTGGTTAACATCTACCGCGGCGCGCGCAACAAATTTCACACAAGCGCGCTCACCGGCATAGGCGTCCTGTTTTTTATACACAACCGCTTCGGTGATGGGTCCGTATTCCAGCAACACATCTTCCACTTCCTGGGGATAAACGTTGAGCCCCGCCACGATGATGGTGTCATCCTGTCGGGCCACAAAAAACAAATGACCCTGGGCATCCAGATAACCCAGATCCCGGGTGAAGATGGTTTTGCCGTGTTTGGTAATCACAATTTCTGCCGGGGTTTCGCTATTTGTTCCGGCAACCAGTTCAACGTGGGGTAGCGGTTTACCCATATCGTTGGCGGCTTGCATGTGTTGGCTCAGGGCAACACAACCGGCTTCGGAACAACCGTATTGCTGAAACAAAAATTCGGTTTTTTGTTGCAGTGCTTCAAACCAGGGTTTGGGCATAACCGCACCGGATGTCATGACCGCATGGAAGCGGGTATCGGCGGGCATCAGTTGCGACAAGGTGTTAAGTAAAGTCGGAGATGCGTACAACAGGTGTTGCGGATGGGTGCGCAACATTTTAATGACATACTTTGGATTGATCTGCGTAATCACTATGGGCTGTATGCCGCGCTGCAAAGCGACCAGCACGCCACAAATCAAACCGTAGGAATGCGTCACGGGACACGCCACCACCGGCGTCAGCTGTGCCGCAGCGCCGAAGCTGGCAATATAACTGGTAATTTCTTCGTCAATAGAATCCCAGGCGCGCACGATGGTTTTCGGCTCACCTGTTGTGCCGGAACTCATTTGTACCAGCATGCCAGCGGCATCGGCAGCGCGTTCGCTGATCACTAGCGGATTATCGAGCGAGTGAAATAGCAATTGATGGCACTCAGCGCGATGCGCAGCACGACGTGCCGCTTCAAGCGGTGTCGCCGCGTGGATAGGAAATACCGAGCCTTGCTTTTCCCTGATAAATAAACACAGGGCAATCCATTCAGCGGTATCGGTCAGGCAAACCGCCAGGCGCTGGCCCGCGCAATTGCGCAACACAGGCAGGGTTTCATAGTAAGCAAAGCGCGCATTAAAAAAATCGCGGCTGTAGTGATCGTCATTCACATAGATCATATTCGGGCAGGCTCTTTACCGGCTGGTGGGAATAAAACGGATTGCTGACCAGATGATGAAATTCGGCATAGGCTTTGCCGAATAATTTTCGTGTCAGTAAGGATTCAGTGTGGATATGCGCTGCATCAAAATTCAGTTGTGCCTGGCGACTGGCAAGCGCGGGGTTATCGTCCAGATAAGCCTGTAGATGTTGATTAACCCATTGCCAAAAACGGGTTTCGGGAAACCCGTAGTAGCTGTCCAGCAGGTGCGATACTTCACTGAGGTTGAACACAAACAAGGTGTCCATCACCAGTTCGCGCAGGGCTTCAATGTGGGTCATCCAGTAATAACGATTCGGTTCTGCGTTGATGTAGGCCGGATTCAGTGCAGCGAAGTCCGGCAAGTAATCGCGCGCGGGCAAATACTCATCCACATATTCAACGCTCTCGTGAAAATCGCGCAGAATAATTTTTTGTGGCCAACCGTCGCGGTGTACCAACACCATATTCTGGGCGTGAGCTTCCAGCGCGATGCCGTGTTTTACCAACAAATGCCAGACAGGTAATACCGCCACCTGAATCAAACGATGTAACCAGGGCTCCATGCCATAGCAGTCCAGCCACTCATCAATAAACGGGCGACCATCAGCCTCCATTAACGCCAGTGCGGTAAATGGCACGGCCTGCTCACCGGGCAATAAAGAGTGTTCAACGCTTTCACGCCAGATGGCTGCAACCTGACCGTCGAGCTGTGCGTGTTGTTCAGGTTCCGGTTGATACAGTATGCCCGCGTATTCATCCAGCAATGAGAGCGGATAATGTTTTTCAAATAAAGGATCGGTGCGCACCACCGCTTGCAGCCATTGTGAAACAGCCGGCGCAGAACATACACCATGGGATTCCAGGTTGCGTAGCGATGAGGTGTTAACGAGATTCATCGGCAACTTCAGCGTAGCGCGCAAGGGATGACTGATATTCAACACACTGCGAATCGATTGTGTGGCCTGGTAATAATCGCCGGCGGCACCCAGGTGAATGATTTCCCGGTTGGCCAACGCGGATGCCAGTGCAGACGTTTTCAAATTCTCCCATTGCCAGGGATGCATCGGCATTAAGGTGTAATCGCTGGCATCGCCGCCTTGCTGGCGCAAACGGTGAGCGAGCAGCAGGATGACGTCTTTATCAAGCTCCCGCTGCCAAAAATTTTCTTCCGCTACCGGTAACGCGCAATGCACCCGATGACGTGCAACAGCCAGCCAGACCAGTTGAAAGTTCTGCCCGGCTTCCGGGCCAAACTGCTGATGATCTTCCAGAGAAAAGCCGGTGCGCGCTTTAAAGCAAGGGTGATAAGGATGGCCTTCATGGATCGCCGATTCCAGTGCAGCGTAGCTGAGGTTGCGCCG
>CAMLOU010000175.1 GCA_946481735.1 uncultured Cellvibrio sp.
AGCGACGGTGAATTATCACCGGAAGATTTCACTCTGGTCATTGCGGCGCAGTTGCGCGAAGCCGGGCCGTGGGGGCAACACTTTCCTGAGCCGTTATTCGATGGTGAATTTTATTTGTTGCAGCAGCGCATTGTGGGCGAAAAGCATTTGAAGATGGTGCTATCGCACGATGCCGAGGGAAAACAACTGCTGGATGCCATCGCGTTTAACGTTGACGTAGAGCGCTGGCCCAACGCGCAGGCTAATCGCGTGCGACTGGCCTATCGGCTGGATATTAATGAGTTTCGCGGTAAGCAAAGTGTGCAGCTGATGGTGGAGTATCTGGAGCCCTGCTAGTTTTCTTTCTTCAGCAGAGACTCAAGACTAACCCACACATTATCGAGCATGATCGGTTGTGCTTCCGCCGTTGGGTGAATACCGTCGCGTTGCATCAGATTACGGTTAACGGCGATACCCTCAAGGAAAAAAGGTACGTAGGCGAGTTCATATTGTTTGGCGAGCTGCGTATAAACCTGGTGAAAGCGTTCGGTATAGCGTTGGCCGTAGTTAGGCGGTATTTGCATGCCCAGGAGCAAAACCTCAGCGCCCGCGTTCTGGGTTTGCTGAATGATAGATTCCAGTTGCTGCTGCATGATATTCAGCGGGTGACCGCGCAATCCGTCGTTACCTCCCAATTCCAGGATCAGCAACGCGGGCTGGTGTTCTTTCAAGAGTGCGGGTAAGCGTGCAAGCCCGCCGCCGCTGGTTTCGCCACTGACGCTGGCATTGACAACCTGGTACGCGTAATTATCTGCCAGGCGTTCAGCCAGCAGGCTTACCCAACTTTCTTCCAATTCAATGCCATAACCTGCACTCAAGCTGTCGCCCAACACGAGTATGCGAGCTTTTTCATCGGCAAGTAACAAGGGACTGAATGCCAGCAACATGACCAGCGCCAGCGAACGAAATGGATTTGCAACGAACATAAGTAATCCCTGCATTAATCAAATTTTAAAGTGTGCAATTGATGATATCGATGATGACATAGATTACCGTAAAGAATTGTCAACTGTTTTGACTCTACTGAGTTTACTTAAGACTATTCTTTGTAGCGCACCTATTTTTTCGCCTTAAGGACATAACTTATGACACCAGCCGTTATGGTTGAAGCAAAATCCATTGATAAGACCGTCACAACCTTTGAAGGTGCCTTGACGATTCTAAATCACATTTCACTTAAGGTAATGGCGGGTGAGAGCGTAGCGATTGTCGGTGCATCCGGTTCTGGCAAATCGACATTACTCGGTATACTCGCCGGTCTCGATTTGCCCACCAGCGGCGAGGTCATCCTTAACGGCCATATACTCACCGCCCTCGATGAAGAGGGCAGGGCAAAAGTGCGTGCGGAAAATATTGGTTTTATCTTTCAATCTTTTCAATTATTGCCGGGTTTAACGGCGGTTGAAAATGTCATTCTTCCTTTGGAATTGCACGGTGTAAAACAGGCGCGTTCGCTCGCCGTGGATTTTTTAAAGCGAGTAGGGCTTGGCGAACGATTGCATCATTATCCGCAACAGCTTTCCGGTGGGGAACAACAACGTGTGGCCATTGCTCGCGCATTTGCCAGCCAACCGCGGATTTTATTTGCCGATGAACCAACGGGTAATCTGGATAGTACGACTGGTGCACGCATCATTGATTTGTTATTTGAATTAAATCGCGAACAGGGAACAACCTTGATTTTAATTACCCATGAAGATCGTCTTGCCGCGCGTTGCCAGCGGCGGATTGAATTGGCATCAGGCGAAATTGTAACTGCCGAATAAATGAAAGGATAACGACTTATGTTGGCATTACGATTATTGTGGCGGAACTGGCGTAGCGGAGAGGTCAAGCTATTGGCTGCAGCGTTGATGTTGGCTGTAGCGGTCGTCAGTGGCATTGCAATCTTTACCGATCGCCTTGAGCGTACACTCGTACAAGAAAGCAATATGTTACTGGGCGCGGATTTAATTGTGCGCGGCTCCCAGCCTCATAACCCTGAGTGGTCTGCCTTGGCCGCTGAAGAGGGCATAGAACAAACAACCGCCGTATTATTTTCATCCATGGTTTACGCTGGCGATCACATGCATCTCGCCTCCGTAAAAGCGGTGACCGACGGCTATCCCTTGCGCGGGCAACTCGATATCAGCCGTATTCCGTTCGCCAGTCAGGCGGAACAAATTAAAACAGCAACAGGTATTCCCGCCCCCGGAGAGGTCTGGGTTGATTCGCGTTTGCTGCCGTTATTACACATTGAACTGGGCGACTCCCTGGCGGTGGGTGAATATGATTTGACAGTAACCCAGGTCATCATTCGCGAGCCCGACAGCGCGAGTCCTTTCAGCTTTATGGGGGCTCGCGTGTTGATGAACATGGCTGATCTGGAGCGGACCCAGGTGGTCCAACCGGGTAGTCGTGTGCAGTATCAATGGTTGCTAGCTGCCAACAATAACGCGCTGGAATCGTTTGCCGAATGGCTCGAACCACAACTGAGCAAACACGAACGCCTGGTAGATGTGGAATCCGGCCAGCGTGGTCTTGGCCGTACGCTGGAAACTGGCAGGAGCTTCTTGTTGTTGGCTGCGGTAATCGGTGTTTTATTGGCTGGTGTGGCTATTGCTCTGGCCGCGCGACAATTTTCTTCGCGTCACGTTGACCAGGTTGCGCTTATGAAAAGTTTTGGGGTTAGCGCGCAGCGGATTCGTCAATTGTATTTGGTGCAACTGGCCTTATTGGCAGTGGTGGCATCAGTGGCCGGATTGTTGATTGGTGAAGTCATCCAGCGTGTCGTTGCAGAAAGCCTGCAGCAGGTATATCAGGTTACCCTGGGCGCGGCCAGTATTTATCCTTATGCGATAAGTTTTGCCAGCGGACTTATTTGCTTGATCTTTTTCGCCTTACCGTCGCTATGGTTTTTGCCCGGTGTGCCGCCATTAAAAATATTGCGGCGGGAATTAGGCGTAAACGCCACCCATCTATGGGTTCAGATTGCGTTGGCTTTTTTGGCCGTACTGCTGTTGATTGTGCTGTTCAGTCAGGATTTGGCCTTGGCGGTAAGCGTGATTGGCGCATTGTCTGGTGTGTTAGTGATCACTGCCGGATTAGCCTTGGGTCTGCTGAAACTTAGTCGCCATATTGCGACCAATTCGGGCAGCGTCTGGCGCTTGGCCCTGGCGAATCTACAGCGCCGCCGTGAGCAGACGCTGGTGCAAATTGTGGTTTTTGCTACCGCGATCATGTTGTTGCTGACCTTGACCATTGTGCGCACCTCGTTGATCGACGAATGGCAATTGCAGCTGCCCGAGGATGCACCTAACCATTTCCTGGTGAATATTCCTCCCCATGACGTTGAAGCTGTGCAGCAAATGCTGGATGAAAAGCAGCTTGAGCGGGAGCAGCTTTATCCCATGGTGCGCGGTCGGCTGACGGGGATTAACGGCAGCGAGCCAACGGAAGAACAACGCTCCGCCAACGGGGTATTTAATCGCGAAGCCAACCTGACCTGGACGGATACACTGGCAGAAGACAACCGCATCGTCGCAGGCAAATGGTGGGATAGCTGGCAGCGCAGCGAAGAGGGTGTGCCGGGCGTATCCGTTGAGATAGAACTGGCGGAAGAGGCGGGTTTGTCTATTGGTGACAAATTGACATTTTCCCTCGGCGGATTGATCCTGGAGGCACAAATAGCCAGTTTCCGCAGTCTGGACTGGCGCTCAATGAAACCGAATTTCTTTTTTATCTTTGAGCCCGGTGCGCTGGATAACTATTCGCCGACCTATATCACCAGCCTCTATCTACCTGTTGAACAAAAATCCTTTATCAACGATTTGTTGCGTCGTTACCCGACTATGCTGGTGATCGAACTGGATCGTATCATCGATCAAATCAGGACCATCGTGACGCAAGTCAGCAATGGTGTGTTATTGGTGTTGTGGTTGACGCTGGCGGGCGGATGCCTGGTGCTGATCGCCGCCGTGACCAGCAGCATTGACAGTCGCAAACAGGAGTCCGGATTGCTACGGGCCTTAGGTAGTCCGCGACGCTTGATGATCGGCAGCGTGTGGGCGGAGTTTTCTGTACTTGGCCTGTTATCCGGGATTATTGCGGTGATCGGTGCGGAAATTCTATTGATCAGCTTGCAGTATTGGGTGCTCGAAACACCCATTCGTCCGCACTATATTTTCTGGCTTGTCGGCCCGCTGGCCGGCGCACTGTTTGTTGGTGCGCTCGGTGCGCTAAGTTGCCGCTCCGTTGTAAATACTCCGCCAGCGGTTGTGTTGCGCGAAGCCGGTTAGATTCTTTTCGCGATTCTGCTAAGCTAATTAAGCCCGGCTCATCTTGCCGGGCTTTTTCGTTGTATTTTCTCTCCCAGAGGTATCCATGCGTAACGAGCCCAAAAGTCGCGTGCTCGACAAAGGCTTATGGGGAATGAGCGCCCCGATGTTGATTGATCAGGCCGTTATCTACACCATTCCCTTGCTCGACATGTTTTTTCTCAGTCGCATCTCCGACAGTGCGGCGGCCGCCGTCGGTGCGATTACACCGATGATCTTTGTGGCGAACGCGTTACTGTTTATTACCTCGTTTGCCGGTGCCAGTATTGCGAGTCAGCGTATCGGTGGTGGCGATTATCAAACGGCTAACGCCACCATCGTTGTCTACGCCCTCGTGGTAGTGGTATTGGGTTTGATCGCCGCTCAGGCGTTGATCCATGGTGGCCCTTGGGTGGTTTCCGTCATGCCCTTAACCGATGAAGTGGAGCGCCACGCCGCGAGCTATCTGGGCATCATAGGCTGGATGGTCGCGCTCTGGGGTTGTCGCACCATCTACCAGACGATCTTTAATATCTATGGCGAGCCAAAATGGAACTCGGCCAGCAACATCATTTTTTTCTTTTGTAACCTGTTGGGAAATTACATTGCAATCTATGGCATGTGGTTTATTCCACCCACCGGTGTAGTTGGTGTTGCCTGGGCCAGTGTGATCTCTGCGCTGATTACATTTATCTTCGTGATGAGCGTTGCGCACTTCCGTCTGAATATTCGTTTACCGGTTGCCTATGCGTTGCAGCATTTCCAACAATTAATAAAGCCCATCCTGCGTATTGCCGCGCCTTCGATTCTGGAACCTATGTCATTCCAGGGCAATATGATGGTGCTCAATTGGATCGCTGCCAACGTCAGCGTGTTGGCACTGACACTAAAGGTGTATACCTACAATACCTTTCTGTTTTGTTTGATGATTTCGATTGCATTAAGCATGGCGACGGAAGCCATTATTGCCCAGCGCATCGGACGCAAAGAATTTGACATCGCCGACCTGCAGCTGCGCAAAAGTTTAAAAATTTCCCTGTGGGGTACCAGTTTACTGGCGTTATTCTGGTGGGCCTTTAACCAGCAGGTACTGGGAATATTTACGGACGACCCGGAGGTTATCGCCGTCGGCGCCTGGGCATTTTTTCTGGCGTTTTTGTCAGAACCGGGCCGGACAGTCAATATCGTTATCGGGAGTGCATTGCGTTCTACCGGAGATGCAACCTTTACATCATTATCGAGTATTTCAGTTATCTGGTTGTTCTCAGTGCCCTTGGCTTACCTTTTAGCCATCACTTTTGGCATGGGTTTGTATGGCCTGTTAATCGCCGCCATTGTTGATGAAACCCTGCGTGCCTGGATTAAATGGTGGCGATGGAAGCAGCGTAAATGGGAGCATTATGGGGTAGCGGTATGGGAAGCCAGGCAATTAGCGAAACGCCACACGCCTGGCTAGTTCGGCTGCTCGTTTTTCAGTGCGGCCACATATTCTTTGTTTTTGAAGGTGATAATGAGGTTAACCCAGTTGGCATGGTCATAGGAGTTCGGTCCTTTGGCATCGACATATAGGGTTAGCTTTTTCACGCCGGTCAGATTTACTTCGCCATGTTCGACCTGTTTTCTATTTCCATGAATAACGCTGGAGCGCCATAGCCTTTTTCCGTCGCCGAGAACGGAAAATATGACTTCACCATGATTCGCGCCATCATCGATACCAACGATAAAGCTCAGCTTTTCAACACCCTCTGGCAACATATAAACAATATTCGAGTTCGCGTGCGTACCCAGGCCGAACGCATATTTTTTACCACCTAATGACAAAACCCCGTTGTTCAGGTTTCGGTTGATTTGCAGTTTGCCAAAATCCTGATGCCAGCTCTCGGTTTTTAACTCCGTCAATAACTTCTGGTTTTCGTCCAGCTTGAGCGTATTTAATCGATAGCTTGTGTGGAGTAAAAATAAGGTAACTATCGTTGCGGTAATAAACCCAACGCTCGGTAAGTACTTCATCTGGATAAATTGATAAAGTTTAGTTGTATGATGCTTTAAGGGCCGTAATATGCCGATGAAATCAGCCAGGATATAAAACAAGGCAGACATTGAGAGAATGGATGCGGCATGCCAGATTTGTGATCCGTTGATACCGTGGATCATCGCAATGTTCAGCGATGTGGCCAAAGTCATGAGGATGGCGTAGACCATTCGTTCCGGGTAAATAGCGGAATAAATTAAAGCAATAACAGTCGCGGGTACGAGGTAGCGTTCATGCATGCCGGGCAATAAGACAAAAAAGGCTGCTGCACAAAACATGGCATAGAAAACGTGTTGTCCAGCTTCAGCCAAACTGTAATCAATCGTGTCGTTGCGAAACTGATGCTTCATGCCGTGCATAAAAGCCCATAGACACGCGATGGCAAAGAACGCTATCCCCATATACTTTGCTGTGAACAGTGTTGCAGTGAGACTGCCCTGTTCGAAACCAAAAAAAATGTAGTTGTCAGGCCAGGTGTTGCCTGTCAATAACATCCAGAGGTTTGCCGCATTATAGGTGGTGTAGGGATATTGTCCCAATGTGTCAATATAAGCCTGGCGAATGATGTGCTCGACGCTGTCCGTCAAGGCCATGGGGAATAGCACCAAAGCAACAACTATCAGAGATAGGGCGGTACCGATCAGGGTGCTTTTGATATCGCGAAAAAAAATAATTCCGAATACAGGTGCAAAGCAAATCATCTGAAATTTAGTTAATATAGCCAGCGTAAAGAGAGGCAAAGCCAGGAAAAGGTATTTATTTAGCAGTAATAAATACAAGGCGCAGACAATAAATGTTACAGGAAAGATGTCTACCTGCCCCCAGATCGGACCATTTAACAATAAAGCTGGATTCAGTGCGGTTAG
>CAMLOU010000176.1 GCA_946481735.1 uncultured Cellvibrio sp.
TAATGCTGTCGGCGCACGTACGCCGAATTTTGGCAATGAAGCCACATCTGAACGTGACAGGGTTACTTTGGCGATTGCCGAATTAATTTATCCGGAAGCTGGTGAACCAGGTAACTTAGAGGGTATAAATGCAGGCAGTTTTAGTGCTATTACACCGGCGGGTACCATGCAAAATACCACTGTCTCCTGGAACGAAGTGGGCACGATTCGCTTGCAAGCGGAACTTGCTGATGATGATTATTTAGGAGCGGGTGATTTAGTAGAGCTGATACCCAGCGGGCCTGTTGGGCGTTTTTACCCCGATCACTTTGAACTTGGATTTGTTGAAGCTGAGAACAGTTGTGATTCTTTTAGCTATATGAACGAAGGAATCAATTTAATCTATCGAGTAGAAGCGCGCGCGGTGGGCGGTAGCGTAACCACCAATTATCATTCGGAGATTTATTCAGATACAGCAGAGAGCGTGTATCACGCAGAGCATGGCAATCAAACTAATCTCAGTGAACGCGTGATGGCTTCAGTCAGCACCTGGACCAATGGCATCATGGATTTTGATACCAGCAATCCGGCAACGATGTTTACAGTAATTCGCCAGCCAACCGGTGCACCGGATGGTCCTTACATGGATGTGCAACTGGGCCTCAGCTTTGAGGATACGCTTGATAACCGACAATTGACCGGTCTGAATATGAACGCCGCTACCTTGGGCGATTGTGGTAGCGAAAATAATTGCAATGCGCTTCAACTTGGTGATTCACTGGCATTTGTTTATGGTCGTATGCATATCAAGGATGCATTTGGTTCGGAAAATTCACCCTTGCCCATGTTCTGGCAAACCGAATTCTGGAACGGTAATAATTTTGTATTAAATAATGCGGATAACTGCACGCAATTGCCGCTAACAAGCGTGAATTTTATCGATTCCGCCAGCAGCGTGAATGCAGCAAGCGATACGATCAGCGTAACGCGTAACGGTGTAACCTCTGTTTTTAATTTTGCTGACCCCAATCCTGCTAACGTGGCAGGCGACGGCCTTACCACCACAGCCATTGCTTTTCAGAATGGACGTGCTGGCATTCAATACGGCGCACCAGGTGCGCAAGTTACCTATCCCATTCTGATTGACCTGTCCGGCTTGCCCCATCTTCAATACGACTGGAACCAGGATACGAACTACACAGATCCCTTCTTGCCGCGTGTTGAGATACGCTTCTCCAACTACCGCGGTCATGATCGAATTATTTACTGGCGAGAAGACTTCCGTTAACACGGTTGACTGGCGTAGTATGGATTAACGTAATTTTCGTCATTCATTAGTCGAGGTAACACTATGGAGATGACCATCACCACGCCCAGCCTCCTGTTTCCCGCCATTTCTTTATTGTTGTTGGCTTACACTAATCGCTTCGTCACCCTGACGAACGTTATTCGCCAGTTAAGCGCATCAGAAGGCTCGCCCTCCAAGGAAATTGTACGCAGGCAAATTGTTGGCTTACGTAAACGTTTGCAGATTATTCGGCTGATGCAAGCGAGCGGTGTTATGTCATTTGTGTTCTGCACACTTTCTATGTTCGCCCTGTTACTTCAATTTTATTTACTCGGCCAGTTCCTTTTTGCGGTAAGCCTGATTCTGTTGGTAGTGTCTTTGTTGTTCTCTTTCTATGAAGTCAATATCTCAACTAACGCGATCAACATTGAGTTAGAAAAGTTTGACGAAAAGCATTAAAGCAAGTCTTGGTTTTTAAGATCTTGCCGATTGGCAGTGCGTTAGTTTTCCATGAAACCCGTGGGCTTCATGGAAAACGTGTTCGTACCCTCAATCCAAATCAAGAATCAATGAACCGGCGGCGCTTCCAGGCGAATATCCACCGCCAGCTCATCCGCAATCAAATCCAACTGATCATGAAGCGCATCCATATCCACACTCTCCGGCACCTCAATAATCCCCGTAGCCTCAAATAACGGCTCACCCGACCAAGGCATACTGGAATAAGAAGTTTCCAGTTCATCCATGTTAATATTGCGCCCCGCAAAGGCCTGGGCAATCTCGTAGACAATACCCGGACGATCATTACCGACAACGCTGAAATGAAACTCGCGGCAAGCCGTTTTTTCCGCCGCCACAGCATTTTCGACGATGATCTTTAACCCTTTACCGGACAGCCCCTGCAAGGCATCGCGCAGGCTTTCCTGATGCTCAGCGGCAACCGCCACTTGCAGGATACCGGCAAACTTGCCAGCCAGATGCGCCATGCGGCTTTCCAACCAGTTGCCGTGATGCTGGCTGATGGTGTGGGCTAACAGCTCGACCACGCCGGGTTTGTCATCACTGATGACGGTCAATACAAGGTAGGTAGTTGCTGGGGTATTCACAGGTTAATCCTTATTGTTAATGATGCCCTGAGTATAACCCCGCTGGATGCATCTGAAAAACCATTGCGGCAAAAACAGAATTGACATGGCGACCCCAAACCGGCGTCCAGGAGAAAACCCGTGATTATTCCACCCCAATCCCTGTCAGCCGATGCGCTGCACGGTTTGATAGAAGAGTTTATTACCCGCGAGGGAACTGACTACGGATGGGATGAAGTGCCGCTGGCAACCAAAGTCGAACAGGTGCGGCGCCAGATAGAAAAAGGCGATGTGGTGATTGTCTTTGATAGCGCCAGCGAGACCGTCAGTTTATTAACGCGTCGCGACGCACAATCGCTGTCCGACGATGCATAACATCATCAGGAATATACCCGCTCAAACACCGCTGGCGACGCTGTTCCTGTCCCATGGTGCCGGTGCGCCAATGGATAGTGATTTTATGGAAACGATAAGCACACTGCTGTGCCAGAGAGGCTGTGAAGTGGTGCGCTTTGAGTTTCCTTACATGGCTGAACGGCGTAAAAGCGGTAAAAAATCCCCGCCCAACAGAACCGATATCTTGCTGGACACCTGGCGGCAGGTTTTGGCGGAACAGTGCCACACGTTAGCCGCTGACCGACCCTTGTTGATTGGCGGTAAGTCACTGGGTGGACGTATGGCAAGCATGGTTGCCGACGAATTACCGGTGGATGGGCTGGTGTGCCTGGGATACCCTTTCCATCCGCCCGGCAAGCCGAAGAATTTGCGCACTGAACATTTGCAAAGACTGACCACGCCGACCCTGATAGTTCAGGGCGCCCGTGACCCCTTGGGCAATGCCCAGGAAGTCAGTGGCTATGCGCTACCGGCTGGTATACAGATACAATGGCTGCCTGACGGCGACCACGATTTTAAACCCCGCGTTAAATCCGGTTATACCCAGGCGCAACATTGGGAACAGGCCAGCGATTTGACCCTCGATTTTATTCATTCCCTCACCAAAAAGAGTCTTGTGTGAATCATTTATTTTTACATTGCCGGCCCGGTTTCGAGAAAGAATGTGCTGCCGAAATAACGGATATTGCCGGCGAGTCGGGTATTTATGGCTACAGTAAAACCAAAGACGGCAGCGCCTATGTGTTGTTTATCACCCATGAACCCACAGCGGCTCAGCACTTGATCCAGTCTATTCGGTTTCGACAATTGATTTTTATTCGACAGTGGTTTGTAAGTGGCCCGGCGCTGACGCATTTACCGGTAACGGATCGTGTAACGCCGTTGTTGGCGGCGGCGAGTGATCTACCATCGGTGCGCGAACTGATCATTGAAACGGTGGACACCAATGAAGGAAAAGAACTGTCGACCTTGAGCAAAAAATTTCTTGCACCGTTTACCAAAGCGTTGCAAACCAAAAAATTATTGGACGAAAAAAGCCCATGGCGTTTGCATCTGGTGTTTATCAGCGGAACAGAAGCCTATCTCGGCGTAAGTCCGCTCAATAACAGTTCGGCCTGGTCGATGGGTATTCCGCGTTTGCGCTTGCCTAAATCGGCGCCCAGTCGTGCCACATTAAAACTGGAAGAAGCCTGGCATCACTTCATCCCTGCCGCCGAGTGGGATCAACGTCTGGCGCACAGTATGCGCGCGGTGGACCTGGGTGCAGCGCCCGGTGGCTGGACCTGGCAACTGGTTCAGCGTGGTATGTTTGTTGATGCCGTAGACAACGGCCCTATGGATCAAACACTGATGGATTCTGGCCAGGTGAAACATCAGCGGCTGGATGGCTTTGTGTATGAGCCCAAAAAAGCCGTGGACTGGCTGGTGTGCGATATTGTGGATAAGCCTGCGCGAGTTACCAGTTTGATCTGCAAATGGGCCGCTAAAGGTTATTGTCGCGAGGCGATCTTCAACCTCAAGTTACCGATGAAGCAGCGCTACGTTGAAGTCAAAAAGTGCGAACGCCGCATCGCTGATGACCTGCGGGCGCTCGGATTAAAATTGGAGATTCAATTTAAGCAGTTGTACCATGATCGCGAAGAGGTGACCGGGCATCTGCGGATCTATTGATGTTTAGTGAGGGATGAGTGAACGATAGAGGGTTTGACCGCATCGTCAAACCATCAATGAAAGGCGCTTTTTTCTGACGTGGCGTGTTGCAAGATCCACTCGGCAAGTACCGCCCAGTCTTCAATCAGTCCGCGCAGAATTTTGATATGCTGAGGCGGTAAATCTTTTTTAGCGACGGCGTGGTTACCGATATCCGTCAGTGCGGCCACAATTTTACCAACCGTTTCCGCGCCCAATAGATTAACCACCTCGGTATTCAAATGCATTTCCCCTGTGTGGCTTCCTATGGTAGCTTCCGGTGGTGCAAAATGAACCGTATCAATAGTTTTTTTCAACGCAAAAGCAAGCTGCGGGTTATTATTGCGCAATAACCGAAAAGTAAGTTCCAGTACCTGGCGGCTGAACATGTCGGGCGGTTGGTGATACATAAAGTGTGTGTTCCGAGACATCGAACAGGGTTCCCCGGCGGTTGTTTATTTGTTGGCTATGGCTGACGCAACGAATCCGCATTGGCTCAACCTCATGTCGTGCAATTATCCTAAATCAAGTGTAGCAATCGACAAGTGATTTGCCCGCCTGTTCATAGACGAAGTGAGACTATGAAACGAGAGATCGATAAATTTTTGGATGCGTCCGGCTTGCTGTGCCCGGAGCCAGTCATGCTGTTACATAAAACCATGCGCGATGCGGCGGTGGGGGATGTCATAGAAGTAATTGCCACAGACCCTTCAACTACGCGGGATATACCGAAATTTTGCCATTTTCTGGGCCATGAATTACTGGAGCAGGAACAGCGGGACAAGCACTATGTGTTTTACATTTGTAAGCGCTAGCGAACGTGTGGTTATTTAATCAACAGAATCTGGTTGTACAATTTTTTACAAGTAGCGCTAAAAATTGTGATGTTACGCATGTAATCCATGCGTTGGGAAATGTTGTTTTAAAAGGATTTGGATTATTGCGACGGAAAATCAAGCCAACCGCATCCGTCATATGACGATGCGGCTGTGGATGGTTTTTGGTCAGTCTTTAATCAGACGCCATCAACCAGCATGGATATAGCAGCCAGTGCTTCCGGGTCTTCCGCTTTGATCTTGTTGGCGATCTGATGCTGGAAAAAATAACGGAAATTATCGCTTGCCTGGGCCGGATACAGACAATCATCACCCGGTAATACCGGTGTGCTGATCACCTTGGCCTGGTCAGTCAACATGCCATAGATGCTGCCATCATTCAGCAAGCGCCAGCTGACAACTTCAACCAATGACAACCGATTATTGCCTGGACTGGCCAGTACGGCGTGGGTGCCGATGGTATCGGGCAACTCCTGCACAATATCATCGTCATTTTCGCACTGCAGTTCGTAATACTCGGCCGCCGTTTCCAGTTCAACTATCTTGTGGATCGGAGCCTCGAAAAAGACCTCATCGATACCCTGGTCATAATAACCCTCCCAGTGACCGTTCAAGGGATCACAAATATCGGGGCAGGGCACTATGTCATTTAGCCATGGCACCAATCCAACGACTTCTCCATTGGCCCGCAATCCCCAGCAGAGGATTTTGAGACTGAAGAGTTTGTCGGAGCTGGTGTCGTTTGAGTAGAGCATTTCGAGCCCGTCAAGCTCGGGGGCCAGACGGATAAAACGCTCTTCGTGGAGTGCAGAGAAGGATTTACCGGTGAAGATATCCACGACATTATTCATGTTGTGGCCTGTGTCTGAGGTCTTCATAATAACACCCCCTGGCTGAGGCGAGAGGCACGAAACGCTGACTCCCGGGAAATGATGGTTTTGCTGACCCATCACTACATAAAGTATATGCTAACGAACCAAAGCACAACAGTTCGTGATATAAAAAATCGTTATTGAGACTAACTCGCCTCCGTTAGAGCTGCAGCCTGGCATTGGGTTCCGGCATCCCGGCGGCTAAGCCGACAAATTCGCTCGTTGCGTTTGATTGCCCTCCTTGATAGTTAGAGATTCCAGATGAAGATAGTTGCAGACGAGAACATCCCTTTGGTTGAAGCATTTTTTCAGGACCTTGGGGATATCCGGCGCCTGCCGGGCCGGCAAATGCGCCCGGAAGATGTGGCCGATGCCGATGCCCTGTTGGTGCGCTCAGTGACTCAGGTAAATGCCAGTTTACTGTCGGGCAGCGCCGTTAGTTTTGTCGGCACTTGCACGATTGGTGTGGATCATCTGGATGCGGATTACCTCGTCGCGCAAGGTATACGTTACGCCAGCGCACCCGGTTGCAATGCCAATTCGGTGGTTGAATATGTTTACGCGGCGCTCTGCCATCTGGATATCAATTGGTTATCGCGCAAGGTAGGGATTATCGGCTGTGGGAATGTAGGCGGGCTGCTGCATCGTCGTTTGCGCGCCCAAGGTGTAGAGTGCTACTGCTATGACCCCTTTTTGACAGCGGAGCAAAATGCGGATTTGGCGAGTCTTGAAGCGGTGTTAGCGTGCGACATCATCAGTATGCACACGCCACTGACCACTGGCGGCCCACATCCCAGCTTTCATCTGATTGGCGCGCGTGAATTGGAACAGCTCAAGCCCGGAGCGGTGCTATTGAACTGTGGCCGCGGCCCGGTCATCGATAATCAGGCGCTGTTAAAACACCTCCACACCGACAGGGATTTACAGGTTGTGCTGGATGTCTGGGAACCGGAGCCGGAAATTTCCCAGCCGCTGTTGGCCCGTGTCGCCCTGGGAACGCCGCATATTGCAGGTTACAGCTATGACGGCAAGCTAAAAGGCACTGAGATGATTTATCAGGC
>CAMLOU010000177.1 GCA_946481735.1 uncultured Cellvibrio sp.
ATGGCCGGCGAGCTGATGCGAGAAATTGTTGATGGCATGATGCAAGTGCTGCGCTCGCGTACCAGTATCAAAAATGAATTTCGCATGAATGTCACCACCATCCAGCCGGTGGAAAATAATCCCTTGAAGTTCTCTGTGGGTGTCGATGATGCACTGGAGAATATGTTTATCAAAAAAACCAATGCTTATAAAAAGCCGGTTGAGGCTTTCCGTGAGGGCTTCCAGGAAATTGCCGAACACCAGATAGCCATGATTGCCGGTATTCGGCATGGGTTTGAGCGCATGATGGAGCGCTTCAATCCCGAAAACCTGGAAAAGAATTTTAACAAGCAAGGCAAGGGTGGGGTTATTCCGGGTATGCAGAAGGCTAAGTATTGGTCCAGCTACGCGGAATATTACGCTGGCTTTGTCGATAACATGGAATCCTCCTTCCAACATTTATTTGGCAGTGATTTTGTCAATGCCTACGAAGACCAGTTACGTAAACTTGCTGCTGCGCGCAAGAAAAAATAAATATTCTGTTCATTTAATTACGGAGAGATTGTTATGTCGTATTTGCGTATGTTGCGGGGCTTCCTTATTGTGGCGCTGGGCTTGCTTGTTTTGTCCGCGTGCAGTTCCTCCAAAAGCCGTGTCGGTGGTGTACTGAACCTTGATACCGATTTGAAGCTGACATTTGAAGTCGATGGCAACATCAACCCTGACGAAAACAAACGTCCTTCCCCCGTGTTTGTGCGTTTTTATCAACTCAAGTCGGCCACCTCATTCAATAAGGCGGATTTCATCGATCTTTATGAGCGTGACGAAGAATTGTTGGGGGGCGACATCATCAGCAAACAGGTGCTTAAACCCATTGCGCCGGGCGAAATACGTACCGAACGATTCGTCCTCGAAAACGGCGTGAGCCAGATAGCACTTTATGCCGAGTTTTCCCAGTACCGCGGTTCGAACTATAAGGTCATTTTTCCCGTTACTGAAAACAATATCATCAGAAATGCGGTCACCGTGAAGATTTCCGGGACTGACATTTCCATTGTAAAAAAATAATTCAATCCATAAGCCGGGTTTTATCGCAGCGAGATTATTATGTCACTAGACAGCAGAGTGGTTTGGTCTGAAGGAATGTTCCTGAATCCTCAGCATTTTCAGCAGCAGGATCGCTATATAGAGCGCTACATTGACAGCAAATGCTCTGCTTATGGCGCCTATGGTTGGGGTGTACATGAGTTTGAAGTGGATCAGCAATTGCTGAAACTCGGAAAAATTTCATTATTGCATGCCAGTGGCGTTTTTCCTGACGGAACACCCTTTAATTTCCCCGATACAGATGATGCACCTCCGGTATTGGAGGTGCCTGCCGGTATCCACAATTGCGTGGTGTATCTGGCGGTGCCGGTGCGTCGGCCGGGCGCGGTTGATGTGTTGCCCAAAGACAACACCCAGGGGCTTGCCCGTTATTATTCAAATGAAGTGCAAGTGCGTGATGTGACGGTGGAAGGGGGCGATAGCCAGGCCTTGGATATTGCCAAATTGCGGTTGCGCCTGTTGCTGGAAACGGATGATTTAAGTGGCTATGCCTGCATCGGGTTAATTCGTGTTGCAGAAGCGCGTGATGACAAGGATATCTTGTTGGATGAACAATATTTCGCTACCTGCCTGGATTGTAAAGCGGTGCCAAGGCTATCCGGTTTTATCCCGGAGCTGGCAGGGTTATTACACCATCGCGGCGAGTCCATTGCAGGTCGCCTAGCTGACGCGCGACGGGGTGGTACGGCAGAAATCGCCGACTACATGTTATTGCAGCTCGTGAATCGACTGGAGCCCTTTGTTAATCATCTGGCCAATATCAAAGGCTTGCATCCTTTGTCTCTCTATTCTGAATTTATGCAGATGGCCGGCGAGTTATCCACCTTCGTAACCAAGACCAAACGGCCATCCACCTTTCCGGTGTACCTTCATGATAATTTGCAGCAGACCTTTACGCCGGTGATGAGCGCATTGCGCGAATGTCTGTCGATGGTTTATGAACAAACGGCCATTGCGCTCAACCTGGTTGAGAAAAAGTACGGTATTCGGGTATCGGAAATCGCAGATCGGTCGCTGTTGTCTTCAGCCATGTTTGTCTTGGCTGTGCGCGCCGATGTTAAGGATGATGTGATTCGTTCGCGCCTGCCGGCACAAATCAAGATTGGTCCGGTAGAACGCATTCGACAACTGGTGAATGCGGCCATGCCCGGTATTGTGATTAAACCTTTGCCGGTTGCGCCGAGACAAATTCCGTTTCGTTCTGGCTACACCTATTTTGAGCTGGATCGCCACAGTGAATTCTGGAAAGAGTTACAACAATCCGGTGGTTTTGCATTGCATCTCGGTGGAGATTTCCCCGGGATAGAGATGGAATTCTGGGCAATACGACAATAGTTTTGTGGCGAGCTTAATCATCTACAGCGACGAACTTACTCATCTGTAGAAACAAGCTTACAAAGCAGAAGCGAACTTAATAGCAGAAGCGAACTTAATAAAAGGGAGCGTGCAATGTCTCCGGACGATTCTGATAAAACCGTTTTTAAACAACCGACTCCGGGGGGGGATCGTACGGTCATGCGCCCGACGCCCGGAGGCCGCGGAGCTGGATCGCAAACCAGTGTGCCGCCAGCGCCCAACATTCCACAGCCAGGGCGGGCGTCCCCAGGCCCCGCGCGCATGCCTTCGATGGATGCTGGTGCGGCCTACTTTCGCACGGATCAAGGGTTAAATCCTTTGGTCAATGCCGCTTCTACGTTGATCGCTGTCTTTGAAAAAACCCGACAATCCCTGAGCCACCCGGATGTGGGCGGTTTGCATCAGCGGCTGGTAAATGAAATCAAAGCGTTTGAAGCGCGTATTCGCGATCAAGGCGTACGCCAGGAAGTCATTCTGTCGGCTCGTTATCTGATGTGCTCCGTGCTTGATGAAGCGGTTCTTAATACACCCTGGGGGAGCGAGAGCGCCTGGGGACAGCGAACATTGTTGAGTGTATTTCACGGAGAAACATCCGGCGGGGAAAAGTCATTTCTAATCCTGGATCGCATGCGCCAGACACCCGCCGATAACCTCGATATCCTCGAACTGTTTTATATCTGCCTGAGTTTAGGGTTTGAGGGTAAATACCGCTTGATGAGTCGTGGACGCGATGCGCTGGATCAAATTCGCGAAGAGCTGTTTGCTATTATCCGGCGCCATCGCGGCGAATATGAGCGGGCACTGTCGCCCCACTGGATGGGGTTAGGTAACACCCGTAATCCCTTGACTGAGTACATACCCATGTGGGTTGTTGTTGCTTTGGTGTTGGTTATTTTGTTTTTTGGCTATTCCGGTTTTCGTTATTGGTTGTATGTGTCGGCAACGCCGGTAACGGAAGAGCTCATCAATATTTCTACAGAAAACCAAACACCATAAATTGTACGCCGCGTCGAGGCGCGGTAGCTGGCTGGGGCCGCCACGGAGTATAAAAGAGATCAGGTTTCTATGAAAAAAATTGGACGTTTTTTTACCAATCCCATTGTTATATCGCTCTTCGGCTTGTTGCTGATATCGCTGCTGATATGGTTTGCCGGTCCGCATATTAAATTTGGTGAAACCAACACCGCGCCGCTTGGCAGCGTTGTTGCACGTCTGGTCACGATCATGGTGATCATTGTGTTGTGGGGTTTAAATAATCTGCGCATCCAGCTGCAGAATAACAAGAGCAATCAGTCGCTGGTGGAAGACCTGCAACAAAATAATACGGATTCCCAGGCAAATATTGTGTCCGAACAAGCGTCGGAAGAAATTCACCAGATCAACCAGCGTTTTACCCAGGCGCTTGCCACCCTTAAAAAATTGAAATTTAAAGGCAAAGGCAAAAACAAAGCCTTGTATGAACTGCCCTGGTACATCATTGTGGGCCCGCCAGGTTCCGGTAAAACCACCGCGCTGGTGAATTCAGGGTTGGATTTTCCTTTAGCAGAACAATTCGGCAAAGGCTCTTTGCAAGGCGTGGGCGGAACGCGTAACTGTGATTGGTGGTTTACCAATGAAGCCGTGCTTATCGATACGGCCGGGCGCTATACCACGCAGGACAGCCACCGGGTTGTTGATAGCTCAGCCTGGGAAGGGTTTCTGAATCTCCTCAAACGCAATCGCCGTCGCCGTCCTATTAATGGCGCTATTGTGGCGATCAGCTTACATGACCTGCTGATTCAGACTGAAGAAGAACGCGTTATGCACGCCAAGACGATTCGTATGCGTCTTGATGAGCTGATGGAAAAGCTGGAGATACGTTTCCCGATTTATCTGCTATTCACCAAGTCGGATCTCGTATCAGGCTTCAGTGAGTTCTTTGAAGATCTGGGTAAAGAAGAGCGTGATCAGGTATGGGGTGTTTCGCTGCCCAATGCGCCGAAACCGGGCCAGAGTCCGGATTTCAATTTCCTCCACGACGAGCTGCGCAAACTATCCAGCCGTTTATATGATCGCGTGCTGTGGCGGATGCATCAGGAACGCGATGTAAAACGTTGTGCGGCCATCGAGGGTTTTCCCCAACAGATGGAGAACCTGAATACCATCGTCGAATCATTTGTTACACAGACGTTTGTACAAAACCGTTATCAATTCCAACCCTATTTGCGCGGTGTATATTTCTCCAGCGGCACCCAGGACGGCACACCGATTGATCGCCTCATGACGTCGGTTGCAGCCAACTTTGGTTTTGCACGCGATGTGGCTCAGTTGCCGACACAACGCGGTAAAAGCTTTTTCATTTCCCGTCTGTTTCGCGAAGTCATTTTCCCCGAGGCGGAACTGGTGGGCGTTAATACGCGCTATGAGCGCATCATCCGTTGGTCTCAACGGGCAGCCTATGTGGGGCTGGCGGCGCTGACTCTGATCGTTATCCTGGTATGGAGCGGCAGCGTTACACGCAACAAGATGTATATGTCAGAGGTGAATACCCATGTTGATGAATACAAAGAAGAAGAGAAGCGCCTGAGCCGCTGGAACAGTGATATCCGTACGGTATTACCGCCACTCAATGCGTTGGCCAAAGCCAGCATTGTTTACAATCAGGAAAATCATCCCTGGTTGTCCGGCATGGGGCTTTATGATGGTCGTGTCGACGCCGAGGCGAATCGCAGCTATGAAGTCAAACTCAAGACGCTGTTTTTGCCGAAGCTGCTCGAAACCCTTGAGACGGTCTTAAGACAGGGTGATCCCGAAGGCGATTTATACAATACCTTCCGTATCTATGTGATGTTCAACAAGCTTGAACACATGGAGAAACCAATCATCAAGGAATGGTTTGAGTCCTATTGGGACAGGGTTTTCCATGGCGAAGGTACCCGCCGGCAAGAGCTAAAAGTGCATCTGGATGCTTTGCTGGAGCACGATTTGCAGCCGTCGGCTTTAAACGAACAACTGGTCGCCCAGACACGTGCGTCCTTGCTGCGTGTTCCCGTATCGCAACGGGTTTATAGCCGCATTAAATCCCATTCTGAATACAACCAGCGTGTCGACATGCTGAATTTCTATGGCGAGTCGGTTCGCTCAGCATTCAAGATGGATGAACGCGCGCAAACTGCCTTGTCCATTCCCGCGTTGTATACCATTCAGGGTTATAAAAACGTCGACTTCTCTGTCGATTCGCCGGTGGTGGCCGATGTCATCAATGAGCGCTGGATTCTTGCGGACGAAGATGACAAGAACGTCGATTTTGTTAATCAGGACCTCGATGAAATCAGCGAGCAGGTGAAAGAACATTATCTGGCGGATTACACCAAAGTCTGGACCAATGTTTACGACAGCCTGCACATCGCTAACTTTTCTAATCTGCGTGAAGTGAATGATGTCCTAACCAGTATGGTTGATCCGGTGTATTCGCCCTTACTTTCTGTGTTGCAGGTGGGTAAAACCAATACGCAGTTAACACCGCCGCTGCTGGAAAACCTGGCTGATAAAACCGCTGAAGGCACCAGGACCGATCGGGCTGTAGATTACCTGGCGAGCAGGGCAGAAGGTACTGTCGTGGACAAGCGATTCCATGAACTAAACCTGTTACTGCGTGAGTCATCCCGAGGCCCTGCGCCGATCAATGCGACCATGCAGCGGCTTGAACAACTCAAGGAATTTGTTCAGGAAATCACCATGGCGCCGGACCCGAACCAGAAGTCATTTGAAGTTGCCAAGGCACGCTTCCAAAGCGGTGCAGCGAATCCTATTACGGCGTTGCGGGCTTATGCTAAATCAACGCCGGAACCGGTGCAGCGCTGGCTTACATCCTTGTCCGACGAAACATGGCGGATTGTTTTGCAATCTGCTCATCAATATGTCAACGCGGAATGGCGCGCGCGGGTTTACAGTCCCTATGCTCAAGGCCTGGCAGGGCGTTATCCGCTAAATCGTTCATCGAGTGACGAATTGGCGTTGCTGGACTTCAGCGCCTTCTTTAAGCCTCAGGGCACGGTGGACCAGTTCGTCAAAGAATTTATGGAACCGTTTATTGAAACGCGAGGTAATTGGGCCAACCGTTCGGTGGATAATTACAGTATCGGTTTCTCTTCCAGTGCGATCACCCAGCTGCAGCGTGCCGCGAGCATCCGCAATATTTTCTTCCGTCAGAATCCTGAGACACCCAGCATCAGCCTTGAACTGCGTCCGTATACGATGAGTCGCGATGAAGCCATGTTTACTCTGGATCTGGGTGACCAGCGCATTACCTATAACCACGGTCCTAAATTCTGGAAACCGGTGGTCTGGTCGGGTGATAACGATGCGCGTCGTATTCGGGTGATCTTTGAAGACCTGAACGGCTCAATCTATGACCGCGCTTACACTGGCCCTTGGGCCTGGTTCCGTCTGATGGATAACTCTGACATTAAGGCAACTGCGCAATCCAATGTTTATCTGATTACCTTTACCGCGAACAATACCAGCGCTGCTGCGCGCAAGATTGTTTACGAAGGCAAGGCGACCAGTATCCACAATCCGTTTAAAAATGATTTGTTGGGCTCGTTCCGCTGTCCGGAGTCTATTTAAATGAATCAAATGAAACCGGTTGGATTGTTTGGAAAATTACCTGCTCATGGAGATTTTATCTACCGTGATTTGCCCAGCAATTTTATCAACACCTGGGATGCCTGGCTTCAAGGATATGTAGGCAGTTCTCAAGAGCAGATCGGTGA
>CAMLOU010000178.1 GCA_946481735.1 uncultured Cellvibrio sp.
CCCGTAGGTCGGATTAGCGCAGCGTAATCCGACACTCCACCAACTACCAACGCAGTTTTGCCAACAACGCCATGGCGATTTGCCCCATTCATTGCTAGGCTATTCCCATGACCGCCTGCCACGGTTGGCCGGCGCCTTTCTTCTGCCCGTGATGTCTCGAACCGATGGATGCCAAAACCCTTCGCCTCACCTCTGAATCTATAGACAACACTCTGCACTTTGTCCTTGAGACTATCAGCGAAGGCGTGGTAGTGACGGATGCCGAATGGACCATTACCTACGCCAATCCTGCGGTTGAACGGCTCACGCCCTTGCCACTTGACCACGTCATCAATAAGAATTTCTGGCAGATATTCCGCGACCTGCGCGGCACGTTGTTGGATAACCCGCAATCGGGCACCGCCAAAAGCACCATTAAATTTTCCGCTTACCTGGTCCAGCAGCGGCTGTGGGTCGAGGTCAGCAGTTTTCCCCGCGAGGGCGGCGGCCTGACCATTTGTTTCAAAGACATCACCACCTTCAAACGTGAAGCCGTCGCTGAACGCAGCGCAATGGAGGCGCGTACCGCCGCCAATGCCAATGCCAAATTTCGCGCTTTCTTTGAACAGGGCTCGCAATTCGCCTGGCTGACCACGCTCGATGGCACGGTTATCGAAACCAATCGCTACAGTTCACAAGCCACGGGGCTGGAGCACCGCAATATCGTCGGTAAAAAGTTTTGGGAATGGGGCATATGGAACCACTTGCCGCCAGTGATGGAGGTGGTAAAGCAAGCCATCCTGGCTGCTGCCGCCGGCATCCGTTTCAAACGCGAGTTAACCTATTCTTTAGAGCCGGAGAGCGAACGTTACATTGACCTTTCCATCACGCCGGTTACCGACGACCACGGGCACACCATTTTTATTGCGGTGATGGGGATCGATATCACCGAGCGCCGCCGCCTCGACGCCGCGTTCGCCGATATGCGCACGCGCCTCGAATCCATGCTGACTGCCGCTGAAGTCGCCACCTGGACCTGGGACGCCGGCACCAACCAGATCATCGCCGACCGCAACCTGGTGCAATTATTTTCCATCCCGACCGAAAAAGCGGACAGCGCCACCCTGGCCGAGTATTACGCGTCGATTCACCCGGATGATATTGATCGTGTCAAAGCGCTCAGCAAAAAAGCCATTGCCGAAGGTAGTTTATTTGAAGCGCGCTATCGCGTGCGCATGAGCGATGGCAATTACCGCACCGTGATCGCGCGCGGGCGAGCGCAATACGACAGCAATGGCCTTGCCGTTGCGTTTCCCGGCGTGGTGGTGGATATCACCAGCCAGGCCCAGGCCGAGAGCGAACTGGAACTCAGCAACCAACGCTACAGTGCCTTGATTGAATTGATGGACGAAGGATTTTGTTTGCTGGAAATTTTGTACGACCAACAACACCGCCCGCACGATTACCGTTTTATCGAAGTTAACCAGGCCTTTGAAAAACAAACCGGCCTGATTGATCCGGTGGGCAAGACAGCGCGCGCCATGGTGCCGGATCTTGAAATCAGTTGGATAGAAACCTACGCCCGCGTTGCGCAAACCGGCGCACCGGTGCGTTTTCAAATGCATTCCCAAGCCATGGGGCGCACCTTTGATGTTTACGCCAGCCGCCAGGGTGGACGGGAAAGTAATCGCGTCTCGCTGATTTTTTCCGATATCACCGCGCGCAAACTTGCCGAAGAAGCATTGCGCAACCACGCCAACCATTTGATGGAATCCAACCGCCGCAAATCAGAATTTCTCGCAACCCTGGCCCACGAATTACGCAACCCGCTCGCGCCGTTAAAAAACGGTGTGCAATTATTAAAATTATCCAACGACCAACCGGAAACCATTACGCGGGTGCGCAGTATGATGGAGCGCCAGCTCAATCAAATGGTGCGATTGGTAGATGACTTGCTCGACATCGCGCGCATCAATAGCGGCAAGATCGAGTTAAAAACCGAACGCCTCCGTTTAAATGACATCGTGCTCAGCGCCGTGGAAACCAGCACGCCGCTGATTGAATCCTGCAATCATCAATTTACGGTAGACATTCACAACGACGCCATTCAACTGAATGCCGATGCCGCGCGCCTCGCGCAAGTACTCAGCAACCTGTTAAACAACGCCGCCAAATACACGCCACCCGGAGGCGAAATTCGCTTGTCCTCCTGGGACGACGGCCTGGATTTATTTATTGCCGTAACAGACAACGGTATCGGTTTAAGTGAAGACGCGATTGCGTCGGTGTTCGAAATGTTTTCCCAGGTCGGGCGCAGCCTGACTCAATCCCACGGCGGCCTGGGCATCGGGTTATCCCTGGTGCGGCAAATCATCGAATTGCATGGCGGCCAGGTTTCCGCGCAAAGCGCCGGGCCGGGTATGGGCAGTACCTTTTTAATTCGTTTGCCCTTGAACCAAAGCCTCGCAGCGGATCACCCGCAGGAAACGGCACAAGACGAAGCGGAGCAGGGCTCGCAACCCTTGCGCATTTTGTTGGTGGATGACAACACCGATGCCGCCGAATCACTGGCGGCCTTGCTGACATTGATCGGCCACGAAACACTGGTGGCTCACGAAGGCAACGAAGCCATTGCCAAAGCGCGTGAATTTTTACCGCAGATCGCCTTCCTGGATCTCGGCCTGCCGGGTATGGACGGCTGCGAACTTGCCGGACATTTACAACGCATACCCGAACTCAGCGGCCTTCACCTGATTGCCCTCACCGGCTGGGGCGGCAAGGAAGACCGCGAAAAAACCGCCGCTGCCGGCTTCGCCGAACACCTCACTAAACCTACCGGCTTTGACAGCATCCAGGACGTGCTCACTCGTTTCCAAACCCGCATGCGCGGTTAACACCATTGCAAATTGTCGGATTACGCTTCGCTAATCCGACCTACGTGTTCATTCGGCTACTCAACCCCACCGTAGGTCGAATTAGGCGCGCAGCGCCGTAATCCGACACCCATCTTGCGGCTGCGCACTCTTACCGATCCATCACTACCTTTGTCGGATTACGCTTCGCTAATTCGACCTACCTGGCAGGTGGCCACGAGCAAATTGTAAAAAAATGTAACAACCGATTTTTCGAGTTTTGGCATGCTTTATAACCTTTGAGCTACGTGTGACGCGTATCACAAAAACCTCTCTGGCTGGTTATTGTTTGATCATTTGTACGCCATTACACTGCCGCCTTTCGCTGGCCGGAAACTGCCAGGCCATTAAAAAAACCACGCTCTACCAGGGACTCGATCCATGCAGGTACGCTTCGCGCACTACTTTTTCGCTTTATGTCTTTTTCTCGCCATGCTCAGCGTGGCGACTGTCGCCCAGGCGCAAACCAATCAGGAAGCCCTCAACGAAATCCGGCGGGCGATTGAGTTGGAAGAACAGCGCCGCGCCGACGAGCGCCGCCGCTTGCAGGAAGCCCAGCGCACCCATACCCAACTGAAAACCGAAGAAGCCCCGCAGCAAGACATCAGCGCGGACGAGGGCCCCTGTTTTACCATCAACAAGGTCATCATCGACGGCGCCAGCCTGCTGTCGGAAAAGAACCTGCACAACACCTACAAGGATCAGCTCGGCCAATGCATCGGCATTGCGCAGATCAATAACATCGTCAGCCGCATTACCCAGCAATACATCGATGCCGGTTACGTCACCAGCCGTGCCTATATTCCCCAACAAAACCTCGCCAGCGGCGATCTGCGCATCAGCGTGGTCGAGGGTTATATTGAATCGATTCGCCTGGAAGGCGGACCCAAGCGTTTGTTGGCCACCGCGTTTCCGGGATTGATCGGCAAACCGCTTAACCTGCGTGAAATCGAACAGGGATTGGATCAACTCAATCGCCTGCGCTCGGCCAATGCCACCATTCAATTTGTACCCGGCTCGGAGCTGGGCGCCAGCGAAGTGGTTATCCAATACCGCGAATCCGAACCGGTCAGCATCAATATCGGCTACAACAACAGCGGCCAGGAATCCACCGGCATTTATAAAGTCAGCGCTGGCGGCGGCTGGGATAACCCGCTGGGTATCAACGACTTTATTTACCTGAACCATTCCACCAACGCGCGCGATGAAGGCGAGGGTAAAAAAAGTGAAAGCACCTCGCTGCATTATTCATTGCCGTTCGGTTATTGGAACTTTGCGATAGATGCCAGTCAATTTGAATACGCCAACCTGGTTACCGGCAGCGCCACCACCTTTGAAACGCGCGGCACCAACGACGTACTACAACTTTCCATCGACCGTTTGCTGGGCCGCAATCAAACCAGCAAGACGATTGCGTCTTTGCACATTAAAGAGCAAACCAGCGAAAACTATATTGACGATGTGTTGCTACTTACCAGCAGCCGCGACGACACGGTGCTGGGGCTGGACCTCAGTCGTGAAATGTATTTGCCCGGTAATACCACCCTGATTATGTCCGCCGGTTACGCGCGCGGATTAAAAGCCGAATTCCACAGCGAAGCCGCACAAGATGCGCCGGACGCACCACCGGAAGATTTTGAAAAATATTTACTCGATGTAACCCTGCTCGGCGCTGTGCAAGCCTTGGGCAACGTGTGGCAATGGCGAACCGAATTGCACGGTCAATACAGCGACGATCTCTTATTTTCCAGCGAATCCTTTTCTATCGGCAGCCAATACACCGTGCGCGGTTTTAAAGAAGACGGCTTGTCCGGCGATACCGGCATTTACTGGCGCAATGAAATCTCATTACCGGCCTATCCCTTCCCGCGCGCGCCGCGTTTCCGCACAGAACCTTATATCGGTATCGATACCGGCGTGATCGACAACGGCTTGCGCAATGAATCACTGACCGGCTG
Source organism: uncultured Cellvibrio sp. (assembly GCA_946481735.1). The sequence continues at coordinate 4,850 of CAMLOU010000178.1, forward strand.
GGCCATTGGCTTGCGCCTGTCCGGTGCGAATGTATCGGCGCAGGTGAATTACGCACAGCCGATTGACCACCCGGATTACCTGGTGCCGGACAAAAATATCCTCGATTTCTCGTTAACCTTTTCAAAGAGTTGGTGATAACGATGAAACAGAAAACACCATCACCGCACAGCACTTTCAAGCACACGGCAACGACAGTTAAAGAGATGGACAACATGGGACGTGAAACAAAAAAACTCTGGCAGAAATTAACCGCCTATTGCTGCGCCGGTTTATTAACTTTTCAACCCTTGATTAGCGTAGCGGATACCATCGCGGTTGATAAAACTGTTTCCGTCAGTCAGCGCCCGACGCTGGACAGGGCGGCTAACGGTGTCGACATCGTCAATATCGCGCGGCCTAATGACAAGGGCGTTTCGCACAATCTCTTTTCTGAATTTAATGTCAACAAAGACGGCGTGATCCTTAACAACAGCCGCACTATCACCAACACCCAACTCGGCGGCCACATTGCCGGTAATGCCAACCTGACCGATGCCAGTGCGCGATTAATTTTAAATGAAGTCACAGGCGCAAACCGTTCGCAATTATTGGGCTACACCGAAATCGCCGGGCAGGCTGCCGATTATGTGCTCGCCAACCCCTACGGCATTACCTGCGATGGTTGCGGCTTTATCAATATTCCCCGCGTGACCCTCGCCGCTGGTAAGCCAGAGATGGCCAACGGCCAGCTGCGTTCCATCAATGTCGACAACGGCAATTTTATTGTGCAAGGCATGGGCCTTAATGCGGCCAATGTAAAACACCTGGATATCATCGCGCGCTCTGCCCATATCAATGCGCAATTGCACGCGCAAAAAGTCATGATGGCGCTCGGTAAAAACCGCGTGGATTATGCGACGGGCCGCCCTACGGCGTTGGAAAATGACGGTAGCGATTCACCGGAATTTGCGCTGGATGTGGCAGCGCTCGGCGGTATGTATGTCAATGCCATCACCATGATGGGAACCGAAAGCGGTGTGGGGGTGCGTGTTGCAGGTGATATGGCCGCCGCGACTGGCGACATGGTACTAACTGCCGACGGCAATATCGTCATCAACAAAGCCACCGCCAAAGAGCGCATCGCTATTTCAAGTTTTAACGGCGATGTAACGCTGCAAGGTAATGTCCACGCCAATATCATTGATGCCACTGCGGGCAAAACCCTAAGCCTGACTGGCGATATCGTTGCCGGCACCAGCGAGATTGATTTGCGCGCACGGGATATCGTGACCGATGCGCAACTGCTCACCGGCTTCGACACTAACGGTAATTACCTGAAAGACGGTTTGCTGCTCGCCATTGCGCAAAACAGTTGGATTAATAGTGGTGAAGTCTTATCCACCGGCGACGCCAATATCGTTGTTAACCGTTTGCTGAATAAACCGGATGCATTAATTCAGGCGGACAAGGATTTATTGTTACGCGCGGTTACCATCACCAACCAGAGCGCCATCATCGCGGCAGGTGGGGATCTCACCGTCACTGCATCGGGTTATTTTGATAATAGTTACGGTGCGCTGTTTTCCGGTTCACAAAATCTTACCGGCGATTTTGGCCAATTCAATAACACCGCCGGATTACTCTCCGCCGGTGCGGATATTCACGTTGCGATTGCGCAAGAACTGAATAACGCCAGCGGCAATATCAGTGCCGGTGGTGGTGTGTTGATTGAAGGCGAGGGCACATTGACCAACGCCGGTGGCAGCATCAATTCATCCGATGCATCGCTCAATTTGCAAGGCATCTTCAATAACCAGAACGGTTCTTACATTCGTGACGATGCCGATCTGGTGTTAAACCTGGGCGGGCTGGATAACCGTAACGGTTATTTATTTCACAGCGGCACCGGCGTATTTGAATTAAACATCACCGGCGATTTTGATAACCGTGCAGGCCAATTCGGCAGTGAAGGCAGTCTATTTGTTACCGCCGACAACCTTTTTAATGACGACGGCATTCTATACGGCAAAGATCGCCTGGACCTGGCGATTACCAACAGCATCACCAACCTGCGCGGCCAGCTCTCCAGCGGCGCCATCATGGCGATTAACAGCCGTGCATTGAATAACAAAATGGGTGAAATATTTGCAGCGGACCTGGCGGTAACGATAACCGATGATTTCAATAACCGTAACGGATTATTGCAAGCAGACAACCTGCAACTGCAAGCGCAAACACTCGATAACCAGCAAGGCGATATTTATGCCCAAACCCTGAATGCCACTGCTGCAAACATCAACAACAATGGTGGCACGCTGGAAGCGAATCAACTGACCTTAAC
>CAMLOU010000179.1 GCA_946481735.1 uncultured Cellvibrio sp.
GTGTAATAGCCAAGGCCGAATTTTATCCCGCTGATACTGCCGGTTTCAGCGCGTAGCGCACCACCGAGAGAGAATGCACCTTCATCTGGTCGGTAATCATATTCGCGTGTGTTGTAATAAGCCCGGATGTTGCCGTTGACCTTGCCGTTCTCAAACATATCATTGAGCTCAGCCGCAGAAAGCTTGGTACACCATAAACCGCCGCTTGCCACAATGGCTGCCCAAAATCGTATCGCTTTCATCTTGCGCCCTCTTGATTAAATGTAATTACCGCTGGCGGCGCCACGCGGAGTGTGGCGAATGATTAACAATGAGTATCAACTTGTATTAACAAGGAATAATAACTCACATACGGTTACGCGATTTTTATGCCAAGGTTTTCCACGCATTGCACAATTGATCTAAGGTGTTGTATTCATTTCTGTTTGTTTTTATTTTTACAATGAAGTATGTGATAGCTGGCAGTAGGAATATTATTTTTTTTGCCCCGTAAATGATCGGAGAAAAATAAACGCACTCCATAAAAATCCATGCAGAAATTTTTAGTAGAACGACTAATACAAGTCCTGCTGTTTTTATTACTCATGCCTAATCTTCACTAACAACCCGCTTTCGCCGCAGCAATCGACCTCCCCCCTCATATTCACCTTGGATGTTATGAGAATCATTTCTTGTTGCGAATATGTATCATTTGTGGAAATATGCGCAGTATTCATCATTGCTAATTCTGGCCATGGCCCCGGTATTCTCATGACTCAATATTTCCCCATCTTCAACCGCGTCGCTGCCGCGTTGCTAGGCGGCTATGGCTTCACCTGGGGGTTCTGCGCGCTGGGTATCGCCGCTTTCGCCGCATTGGGCGTGAGCTTTCATGAGGCTGAAACCGGCGTCATGCTGGTTGCCTTTTTATTGTTCCTGGGGCTGTTTCTCTGGACCTTTGCCGCTAAAAGCATGGTTAAGGTGTGGTCGGTATTGGCCGGCGGAGCGGTATTGATGACCGGCGCGGCTTTGGCAATACAGCATCTTCTGGTGGGCTAGTTATGTATAACAATTTCCGTCTTTCCATGACGTGGGTTCACACCTGGTTCGGCCTGGTGTTGGGGTACGTTCTGATGATCTGCTTCTTCTTTGGTGCGCTTTCGGTGTTTGACCGGGAGATCGATCGCTGGGCTATCCCCAAGACTCGTTTTGAGCCCCAGCCCATGCCGTCGTTCGATAACCTGCTGAAGCCGGTGTTCGAGAAACTGGAGCCGCACCCGCTGGATATGGCGGCGACGGCCCAGCGGGTGATCGGAGACTTACCCGACCCCAAGACCATGCCCATGGCTTCCCTTTATGCCTATACCACCCATCGCGACCCGGTGCTGGCGATTGGTGCGGAATTCAGTATCCCCAATAAACCCAAAGACCTTTCCGATGACCACCAGCATGTGCACGGCTGGGCCACTATTGACCCGCGTACCGGCGACGTCATCCCCGATGACGCGCTCAAGATCGGCAGCCGCTGGTTTTACCCCATGCACTACAGCCTGAACTGGCATTGGAAAAATCTGGGTTACTGGGTTGTCGGCCTGGCCGCACTGGTTATGCTCGCGGCCTTGGTGACCGGTATCATCATGCACCGCAAGATCTTCAAAGAGTTTTTTACCTTTCGCCCCAAAAAGCGGGTGCAGCGCAGTGCCCTGGACTTGCACAACATGACTGGTGTTGTGGCGCTGCCGTTTCATTTCTTTTTTGCGTTGACGGGCCTGATTATTTTCGCGGGCATTTACCTGCCGGTCGGTCACACCATGCTCAAGCCATTGCATGATCAACACGAAGTGCTGGAATCAGAACGCACTGGCTTACCTCACGAACCCGCAGGCATTGCTGCGCCTCTGGCGTCGGTCGATGCCATGGTGGCAGAGGCCAAGCGCCGCTGGGCCGCGCGTGATATGGCGGGTGAGGTGGGTTACCTGTTTATGGACCACTTGGGCGATGAAAATGGTTATGTGAGTATTTACCGCGCCGGGAGTGACCGCGTTGCCTTGGTGGGTGAGGCGATTCACTTTAAAGCGAGCACCGGTGAAGTTCTGCGTGAAGAGCCGCCGCGCACTGTGGTATCGGAAGTCAATGAATTTCTCACAGGCTTGCACTTACAACATTTCGAGCACTGGTTTTTGCGTTGGCTGTATGTGGTCGGTGGCTTGCTGGGCTGTGCCTGTATTGCGACGGGTTTTATCTTCTTTGTGGAGAAGCGCAAACAACAACATGCAAAAACCAACAGCCAGGCGATTCGCATCGTGGATGCGCTGGCGGTGACGGCGGTGACAGGTATGGTCATCGCCGCCGTCGCGATGCTCGTAGCCAACCGTTTGCTGCCTGCTGATCTGCCTGGCAAAGGTGGCATTGAGCAAAATGTATTTTGGAGTAGTTGGGTATTGGCGTTTTTACACGCGGCCTGGCGCAGTGCACCCGTGGCGCGTGCCGAGAGCAATCCGGCGTGGCGTGAACAGTGTTGGATTATTGCTACCCTGGCCGTTGCCGCCGTGCTGTTGAACTGGTTAAGCACCGGCGATCATTTGATTAAAACCCTGTTTACGGATACCTACCTCGCGGTAGCTGGCGTTGACCTGAGCTTATTGGCGGCTGCCTGTCTGTCGATCATGGCGGTGCGCAAGCTAAATCAGCGCCTGCCGGTAAAACAAAGCGCGCCGAGCCTTACTCCACATAAGCCGGCGATTGACATGGCCGCAGAGGCGGCGGAGGTGAAGGGTGGCTAATAGTTGGTTATTCCTGTGTTTAGCCGCGATCACCTGCCTCGCGGGATTAAGCTGGCTGGCGCTGGCCATGGAGCCGCATTGGAAAAGTGTTCACCAGGACCGCAAGCCCGAACGCCCGGCACAGGTGTTGCGCACGCTGGGATGGGCGGGCTTATCGCTTTCCGCCGGGCTGTGTTTTATGGCAGATCGCCCGTCCATGGCCGTGCTTGTCTGGTTGATGTTGCTGGCCGCACTGGCGCCGTCTATCGGCATGATCCTGGCCTGGCGCCCTCAGCTATTGCGGGTGTTCTGGCCCTAGGCTGGCAATGACTGTAGCGATTCTTTGAAGCCCTGCATCCGGGGCTTTTCTTTTTATGCCTGCTTAATACTTCCCTCTCATCTCCTGTGACCAGAGTTTGATTTGTTCACCTTCCTCGTCCTCTGGCGCTTGTTTCCTTGACGTCCTCCCAACTTATGGGCAGAATTCCCTCCTAAAATATAATAATTATCATTTGTCTTTGAAAATAATTGTTAATAGGAAACTTCCTTATGAGCCACACACACCTTATCGGGCAGCCTGCCGCTGCATCCGGATTCTCTGTTAAGCGCTACCACCTGGCGCTTGCGATAGCAGCATTGGCGTTTGGGTGGGGCGCGCCCACAATGGCCGCCGAGAACGAAACAGTATCTACAACATCACGCGCCACCACCGCGCCAGAACGCATAGAAGAGATGCGCGTTAATGGCGAGGCCACTAAACATACCGCATCCATGCGTTTGCCATTTACAGTACGCGAGCTTCCTCAATCGGTCAGTGAAATCAGCCGGGAGATGATCGAACTGGCCTCTATGACGGACATGGACGATCTGATGATGAATGTCACCGGCGTCAACGTGAGCCTTTACGACACGCAGCGCCCGCTCTATTTCTCACGCGGATTCCAAATCACTGATTTCCAGGTGGATGGCATCCCCACCTACAGCGGTTCCACCAATCAGGAATATGACACTGCACTGTACGAGCGAGTCGAAGTGATTCGGGGCGCTAACGGTTTGCTCTCCGGCGTGGGCACGCCGTCGGCCACGGTTAACCTGGTGCGTAAACGGCCCACTAAAGAGTTTGCCGTATCGGTTGCCGCCAGCCTGGGCTCATGGGACCGTCAGCGCGGTGTGGTGGATGTGTCCACGCCCTTGACGGAAGGCGGCGCCTTGCGCAGCCGCTTTGTGGTGGCTTACCAGGATTCCGATAGCTTCCGTGACCGCTACCGCGAAGACAAAACCGCCGTGCTCGGTGTGATTGAAGGTGACGTTGGCGAAAACACTACCCTGGCCGTTGGCTATCAAAATCAGGACAACAACCCCGAAGGCACTATCTGGGGCACCATCCCCATCTTCGCCGCAGACGGTTCTGTCGCGCAGTTGCCGGTCTCCTCCAGCTTTGCGCCCGAGTGGACCGAATGGCAGCGGGAATCAAGCACGGTATTTGCCGACCTTGAACACCGGTTCAATGAAGACTGGAAACTGCGCGCATCGGTAAGCCGCACCGAAGGCGAGGTATTCAGCTTGCGGGTATACGCCACCGGTTTTCCGGATATCGAAACCGGAGAGGGGCTGACGCTGTTGGGTGCGGTCGGCGCCGGCGAAGATACACGGGATAGCATCGACCTGTATCTGACCGGCACCTACGACCTGTTTGGTCGCAATCACACCTTGGTTGCGGGCGCCAATGCCTACGAGATTGAATCTGTCACACCCGGTTTTACTTCGCTGGCCTCCTGGAGCTACCCGGTGCCAGATGCCTGGAATTATGACGGCCAAGCGCCTCTGCCGACCTATTCGCGCACCGGCTCTTTCCGCACTGCGACCACAGAACAGTTCGGCGTTTACGTTGCTAACCGTTTCAGCCTGACCGACGCCTTATCCGCTGTTGTCGGCGCCCGCGTGACCTCCTGGGAAACCGGCACCGATAATTTCGATACCACCGGTGCATTTGTTAACACGACCGGTTCCTTCGAGGTCAACGACGAGCTGACGCCTTACATCGGGTTGGTGTACGACATCAACCAAACCTATTCGCTCTACGCGAGTTACACCGACATCTTCAATCCGCAAAATTACAAGGACAAAGACAACAATCTGCTTGAACCGGTTTTGGGCAGCAACGCGGAAGTGGGATTGAAAGCGGAATACCTTGGTGGCAAGTTAATCCTGTCGACCGCGTTGTTTACTACCAAGCAGGACAACTACGCCGTGCGTGATATGACCCAGCCGGAAAATTCCCTGCCCGACGGCAGCTCGGCCTACATCGGCGTGGATGGCACACAGAGCGAAGGTATTGAATTCAGCGTGAGCGGGCTCATCACCGACCAGTGGACCATCAACGCCGGTTACACCTATGTGGACACCAAGCGTCACGGCAACGACCGCATCTGGACCAACTTGCCTGAACACAGCGTGCAGCTGTCCACCCACTATGATTTTGCCGGCACCCTCGATCCGTTGATATTGGGCGGCGGTTTCAATTGGTCCGGTGAGATTGTCGGCTATGGCGTAACCCATCCGATAGAAGAGGATGGCGTAACCTTCAAACAAGGCTCCTACCTGCTCGCCAATCTCTACGCTACCTGGCGCTTCGATGACGCTTGGTCAACATCCCTGAGCGCAACCAATTTGTTTGATAAAACCTATTGGGCGAATATCGACTACGCCAATTATGGTGAGCCGAGGAATGTGTCGTTTACGGTGAAGTGGAAGTACTAACTATACGCATGTTTTTTTGTAACGTGCTGAGAATCACATCGTTTTAAAAAAAAGCAGTCGTATTTTTAGACGCCAGGGATGGTTCCATTGATTTTTTATTTGGAATATCAAAATGAAATTCGTTGAATTTATGTTCTGAAAATTATCCAAACATAAAAAATATTCAAAAGCCGTTTAATAGATAAAAATTCCTGTCTTTCTTTTCATTAAATTTTCAAAGAGATTTAAATTGGCGGAAGATTCCCTTCATTTACTTTGAGAAAGCTTTTACTATGCGGCGCAGTAGCCCATAGGAATTGAGCGAAATGAAAAGTATTTCAATCATAATTACCACGGCGTTAATAAGTTCATTTGTAACTTATCATGTCGTTCTTCAGATGGCTGATGACTCAGTGATCGCAGCAACCTGTGAAATGTCCGGTGTTGACCTGGCTGATAAGAAAAATACAGATGTCGTTGCCAAAAATATTGAAATAGTTGAAACATACACACCGCAACAACATCAGCCCCCATTATTAGAAAACAGAAATTTAGCCATCCCATCAGAATTCGCCGAACCTGAGGAGAAAAAACAACCACCCAGTGTTCGAAGCGATAAAGATATCCAGGATCAAATTAACGCATTTAGAAATCAATTCGATAAGCTCAAAGACGCCAGTCCGCTCCAACATATCCAACAGCGATACACCTCCGAGCCCGTGGATTACGAATGGGCCATCGATAAAGAAAACGCAATCCTCACCTTATTTGATACCAGCGAAAATCTGCACAGTTTCATGCCGCTGGATGTTAGCTGCAAATCCAAAAATTGCCAGATTGTCCTGGCTGCCGGTGATGAGCAGCAAACTGACTTTATGTACGACGCCTTGCTGAAGGCTATAACCAGTAACCGGAATTTTCCTGATCAAACGGTTTCCTATTTTGCCGATCCGGCTGCGGGCCAAGTGATTGTGTATGTATCCCAGAATGGTGTGCTGGGTCTATTGCAGTAAGCAGAAAATTTTAAAAGAAAATCCATCACAAAAAAAATCATGTAAGCATTGACGCGATGAATTTATAAAAAGGAGCAGTACCGTGATAGGTGAGGGCCGAATCTATCGCCTCATGGTTGGGGCAAGGTTGCATGACGCAAGGTCAATTTAATAAGCAAAGGAGCTAACATGAAATTCAAACTGTTTATTGCAATATCTCTTTTCTTTGGTTTTATTTCCTCCGCACACGCAACCAAAGTTGCTGAGTTCGGTGATCCGATAATTGGCAATTCGTATGCGGGTTGTACCTTTACAAAAATCTATGGGACAGGTGGAGGTGGCTATTTATACGAAGAGTATCGGATAACCTGTCCCTCAGGTGGTCCTTATGAGGTTGGAGTGTACTATAACACTCAGCAAAACCCTTATCAGTGCACTTTCTATCCAGGCGATAGTAGTTACTATGTTCAGGGGAACTGCACTAACTGGCGAGTTTATTTGTATTGATGTTTAGTGCTGTGCATGTAAAAAAACCAGCCATTGAG
>CAMLOU010000180.1 GCA_946481735.1 uncultured Cellvibrio sp.
CTCAGGCTGATGTCCCATTTGCCCGCCTGCACATAGGGCTGCAGGCTGATGGTGTTCAGGTCGGCATCGCTGTTGTCGAAACTCTGGTGTTCGCGTTGTGCGCGCACGTCCATCCCCCAGTGTACGATGTCACCGCTTTGCGCCAGTGTCGGTGTGCTTACACAAACCAAACCCAAGGTTAAACAATATTTCCAGGAAGCAATTTTGTTATTCATGGTGAAACTCCTGTGTTACAGAAATTTTGAACAAAACCCGTCATCGGGAGTGAGCTTCACTCCCGAATATTCAATGTGGTTAAGGTTATTGCCGCAGACGCGGCAGGTTCAGTAAACGTTCGCGAGTCAATTGACGCTGTTCGCGATTAAGATCACGAAAACGTTCGCGCAATTGATCGCGTTGTTCCTGGGTCAGGGATTGCCAACGGTTACGCAAGGCATCCTGTTGTTCCACTGGCAAGGACTGGAACCATTGGAAACGCTTGCGCAAATCCTCCTGTTGTTCCGGTGACAAATTTTTAAAGGTTTCATAGCGTGCCCGCAGCGTCGCTTTTTCTTCATCCGACAATTGCTGCCAACGCTGGAAGCGGTTCATCAGGTTTTGGCGTTGTTCCGGTGACATAGTCTGGAATGTTTCCGCACGTACCAGCAATTGCTGGCGCTGCTCAACCGGGAGCGAATCCCAGCGCGGTTGCATCGCCTGCAGCAATTGTTGCTGTTCTGCGCTCAGGTTTTTCCAGTCGGTATCCTCAGCCGCCCAGGCGCAGTTGATACCGGTTAACAAGATCATAATCAGCGTAAAAGTTTTCATGGCGATCATTCCTCCGCAGCGACTGATGAGTGCGGATTGCTGGTTGAAGAGTCTGCGGCTCGGGTTGCGTCCGCATTGTCCGGTAGTTGTTGCAGTTGGGCGAACTCCATGGGGTCGATGACCTCCCCTTTTTCGTTGCTGAATTCCAGCATGTATTGCCAGAATTCGGCGGAAGGTGCTTGCACATCTGCCGCGTAAACGACGGAGCCGCTTAAGCACAAATAAAAACCGATATGCAGGTACTTAGCTTTCAATGTCACTCTCCCCGATGGCTAATAACATCTCCATGTCGAGCAGCATTTGCGGATCTTCCTGCAAGTAAGTCATGTTGAGGTCCAGGTCATCCGGCTGATGACTGGTCTGATCAAACTGACCGACCATAGGCACCACAACCAACGCCGCCACACTGGCCGCTACTGCCAGGCCGCCCATCCATTCCCGTTTATAGGAGCGATGGTTGATCGCCGTGCGCCGCGCTCGCGCCAATTGCGCCAGGGTGTGCTCGTCCAGATCATCAAGACTGCGCTCCAGTGAGTCCGCCACCTGGCGACTGAGCTGCTCGTCGCGCTCGCTCGTGGGTTGATGAGGATCGTTAGTCATGGGTTTTCTCCGCCGGGGTTGTTCCGCTGTGATGGTTCATCGTCACTCAATGCGGCGCGCAAGCTGTGCAGCGCACGAAAATAATGGGTCTTCACACTGCCTTCGCTGCATTCCATTGCCTGCGCCGTCGCCGCCACATCAAAGCCCTCCCAGGCGCGCAGTGTGAAGGCTTGTCGCTGGCGCAGAGGCAAGGCTTCCAGCACCTGAATAACCCGCTCCACATCCCGCGCCCGGGCCAATAAATCGGCCGGGTTGATCTCCTTTTCATCGGCGACTGCCAGCATGGGATCATCGGATTCGTCATCGTCCACCCGGGCTGACTGCCAAAACCATTTGCGCTGGCGTGTTTGCTGCCGGTGCCAATCCATCAGGCGGTTATTCAAAATCCGTTGAAACAGCAAGGGCCACTCTTCCTGCGGGCGGGTGCGGTAATACTGCACCAGTTGCAACATCGCATCCTGCACTATATCGAGCGCATCCGCCGCGCGCCGGGTTGTCATCAATGCCGTGCGATATGCGCGCCGCTCTACCTGAGCGAGAAAACCATCCATGGTTTGCGGTTGCCCTTCCGGTTCAGCGGTTGCCGCATTGATGGGTGTGATTCTGGCAAGCATTCTGGTTCCGTAAGTGAGATTGAACGAGCATCGTTCGTTGACCGACAGTTTAGCGACTATTTCTGTTGCGCGCGCTGCACTGTTTCCCCAGGTATCCGGGCGCGACAGCTGCCTGCCGCGCCCCGTGCTTTACTCAGCCGCGCTATCCACGCTGCGTTCACGTTTGACGCTGGTGGTCGTACTGGCCTGGCCATTGGGTCCGGACGCCGTCACCGATTTGGTCAAACTACCCTCACTTTTATTGATGCTGACATCCGCCGAACGGGTGCGCGTATTGCCATTCGCGTCGGTATGACTGGACGTCCGGGTGAACCCGTCATCAGTACGCGCCAGCAAGCTATCGCCGGACACACTGGTGGTTTCTCCTTCACTATTGGTGCGCGTCGCTGACATCTCCTTGCTGATAGTACCCGCCTCTTTATCGACGGTTAGCGAACCTGAACCGGAGTGGCTATTGCCGGTAGAGTCGCTGTAGTTACTCACTCGCTCCAGGCCATTTTCCGTGCGGCTGATTACCCGCTCACCGGCATAGGATGTGCCATCAAAGGCTACACCGGAGACTGTACGCGTGGCGACGCCGACTTCATTGTCACGCACGATGGCGCTGCTACGGGTGGCGGTTTCGCCTTGGGCGTTGGTGCGGGTGACTTCGCGGGTTGCACCACTGTCGGTGGGGCGGCGTTCGATCTGACGGGTGATGCTGCCATTGGCGGTGGCGTTGATGACGGTGCGGTCGAGGATGTTGCGTCGCTCGGCCTGGGCGCTGGTGGCGGCGACGGTGAGGGCCAGTGCAATTGATAAGATGGATTTGTTCATGGTGATTCTCCTGGTGGTTTTGTTAACGACGCGAGAGGTTTTTCGCGCTTTCAGGGGTATTAACGGGGTCGAGGGGAATCGGTTGACAGGGAAGTGAAAAAATTTTGCGGGGCAGGAGTATGGGGTAGAGGGTTCGGGACACGCCGTGAATACTTCCCTGTAGGCTCAACGTCGGCATCCCTACGCGCTCCCTGCGCTACGGGAAACTTTCCACATCCCTGTGGGTCGTCCATGCCTCCGATGGTCCCGAACCCTCTACCCCATACTCCTTCAGTGCCATTGAATAAGCGTTAGTTTTATGTGTAGGTCCGGAGGGAAAGAGCAGGCAAGACCCACAACAATGACTATTAAGATACTTTCATTGATTGTCACACCCTATATATTCCATTGATAAAAACATCCACAATGAACGCCAGTTTTTCAGTAGAATAGCCGCGTACTTACCCTTTTCGACGGACGCATGTAATGACAGACGCACAAGTAGACGATCTCAACGTGGTATCTCAGGAATTGTTAATCTCGCCCGCTACACTCAAGCAGGAACTCCCCTTGACCGATAAAGCCCGTGCCGTTGTGACCCAAGGCCGCGCTACTGTTCGCAATATTCTGGATCGTAAGGATCACCGTATTTTTGTCGTGATCGGCCCCTGCTCTATCCATGATGTTGAGGCGGCGAAAGATTATGCCCAACGTTTGCAAAAGCTCGCTGAGGAAGTGAGCGATACTATTTATATCATCATGCGCGTCTATTTTGAAAAGCCTCGTACCACTGTGGGCTGGAAGGGTTTGATCAACGATCCGTATCTGAATGATTCGTTCAAGATTCAGGAAGGTTTGCATATCGGCCGCAAGTTGTTGCTGGATATTGCCGAGATTGGTTTGCCTACCGCTACCGAGGCGCTGGACCCAATTTCGCCGCAGTACTTGCAGGATTTGATCAGCTGGTCGGCTATCGGTGCGCGGACGACGGAGTCCCAGACACACCGTGAGATGGCCAGTGGCCTGTCGTCGGCAGTAGGTTTCAAGAACGGTACCGATGGTGGCCTGACGGTAGCGATCAATGCCCTGCAATCGGTATCCAAACCGCACCGTTTCCTGGGCATTAATACGGAAGGTCAGGTGTCGATCATCCACACTAAAGGCAACACCTACGGTCACGTGGTGTTGCGCGGTGGTAATGGCAAGCCGAATTATGATTCCGTGAGCGTGGCGGTGTGTGAGCAGGAGTTGGCGAAGGCCAAACTGGTGCCGAATATTATGGTGGATTGCAGCCATGCCAACTCCAACAAGAACCACGAGTTACAGACCCTGGTGATGGAGAATGTGGCCAACCAGATTCTGGAAGGTAACCAGTCGATCATCGGTTTGATGGTGGAGAGTAATATCGGTGCGGGGAATCAAAGTATTCCGGCAGATTTGTGTGATCTGAAATACGGCGTATCGATTACCGATGCCTGTATCGATTGGGAAACCACCGAAAAAGCCGTGCGCAAGATGCGCGATACCATCAAGGACGCGTTGAAGAAACGTACCCGTGTGTGATGGGTAAACGGTGATGAAAAGCCCTCGCTTGTCGGGGGCTTTTTTTTGCGTGACGGAATTGAGTTGTTTTGATGGGGTTGGGTTTTGTTAATGACAGTCGGTGCTTCGATTGGGTTGGGTGTCGGATTACGCTGCGCTAATCCGACCTACAGACAGGGGGCGTGCCAATATGTAGGTCGGATTAGCCAAAGGCGTAATCCGACATTCGTCAGTGAAATATAAATCCAGTTTATGAATTAAAATTGGCCGCAAGTCTTAACAAGGTTCTGGTCAGCGCATCAAGCGCAAGCGCCACATCCTCTACCATCACCGATTCATCCGGGTGATGACTGACCCCGCCTTTGCAGCGAACAAAATACATCGCCACATCGGTAATTCCGGCCATGGCCATGGCGTCGTGACCGGCGCCGCTCATCAATTGCACCGGTTCAAGATTCATGTCTCCCAACACCTGAGCCTGCACATCCTGAATCCAGTCAGCGCATAGCACCGCCGGCGCGTTGTGAATTTCAGTCCAGTGACAACTGAGCTGACGGTTTTTACAAATATCGGAAAATGCATGCTGAATTTGTGCGAGGGTTTCATCGCGCCGGTCATCATCACCCGAGCGGATATCAATCGAAAAACGCGCACGACCGGGAATCACATTCACTGCACCGGGCCAGACTTCCAATTGTCCGACCGTCGCTACCACACCGTTTTCGCGGGCAAGTCGTTCGATTAATTCCACACCCAAGGCCGCACCTATCAAGGCATCTTTGCGCATATGCATGGGTACCGTGCCCGCATGGCCGGCGTAGCCTTGTACATCAATATGAAAACGCCGCGCCCCAGCAATGGAGGTCACAATTCCCAGGGCATGGTCCGTGTCTTCCAGAACCGGCCCCTGTTCAATATGCACTTCAAGGTACGCGAGTAAGTCTGCACTTTTTAACGCTGCCGTGCCGATGTGGTCCGGCTGTAAACCAAATTCCTTGAACGCATCTGCGAGTGAGATACCATCGCGATCAGCGAGCGACCACCACGCCGGATTCCAGGTACCCGCCAGGGCGCGACTGCCCAACAGCGTGCTACCAAAACGTGTGCCCTCTTCATCACCGAAGCCGACAACTTCGATAGCAAACGGCAATTTGATATTGTCCGTGTGCAACTGTTCAACAGCCGCAATCGCCAACAGCACACCGAGGATACCGTCGTAACGACCGGCGTTGGGAATCGAATCCAGATGGGAGCCCAGCAATAAAATTTTTGCATCATCCGTTGCACCGGCGTAATGCCCGAGCAAGTTTCCCGCCGCATCCGTCCAGGTGGTCATGCCTGCCTGCTTCATCCACTCCGCTACTTGTTCATTGCAACGGCGATGCTCCGGCGTTAAATAAAAACGACTGATGCCATCCGCGCTCGCACTGATCGCGGCTAATTGATCGCACCAGTTCATGACCCGCGCAGCAAGGATATTGATATCAAGCATGAATTAACTCTTAATGCGTTACCGCATAATCCCGAAGTCGATTAATAAAATGTGTTTTTTCTGCATCACTGATAAAACTGGCCGTAAAACTGTTATGAGCCAACTGCAATGCCTGCGCGCGCGTCATCGGAAACGCATCGGCCAGGGCAAAAAAATTCTCATTCAGATAACCGCCAAAATAGGTGGGATCATCCGAGTTCACCATCACCCGCAACCCCGCATCCATCAAGGTAAATAGATTGTGATCCTGCATCTTGTCGTATACGCATAAACGAACGTTAGACAGCGGACACACAGTCAACGGAATCTGCGTTTCGCGCAGATAGTTCATCAACGCCGGATCTTCATCCGAACGTACACCATGATCAATGCGATCCACCTTCAGCACATTAATCGCCTCCCAAATATACGCCGGCGGCCCCTCCTCACCCGCATGAGCCACCACCCGAAACCCCTCCTCCCGCGCACGGGCAAACACCGCAGTAAACTTACTTGGCGGATGCCCCATTTCAGAACTATCCAGCCCCACCGCAATAATCTTATCCTTCCACGGCAACGCCTGCTCCAGCGTCTGCATCGCATTCTCCGCACTTAAATGCCGCAGAAAATCCATCACCAATTTGGAACTGATCCCCCACTCCTTCCGCGCATCCTCCATGGCCCGCAAAATCCCGCTAATCACTGTATCGAAAGCAATACCCCGCTCGGTGTGGGTTTGTGGATCAAACGACAGTTCGGTATGAACCACATTGTCTTCTTTGCATTTGGCAAAATAATCCCGCGTCAGATCATAATAATCCTGCTCGTGCTTAAGCACAGAAGCACCTTGATACAACAAATCAAGAAAACTTTGCAGGTTGGTAAACTGATAGGCGGCTTCAATTTCTGCAACGGATTTATAAGGTAGTTTGACTTGATTTCTCTCACCCAGCGCGAACATCATGGCTGGCGAGAGTGCTCCATCGATATGCATATGCAGTTCTGCTTTTGGCATACCCGCCAAAAATTCTTTGGTGGCAATTTCTTCCAACCTGCCAATCCCATCAAGATCTGCATTTAAATTTTTAAAATTCATTCTAAATACTCCATTCTTGCCAATATGAGTTAGGGAACCTCTGAAAAATTATCTCTTTTTAAAACATCACACTCCGCAAAAGAG
>CAMLOU010000181.1 GCA_946481735.1 uncultured Cellvibrio sp.
GCTGTTTACTTCGTAGTTCGTTTGTCATTAGGGCTTGTGTTTCGAAAACGCATGACAAGTTGTCAGGAAAGCCAATTTGCACAGCGAAGCTGCCCGTAGGGTGAGCCACATGGATGTGGCGAATGCATCATCCCTGTAGCTCCCTCAAGTCATCCCTGACTTGAGGGTTTCGAAACACAAGCCCTAACGCCAAACTTGCATTGAGCGAGCGTCATGTCTGACACCAACTTTTTCGTTTTTATTTTCCTGCATCAAGCTCCGCAAACGCCGGGTATTCCTGTAACTCTGCCAACTGACTTTCATAAAAACGCCGTGCTTCATCCGTTTCTGCTGCGCGAATATTGCGTTCCATGATGGCCAATACTTCCTGCGTCATAGACTTCACATCATCATTGGTCGCGTGGATTTGATAGGCGCGGTCGATATTAAATACTGCGCCCTGTAAATCCCCAAACGACAAAGCCGTCTTTCCTTCCTTGATAAACGCATGAAAATTTTCCTGCATTTCTGCTGACAGGTCGCTAAAAGGAATGGCTTCTACTTCGATGCTCTGGATATAAAAATAATTACCCAGGGCTGCAATGCAAATCACGCCTATGGCGGCGGCAATGCGCTTTGGTGCGCGGGTCGCAAAGTGTAATTTGCTGAGGAAGGTATCCGCATCGGCGACGCGCTCGTTGCGTTGAAAGGCGATGGATTTTGCCAGGAGTTTGCTGAGTAGCGGATTTTTCAGTTTCGGCAGCTTCGGGCTGAGGCGTTGCTCCAGGGCATTCTGGGCGTTCTTGCGGCCGAAGGGGTGTTCGCCGCCGAGCAGCTCGCAGGCGATGACACCCAGTGCATAAATATCGTCACTGAAATGTGGACTTTCGTTGCGGACCATTTCGGGGCTGGCGTAGGTATAGGTGATCGCGCCCAGCTCGCCAGCGTCAAAACTGTCCTGGTAAAGCTGTTCATTGGCGGCGCGGGCGATACCGAAGTCCAGCAACTTTACGGTGCCGGTTTCGGTGATGAAGACATTGCCGGGTTTTAAATCCGAATGCACGATACCTTTACTGTGCGCATAGGACAGCCCTTGGGCAATCTCGCGGATGATCTTGAGTTTTTGTTTGATGTCGAGGCTCGGCAGGTATTTGTCCTGTTCCAGCAGATCTTCCAGCGAGCTGCCTTTCAGCTCTTCCATGGTGAGATAAACCAGGTCGCCGTCCCGGTCAAAGTCGTACACGGTTACGATGTTCGGGTGCGCGAGATCCTGGGTTTTCTTGGCTTCCCGTTGCAGGGTAATCAATGCTTGAGGATGGTTCTTGAAATTTTCCCCCAGCACTTTAATTGCAATGTAGGGCCGATCATCGCGGGCTTCTTTCTTGCGCAGGTCCAGTGCGCGGAACACCGCGCCCATGCCGCCGGAGCCGAGGAGTTTATCCAGCACAAAACGGTCTTTAATCGTGTCGCCTTCGCTGACGATATGGCCAGCAGCCGGTGCAGAAACGGCTTCCGGTTTTACCTGCGCGCGCGTGGCCTCGGTCACCGGACGTCGGGATTTTTGCAGCACGGTTTTGTCAGGCTGATCCGGTGCGACACTGTTGGGGTTGAGTAAGGTTTCGTCAGCGGTGCGCGGTTTTACCTGCGTTGCATCGGCAGCGGGGGATTTAAGCCTCGTTTTATCCGCGACGTTGGGTTGCAACGCTGTTTTATCGGCGGTGCTGGTTTTAAGCCGGGTTTTATCGTCATCCATTTTAGGTTCTCGTTGTTGTCGTTATGAGGTCTTCAGCAGTAACGTTGCTGCAAATGCTTGCGAAAGTAGTTGGGATTCAGCGGCTCACCGGTGGCCGAGGCAATCAGGTCTTCGGTGCTCAGGATGCTGGCTTTTTGCCAGATATTGTCGTGCAACCAGGTAAATAATTCTGTGAGTTCACCGCGTGCAATCTTGCCGCGCAGGTCGGTGATGGTGCGCTCAGCTGCCGCAAATTCCTGGGCGGCGTACATGGCGCCCAGGGTGTAAGACGGAAAGTACCCGAAGGCGCCGCCGGTCCAGTGGATGTCCTGCATGCAACCATCGCGATAATTGTCCCGGGTGGACAGGCCGAGGTAGGCTTGCATCTTTTCATCCCATAATGCCGGAATGTCATCCACTTCTATATCGCCTTCAATCAGCGCCCGTTCAATTTCATAACGCAAAATAACATGGGCCGGGTAGGTAACTTCATCGGCATTTACACGAATGTAACCGCGCTTCATGCGCGTGTTAAACGCGTAGATGTTGTCGACACTGAAGGCTGGGTCCTGCTCTCGTTGCAGGGCTCTCGCTGCCATGGGGGCGAGCAGTTGGGTAAATTCGCGGCTGCGCGCCAGTTGCATCTCAAAGAATAAACTTTGCGACTCATGAATGCCCATGGAGCGCGCTTCACCGACGGGTAAACCGACCCAGGCTTTTGGCAGGTTTTGCTCATAGCGCGCGTGGCCGGTCTCGTGGATGACACCCAGCAGCGCCGTCATAAAATCCTCTTCGTCGTAGCGGGTGGTGATGCGTACATCGGTGGGCACGCCGCCGCAAAAGGGATGGGTGCTGACATCAAGGCGGCCGTGGTTGAAGTCAAAACCGAGTAGCTTCATGGCTTCCTGCCCGAGCATTTTTTGTTGCTCAATCGGGAAGGGCCCCCGGGGTACTTGCCAGGATCTTGTTGCCTGTTTTTCGTCGACCTGCTGAATCAATTCGGGCAGCCAGGTTTTCACGTCACCAAATACACCGTCCAGTTGTGCGGTTGTAACACCCGGCTCGTAAATATCCAGTAAGGCATCGTAGCGACTGAGCCCGGCATGAGCCGCGCGAATACTCGCTTCCTCGCGCGCGAGGCCCACCACCTTCGACAGATTGACTTTGAAGCCTTGCCAATCGTTTGCCGGACGTTGACTGCGCCACGCATGTTCACAGGTGGACGCCGCCAGCGAAATAGCCTGGACCAGATCGCCGGGCAACAGCGTGGCGTGTTGCCAGCGCCGTTTCATGGCGTTGAGGCTGGCTTGTTGGCCTGCGTCCAGCGGTTCTGTTTCGGCGGCGGCAAACCACTCCGACAACTGTGGCGCTGTGGTTTGTTCGTGGATCAACAGAGCCAGCTCCGCCATGGCTTCACCGCGGGCGCTGTTACCGCCCGCCGGCATCATGGCAGCCTGGTCCCAGCCACAGATGGCGCCCAGGTGGCCGAGTCGGGAAATTTTGAGAAAGTGTTGTTGTAGCCGGTCGTAATGAAGCATGGGTTGGCCTTACTGGCGAGGGTTGATGTTGTACGATGACGCTGATTCAATCGTGAGGCTATTTCTACCCCAGTGGGCCGGGTACGTCCAGCCATCATCTAACGAACAGGAGTGTTTTATGAAAGCTGTCAGGATTCATCATTATGGCAATGCCGAGGTATTGCAGTACGAGGACGCACCGGTACCGGAAATCGGCGTCGACGAGGTTTTGGTGCGGGTGGTTGCGGCATCGGTTAATCCGGTGGATTGGAAAGTCCGCGAGGGTTATCTGCAACAGATGATTCCCTACCCGTTTCCCTTGACTCTGGGCTGGGATGTATCCGGCGTGGTGGCGGCGGTGGGCGATGCGGTGACCGACTTCAAGCTTGGCGACGCGGTCTATTCGCGCCCGGATATCAAACGCAACGGTACCTATGCAGAGTATGTTGCGATTCGGGCGGCGGAGCTGGCGCACAAACCCCGGACGATCTCCCATGTGGAAGCTGCATCCTTGCCCTTGGCGGTCATTACGGCCTGGGAAGTGTTATTTACCACGGCTCAATTGCAGGCTGGCCAGCGCGTGCTGATTCATGCCGGCTCCGGCGGGGTGGGCAGTCTCGCGATCCAATTGGCAAAATCCTGCGGCGCCTATGTGATAACGACGACCTCGGAAAAAAACCGCGGTTTCGTCGAGTCACTGGGGGCCGATGAGGTTATCGATTACCAGACGCAAGCCTTTCATGAAGTGGTGAGCGATGTTGATCTGGTGTTCGATACCCTCGGTGGTGAGGTGCAGGAATTATCCTGGGGCGTTTTAAAACCCGAGGGCATACTGGTATCGATCATCACGCCGCCGGCGCAAGAACGTGCGGCGTCCCTGGGTGTGCGTTGTGCGTTTGTGTTTATCGAACCTAATGCCGTTATTCTCCAACACGTGGCGGGTCTGGTTGACGATGGCATTATCCGGCCGATTGTCGGCGCAGAATTTGCGTTGCAGGACATTGCCAAAGCCCATGCGCTAAGCGAGTCAGGTCGCGCGCGGGGCAAGATTGTTGTGTACGTTGGCCAACCCTAATCACTAAGCAGCGAGGTGCTATCTTGCCTCGCTGGTTTTTCATTCCCTGCGCTACCGCTACTATTCCTCCGCTTTCCTCCGGCATTTATGGATTTGCGCGTCTGTCTCCTAGCTACCGGAAGAATAATTTATTCCCTCCCCCGCGAATTTTGCTGCGCGAACCGGTTCAAAGAACATGCGACCTCGATAAGCTCAATAGTGAGACTTGCCGACGGTTAGTCATTCACCAATCAAAAAGGAGGCGATGATGAATACCGATATCTGGATTCTGTCTGCTGATATGCATAAAGCACGTTTGTTCAGTGCGCATACGCCTTACAGCAAAAAAATTGTTGAAATAAAAACCTTCTTACAACCGGACACTGTGTTGCCGGAACACGATCTGGTCAGCGATGGGTTGGGTCGTTACAACCAGGCCGGCGATCAACATCACCCCAAGCTGCCGCGCACCTCGCCGAAAGAAAAACGTGTCCATGAGTTTGCCCGGCAAATCGGTGACTACCTGGCGACAGAGCACAATAAAGGCCATTTCGCCAAGTTGGGTATTGTGGCGGAACCGCAGATGTTAGGTGAGTTGCGTGCACAACTGGACAAGAGCCTGAAGCACGATATCTGTTTTGAAATTGATAAAGATGTTACCAACCTGGATGAAGATGAATTACGCAAGTGCCTGCCCGATAACCTGACGCAACACTGAGCCCGTTACGATAAATCACCTGACAGGATGACATGATGCAGAACCCGGAAGAAAAGCCTGATAACACCCCTGATCCCTTTAAGCCGGAACATCCCGATTGGCCTCCGGAAAAATTACCGCCGGATGCACCCACGGAGGAGCCCCCCGGCGAACCGGCAGAAGTGCCGCCCATCGATCCGCCGCAGGAGTTACCGCCGGTGTCACCACCGCCGGGCGTACCGGGTGGGCAACCTAAAGAGATTCCTTAGGGCTGTCGTTTTTCAGGAGCGGAAAGTGCACGCTGATGCATAACCCGCGGTTGTCCAGGCCGTCGGTCACTTCCAGTTCTGCGCCGTGGGAGTGGGCGATGCGTCGTACCAATGAAAGGCCGATACCGCTGCCGCGCCGATGATCCTGATCGGCGCGGTAAAAGCGTTCAAAAATCCGCGCCCGCTGCTCCGGGTCGGGCACACCGGGGCCGTTATCCCTGACGCACAAGGTAATGCCGTCGGCGGACGGCGCTGTGCCGCACATCAACTCAATGCGGCTGCCTGGGCCTGAATAGCGCAGGGCGTTATCCAATAAATTGCGCAATAAAATTCCCAGCTCATCCACGTCGCCATAAACAAAACAGGGTTGTGCGTCGATGTGAATAATTTGCTGGCGTTGTTGCGCCACTATGTCGAATTCATCTGCCACCAGTTTAACGACGCGCACCAGATCGACACGTTCGTGTTTCAAACCATAGTTGGATTCCAGTCGTGCTGAATCCAGCAGCTGTTGCGTCAAGCGGGTGCCGCGTTCCACCGCCGTAATCAGGCGCGCTAACGCGGCGCGGGTTTCTTCTGCCGTGGAAGACCCGGCGGCCACTTGCGCGTGGGTTTGTATCGCGGCCATGGGGGTGCGCAATTCGTGGGCGGCATCTGCAATAAATTGCCGCTCGTTGTTGAGCGCGGTATCAATACGCAATAACAAGCGATTAAAGGATTCGATCAGTGGTTTCAATTCCAGCGGCAATTTTTTGGTAGACAAGGGGGTGAGGTCAAACTCCTGACGCTCTGCCATATCGTGCTGTAAAGAGGTGACGGGTTTGAGCGACCAACGCACAACAGCTTTCAATGTCAGTGCCAGGGTAATAAACACGACCAAAGCGGCCAGGAAAGCGCCTTTAATCCAATGTTTCAAGCTCATCTTGGCGGCATCCCAGGGAATGCCGGTTTGTACAACGACCTTTCCGCTAGCATCTTGCGCGCTATAAACGCGCCACTTGCGGCCATCGACTTCTTCAATGGAAAAACCGCTTTGAAAGTCCGGGCGCAGTGGTATTGCCGGTGATTCAAGAGAGCGGAGCAGGCTGGTGCCATCACTGGCCCAAATCTGGAAGCTCAGTTCATCGCGCCCCACCTCTTGATCGGGGCGGAGTTGTAGTCTGCGTGAGCCAGCGGGCAACGAATCGATATTTTCCGGAAGAGACGTAATGATCTGGTAGGTGATATCGCGCATGGATTTTTCCCACCAGCCAGTGTGCTCGCTGGTCATGGAGGCGATATACAGGCAAGACCAGAGGAGCCACATGCCCGCAAGTACCAACATGGTGGCGAGTAATAAACGTCCGCGCAGAGATCTCATAACTTTTCTTCACCAATACGATAACCAAAACCGTGGATGGTGAGGATAATATCGTCACCGAGCTTGCGGCGCAGCTGGTGAATGTATACCGCCACAGTATTGCTTTCGATTTCACCATCGCCGCCGTACACCAGCTGCTCCAATTGTTCACGCGGCACTGTGCGCCCACGGCGCTCCATCAACACCAGCAGTGTGCGATATTCGTTGCGGCTCAAGTGAACCTGTTCATCATCGCGGGTGACGATCCGGCTGCTGGGGTCGAGGGTAATATTGCGGTACTGCAACAGTGGCGA
>CAMLOU010000182.1 GCA_946481735.1 uncultured Cellvibrio sp.
CCGGTCGGCCAGCGGGCTTCAAGAATAAATTCAAGGTAGGGTTCGGTGATCGGGCGTGGTGAGGTGATTATTACCACTCGCCGGTTTAAATCTACCGTGAATTTGAAGTCGCTATAAAAGAAAAAGTGTTCCAGTTTGCGTTGTGTAAATTCCTCAATAGAAGCAAAACTCACCAGAATTTCTTCCGCGCTGATACTGCCCAGATTGGTTAATGCGACCTCCGCTTTAAACGGCTCGTTGAGTGTTGATTGCAGTTTCAATTCACCCAGGCCAACCGCTGCCACTTGCGTGGCCCACAGGCACAAGATCGCGCCCAGGATTGATAGCCATTTGTTTTGTTTTTTCATCATGCCAACCTTTTGGGATATAAAGGACAGAGACCGAACTGCATTGATTCTAGTCCAAGGTTTGCAACAGCGTAGCGACGGACTCCACGGATTCAGATTTTGTTGTGTCGCCGTGCGGTCGGCTGGTCTATTTGTTACCAGGCAG
Source organism: uncultured Cellvibrio sp. (assembly GCA_946481735.1). The sequence goes on from CAMLOU010000182.1 coordinate 493, forward strand.
AAAACTTTTGCGCGAGTTTTTCCTGCCGAAAATGCTCAACAATGAAGTCAATAAATGCGCGTGTTTTGGCGGGTAGCAGCTTTGCACTGGCGAAGTAAATGGATATAGGGCCTGCGTCATAACACCACTGCGGTAGTAGCCGTATCAGTTGGCCTTGCTGAAGATACGGCAGCGCGTGGGAGTGCGGCACCAGTCCTATGCCCAATCCCGACGTGGCTGCCTGGCAGATCGCTTCCGGATCATTGAGAATCACCCGTGGTCGGGGCTCTACCACCACCAGTTCGCCAGTGATCGTCTGCAAATGCCAGGGCTGGATCCGACCGGTGTTGGACGAGCGACGCATGATGCCGTCCCACCCAAGCAAGTCCTGGGGTACGACTGGAAGCGGTTTATTTGCCAGAAAGCATGGTGAGGCTACCGTTACTAATTGCGCCCTTGCCAACTCGCGGGCCACAACGCCGGGAGCCAGATCAATACCGCCGCCAATCGCTGCATCCAGCCCTTCGTTAATTAAATCCACCTGGCGGTTTTCAAAACGCCAGTCCGGTTGGATATCCGGATACTGTTCCATAAAACCGGCGAGCAAAGGCAGTATGTACTGCTGACCAAACGCAAAGGCGAGGCTCACTCTCAATGCACCTGCCGGTTTGTCGCGCTGCCGGCTGGCGTTGGCTACCGCCGCCTGGACACTATTCAGGCCGTCACTGACCTCCAGCAAAAAACTTTCCCCGGCCTCGGTCAACGTCAGTCTGCGGGTACTGCGATGGAATAACCGCACGCCTAACGCGCGCTCCAGCATGGCCACGTTTTTACTCACCCCTGCCGGGGTTAAACCCAGCAGCCTGGCTGCTGCTGAAAAGCTGCCGGTCTCCGCGCTTCTGACAAAGGATTCAATTCTCGCCAAGCTTTCCATTTCATTCACCTTTAACTTTTGGTTGAAAAAGTTTTCCCTAATTACCCGCTACTTGTAAAGCAATAAAATCCTCACACTGGCTCCACACGTTGTTACTGAAACCGGGTTCACGACACCCACGGGTGGCTGGCCCATCTTTACGGAGCAAACATCATGAAACTGAGTGGAAAAGTAGCCCTGGTGACGGGCGGATCACGGGGCATCGGTGCCGCTATTGCCAAACGTTTGGCTCGGGAGGGCGCCCAGGTGGCGATTACCTGGTCCACCAATCCTGACAAGGCAACTGAGGTCGTGGAGAGCATTAAGGCGGCAGGTGGTCATGCCATAGCCATACAAGCCGACAGCGCGAACCCTGCCGATATCCGGCGCGCCGTCGCCAGTGTCGTCGAGCAGGAAGGTGGACTGGATATCCTGATCAATAACGCCGGTGTTGCCACCATGGTGCCGGTCGAGGAATTCCAGGAGGCCGACTTTGATCGGTTAATGGCGGTGAATGTGAAGGGCGTTTACGTTGCGACGCAGGAAGCCTTGCGCCATCTGAAAGCCGGAGGCCGCATTATTAATATTGGCAGCATCAACGCCGATGTGGTGCCTTTTCCGGGTATGGCCATCTATGCCATGAGCAAAGCAGCTATTGCGACCTTCACTCGCGGTCTGGCGCGCGAAGTGGGTGCGCGGGGCATTACCGTCAACAACATTCAACCCGGTCCGGTGAATACCGACATGAATCCGGCCGACTCGGATTTTGCAGAAACGCTGCGCGGGCTTATGGCCGTCCCACGCTACGGCTCAGCCGAGGAGATCGCCGGCCTTGCCGCGTATTTAGCCAGCGACGATTCCGCCTTTGTCACGGGTGCCAGCTGGAATATCGATGGGGGTTTTGCTTTATAAACCCGAGGCGGCGACAAAGGCGACCTCGACCCGCATCGCCGGGTTTAGTAATTCCACTTTCAAACACGCGCGCGAAGGCGCGCAGCCGGCGGGCAACCAGGCTTCCCATTCGCGGTTCAGCACGGGCACGTCGGCAATATCGGTGATGTAGATGGTGGCGGAGATCAAGCGGGATTTATCGCTCTGGCATTGCGCCAGGGTTGCTTCAGCCTGCGCAAAAATTTGCTGGACCTGCGCGGCCATATCCACGGAGGTGTCTTCGGGGACTTCGACAAAATGAACCAGGCCGTTGTAAATCGTCGCGTCGGACCAGCGTGGGGTCGGGTTTATGCGTTGGATAGTCATCAGGGTTCCCGTGGGATTTAAAAAGGTGGGGGCGAATATTAGCGGAGTTGGGGCGGGAGATGGGATATTAATCGGCGGAGAGCATGTCGGATTACGCCGCTGCGCGGCTAATGCGACCTACACAATGACAGGCCAGGTAGGTCGGATTAGCGCAGCGTAATCCGACACTCCCTTACCCGGATTGATGCATTTGATCAACCCCAACCATCACATCCCGATATACGCCGGACCACTTCCGCCCTCCGGCGTTTTCCACACAATATTCTGCTTGGGATCTTTGATGTCGCAGGTTTTGCAGTGGATGCAGTTTTGCGCGTTGATCTGCAAACGCGGCCCTGTATCGCCGGTGAGAATTTCATAGACGCCCGCCGGACAATAGCGCTGTTCTGGCGCATCAAAGGTCGGCAAATTGTAAGCCACAGGAATGGTGTCATCTTTTAACGTGAGATGATTGGGCTGGTTGTCTTCGTGGCTGATGTTGGATAGCGCAATGGAAGACAAACGATCAAAGGTCAGTTTTCCGTCCGGCTTTTCATAATGAATTGGTTGCGCCTGTTGCACGGTTTGCAAACTTTCATTGTCGGGATTTTTATGGTGCATGGTCCAGGGCAAACGTAAACCCAGGCTGGCGAGCCACATATCCATACCGGCGTACAACATGCCGCCCCAGGTGCCGAATTTACTTAGCGCCGGTTTTACATTGCGGACTTTATCCAGATCTTTATAGGCCCAGGATGTTTTGAAGTCGTCGGCATACTGCACCAATTCATCTTGCGCACGATCACTCGCAATCGCCGCCAGCGCCGCATCGGCGGCGAGCATGCCGGACTTCATCGCGTTGTGTGAACCTTTGATACGCGGCACGTTAACCATGCCCGCCGCACAACCGATCAAGGCACCGCCGGGGAAAACCAGTTTCGGCAGCGATTGAATACCGCCCTCAGAAATCGCACGGGCGCCATAGGCAATACGTTCGCCACCGCTTAATAAATCGCGCACCAGCGGGTGGGTTTTAAAACGCTGGAATTCATCGAAGGGTGAAAGGTATGGATTGGTGTAATTCAAATGCACCACGAAACCAACGGCCACCTGATTCTCTGCCTGGTGATAAATAAAACCGCCACCGCCGGTGTCTTTGTCCAATGGCCAACCCAGCGTATGGATCACCGAACCTGCGCGATATTTTTCCGGTGCAATCTGCCAGATTTCCTTGAACCCCAAACCGTAATGTTGGTGCTGAGCATCAGCGCGCAGATTGAAACGCGTTTCCAGTTCCCGCGTCAGCGAACCGCGTGCGCCCTCGGCAAATAATGTGTAACGCGCATGCAATTCCATGCCCGGTGTGTATTCCGGTTTATGCTGGCCATCTTTGGCAATGCCCATATCGCCGGTCGCAACACCTTTCACGGCACCTTGCTCGTCATAGAGCACTTCGGCGGCAGCAAAACCGGGATAAATTTCTACGCCCAGGGCTTCGGCTTGTTCGCCTAACCACTGACACACCTTACCAAGGCTGACGATGTAGGTGTTTTTGTTGTGCATCAACGGCGGCAATAAGAAATGCGGAATGGCGTGGGATTTTTTTTCATCGAGAACAAAAAAGTCATCGCTTGTTACCGGCGCATAAACCGGCGCGCCCTGCGCCTGCCAATCCGGTATTAATTCATTCAAGGCAACCGGATCAATCACAGCGCCGGAGAGAATATGCATGCCCACCGCCGAGGCTTTTTCGAGCACACACACGCTGACCTCCCGCTGTTGTGCTGCAGCTTGCTGCTTCAGGCGAATGGCCGCCGCTAACCCGGAAGGACCTGCGCCCACGATAACCACGTCGTACTGCATGCTGTCACGTTGCATGAATGTTTCCTTATTTAATTACCCAGAAAGTTAATTATCCAGAACATTAACGATATTCCATCGGTCGGCCATCGGGGCGCTTGATCACAATTTCATCGCTGCGCGCTGCACCCTGGGCAACCTCGCGACATAAATGTAAGAAGGCTTCGATGCCGGCGGTGCGAAATTTCTGACGGTGTAGCACAAAATTAAATTGCCGTTTCAGATCCAAGCCGGGGATATCCAATGGCACCAGACTACCGCGTCGAAACGCATCCTTTAAGGCCAAACGCGAAATACAACCAATGCCCATGCCCGCCTCCACCGCGCGCTTGATCGCCTCCGTGTGTTCCAGCTCCAGGCGAATATCCAGTTTGGTCAGTAGGTGTCGAAACGCCGCGTCAAACACTTGCCGGGTGCCGGAGCCGGCTTCGCGCAAGATCCAGGCTTCTCTGGTGACCTCATCCAGCGTCACTTGGTTTCTGCCGGCCAGCGGGTGGTCCGGTGCGGCAAAGATCACCAGCTCATCATCTACCCAGGGCGTAATGTCCAGGTCGGGATGCTGGCTGTCGCCTTCGATTAAACCAAAGTCGAGTTTCAAGTGAGCCACTTGCTCCACCACCATGGCGGTATTGTGCACCTCAAGTTTGACCCGCGTACCAGGATGGCGGTGCATATACTCCCCGATCAGCATAGTCGCCAGGTAATTGCCCACTGTCAGGGTGGCCCCGATCCGCAACGACCCCAGGCCGCTACCGCCCGCCAGCATGGATTCCAGCTGCTCTGCCCGATCCAGCAGCTCAATGGCTTGGGGCAGGATCTGCCGTCCCCGTTCATTGAGCTGCAAGCGTTTGCCGTGACGGTCGAACAAGCGCGTATCAAACTGCTTTTCCAGCTCGGACAAGGCCATGCTGGTGGCCGACTGGGACAGGGATAATGCCTCCGCCGCCCGGGAGACGCTTTCCTGGCGACCGATGGCGACGAAGACTTCCAATTGGCGAAGTGAGTATTTCATATCAGTATTATTGACTAAGGATATAAATATAATCAACTTATCAGATAAACATTGTCTCTTTATAATGGTCACAAACTGGCCGGTGCTGTAACCCTGCGGCCGTTAAACCAGAGAGGATCAACCATGAAGGTGGTAGTCAGTATCAAGCGCGTCGTGGATCACAACATCCGTGTTCGCCCCAAAGCGGACGGTTCGGATGTGGACACCGCAACCCTCAAGATGAGCATCAACCCCTTTGACGAACATGCGGTTGAAGAAGCGGTGCGGCTGAAAGAAGCCGGGCTGGTCAGCGAAATTGTGGCCATCACCATTGGCACCGCCCAGCATCAGGATGTGTTGCGTCATGCCCTGGCCATGGGGGCGGACCGCGCCATCCTGATTGAGGGCGATGCGGACCTGTCATCCCGCGCTACGGCTAAAGTCCTGCTGGAAATTGCCAAACGCGAGCAACCGGATCTGTTCCTGCTGGGCAAACAGGCGATTGATGCCGATGCCGCTGAAACCGGGCAGATGTTAGCGGCCTTGTGGAATGTCGGCCAAGGCACCTTCGCGTCGAAGATCGTCCTTAGCGATAACAAGGCGCTCGTCACCCGCGAAGTCGACGGTGGTCAGGAAACCGTGGAATTGGCCTTGCCTGCCGTGGTGACCGCCGACTTGCGCCTTAACGAGCCGCGCTATTTGAAATTACCCAACCTGATGCAAGCGAAGAAAAAGTCCCTGGAAACCCTGCCCATTGCGGAGCTTGGCGTAGACACCAGCAGTCAATTGCGGTTAGTCAAAGTGGAAGAACCGCCGGCGCGCTCACCCGGCGTCAAGGTTGCCAACGTGCAGGAACTGATCGATAAATTGCGTCACGACGCGAGGATCTCATTATGAGTACGTTAATCATCGCCGAATACGATCAACAACGTTTGCGTGCCTCCACGCGCTCAGCCATCACCGCTGCAGCGGTGTCAGGTGACGCCATTGATGTGTTGATTGCCGGAGAAAATGTGGGTGCCGTTGCCGAACAAATTGCGCGGCTCAACGGCGTCAGGCGTGTTCGCGTTGCCGATGACGCGCGCTATGCCAATCCCCTGGCCGAAAATCTTGCGCCGCTGGTTGTGAGTATCGCCAGCGACTATCAAGCCATCATCAGTGCGGCGACCAGCTTCGGTAAAAACCTGTTGCCGCGTGTAGCCGCGCTGTTGGATGTCGATATGGTGTCAGAAGTCACCGCTATCATCGACAGCAACACCTATGTACGCCCGATTTATGTCGGACATTTAAACGCGACAGTGCGTAACGATGCGGCGGTTAAAATTTTTACCAT
>CAMLOU010000183.1 GCA_946481735.1 uncultured Cellvibrio sp.
TCCAGCTCGTACTGCTCATTGATGGCTTGAATAGCCTGGTCTGCAATCGTCGCCAGAGGGGCGGCGATATCCAGCGGGACAACGTCAGTTTCCATCGACGGATCTTCCAGCGTAGCCAGTTGACTGTCCAGCAACGCCGGCGCCATAAAATGCCCCGTGCGCCGATTCAATCGGTCCTGGATAGTGTGTTTGTCTCCGCGCAGGAAGATAAAGAGGGTTTTCAGGCCGGCTTCGCGCAGTTGGTTGCGATGGATTTTCTTGAGGCCTGAGAAGGCAAGGAAACAATGCTGCTGTCGGCGCGCCCTATCTTGCAGGTGCTGGCAGATGGCCGCTACCCAGGGTGCCCGCATCTCGTCGGTGAGGGGCTGGCCGCTGGCCATGCGCGCCCGCGACGACTCACTGTGGAAGTCATCACCGTCCAGGTAGCAATAGCCATAGTAGTCGGCTAGCGTACGGGCCAGTGAGGATTTACCACTGCCGGATACGCCCATCACCACGATCAGGTAAGTAGTGGCATTCATATTGGAAGGAGCTAAGCGTTGAATCATTGCGCTATTTTGGGGTACGAACCTCTGAGATTTGCCAGAGTAGCACGGGGCCAAATGATAGCGCAATCATTTAGTCTGTGTTATCGTTCCGGCACTCGTGAATCGGCGATGAGATGCGGCAATGAGATCGACGAAAAATACAACACATAAGAAAGTAACGTTAGTGGATGTGGCGGCAGTAGCCGGTGTAAGCGCCATCACCGTCTCCCGGGTTATCAACCAGCCGGACAAGGTCTCCGACCTGTTGCGGCGCCAGGTCCAGGCCGCTATTGACAGTCTGGGTTATATCCCCAATCAATTCGCCAGCTCTCTGGCGTCCGCCAAGTCCCGCGTGATCGGGGTGGCGATCCCGTCCTTATCCAACATTGTGTTTAATGACGTTTTGCGTGGTATATACGAAGTCGCTGGCAAAGCCGGTTATAAAGTGCTGCTGGTTGACACCCATTATTCGCCCCTTGAAGAAGAAAAGATGGTCCGCACGCTGCTGAGCCAGGCACCGGAAGCCATGATCATTACTGGCGGTGACCAGACCCGCGCGTGCCAACAGCTGCTGCAAAAAGCCGGTATTCCCATCGTGCAGATGATGGAACTGCTCGATCAGCCGCTGGATATGAACGTGGGCTTCTCTCACTGGCAAGCCGGCTACGATGTGGTATCCAAGCTGCTGGAAGCGGGCCATACCCGCATCGGTTTTATGGGTGCACGTATGGACCCCCGTGTGCAACAGCGGATGCTGGGTTACAAAGCGGCGATGGATGCGGCTGGCATTGATTGGAAAAATTTTATTGTTACCACACCGGAGCCTTCGTCTATTGCGCTGGGTGGTGAGTTGTTCCGCAGCCTCATGGCCTCAAGCCAGGGCGTGATTGATTCGATCTTCTGCTGTAACGACGACCTGGCATTGGGTGCACTGTTTGAAAGCCAGCGTATGAACATTCGCATTCCCGAACAATTATCCCTGTGCGGCTTCAATGATATTGAAGCCTCGCAGTTTGTGAATCCTTCGCTGACCAGTGTGCATGTGCCGCGTTATGAAATGGGGGTGAAATCCACCGAGATGGTTATTCGTGCGCTCAGCGGCAAGCCCATTGAAGAAAAACAAGTCAACATCGGTTATGAAGTGCGTTTGCGTAAGTCTACGCGCAATGCCAAATAAACGCGGCTTTATGCCGCGATATTTATAAAAGCACATAAAAATTTACAACAATAACATTGCGCGAGGAGAAAGACCGTGACCCATCACGATCGTATGGCCAAATTAAGTCTCAAGGAAAAAGTCGGCTACGCCGTCGGCGATTTCGGTTTTAACTTGTACTGGGCAAGTATTGCTTCATTTCTTGCGGTGTTTTACACCGACGTATTCGGTATTCCTGCCGCGGCTGCCGGTACCATGTTTTTAGTGACCAAAATTGTCGATGCGATTACCGACCCCATCATGGGCGCCGTAGCGGATCGCACCAGAACCCGCTGGGGAAAATTCCGTCCGTACTTGCTGTTTGCCGGTGTCCCCATGGCCGGTGCAGCAGTGATTACCTTCAGTACGCCGGATCTCAATGAGGGTGGCAAAATTATCTACGCCTACATCACCTATTCTTTCATGATGGTGATGTACACCATCCTCAGCACACCTTATTCATCCCTGTCAGGCGTGTTGACGGCGCGCAGCCAGGATCGCACCACCCTGATCAGTTTTCGTTTTATCGCGGCGTTTGTCGGTACGGCAATGGTTAATAAATTTACCTTGCCACTGGTTGAATGGCTGGGGCAGGGTAATGAAACCCTGGGCTGGCAATTAACCATGTCGTTGTACGGCATTATTGCGGCCATTGTGTTTGCTATTACATTTTTTTCTACCACCGAGCGTATTGCGCCGCCGGCTGGCCAGCACACCAATCCGTTGAATGATATTAAAGACCTGTTGAACAATCGCCCCTGGGTTATTCTGATCGCGTTGGCGATGATCATCATGATGACCATTACCCTGCGCGGCGGCTCCGGTTATTACTATTTCGCCTACTATGTCGAACGGCCTGATTTAATTTCCAATTATTTGTTTGTACAAGGCATTGCCTTGGGTGTCGGCGCGGCCTTTACACCGCTGATGACCAGATTTATCGACAAAACCAAATTGTTGATGTTGCTGATGGGCATCGTCGGTGTCTTGTCGATTGCATTTTATTTCGTACCCAAAGATGCGATTGGTTTGATGTTTACCCTGAATATATTGATCAGCCTTGCGTTGGGGCCCAAGTCGCCACTGGCCTGGTCCATGTATGCCGACAGTGCGGATTACACCGAGTGGAAAACCGGGCGGCGCGCTACCGGTATGACATTTTCGGCGGCTACTTTCGCACAAAAGCTCGGTGGCGCATTAGGTTCTGCATTTATGCTGTGGATGCTGGCCGCGATTGGCTATGTTGCGCGCGAAGCGCAAAGCGATGCGTCCCAGCAGGGCATCGCCTTGCTGCAAACGGTTATTCCCGGTGTGATTGCGTTTATCGCGGCCTTCGTGGTGAGTTTCTATCCTTTGACTAACGAAAAGCTGGAACAGATCCAGACCGACCTCAAAGCCCGTGAAACAGAGCAGCCAACAGCGGCCAGCTAATGCGTCGCCCTGCTTTTTTGCTATTGATTAACGCCGCTGCTCTTGCGGCGTTTTTTATTGTTCAGGATGAACGCTGACTCGCAGGATGCACAGCGACATTATTATCGGAGTTTATTTATGTTGTCTCCCAGTGCCAACGGCGAACGTTATGAATTGACCAGCCCTACGGCCATGCCCCGTGCCGCCGGATTTTTGTGGAACCAGCGGATGATGATCCAGGTAACCTGTCGCGGCTACGCTGTTGCACAATTTATGCAGCCGGAGCCAGCCAAATATGCCTACGCGCCGAATCTTGAAGCCAAAACATTTATGCAACCGGAGCAGCCTTATTATGCGCACCATCCGGGCCGCTTTTTTTATATTAAAGACGAAGAGAGTGGCGAGATTTTCTCTGCACCCTACGAGCCGGTGCGCGCGCTACCGGAGCAATTTACATTTTCCGTTGGCAAGAGTGATATTGCCTGGCGTATCGAATGCAAGGGCGTTCGGGTCGAGCTGACATTACAGCTCCCGACGCAGGATGTAGTGGAGTTGTGGCATCTGCGCGTAACCAATATCTCTGCTCGCCCGCGTCGGTTAAGTGTGTATTCCTATTTCCCAGTGGGCTATATGTCCTGGATGAATCAGTCTGCTGAATACCGTGCCGATCTTGGCGGGATTGTGGCTAGCTGTGTTACGCCCTATCAAAAAGTAGCGGATTACTTCAAGAATAAAAACTTCAAAGACAAAACGTTTTTCCTGCATGAAGTGGCCCCGGTCGCCTGGGAAGCAAAACAGGAAACCTTTGAAGGTGAGGGCGGATTGCACAATCCCTCGGCCTTACAACAGGAAACACTGGATGGTGGTGATGCACGGTATGAAACACCGGCGGCGGTGCTGCAGTATCGTTTAGCGCTAAACCCCCAGGATTCACAGGAATATCGTTTTATCTTCGGTCCTGCGTTTGATGACACCGAGATAGCGGCGCTGCGGGAAAAATATCTCAGCGCTGAAGCTTTCGCTAGGGCGCAACAGGATTACACGAATTATCTCCAGCAGGGGCGCGGCTGCTTAACTATCGAAACACCTGACGCCGAGTTGGATAACTTCGTCAATCACTGGCTGCCACGCCAGGTCTTCTATCACGGCGACGTAAACCGCTTGACCACAGATCCGCAGACCCGCAATTACCTGCAAGACAACATGGGCATGAGTTTTATCAAGCCCGCCGTCACGCGCGCTGCGTTTTTACATGCACTCAGCCAACAGGAAGCCAACGGCGCAATGCCCGATGGCATTTTGTTGGTGGAGGGTGCGGAGCTGAAATACATCAACCAGATTCCGCATACGGATCATTGTGTCTGGCTGCCGGTCTGCTTGCAGGCGTATTTGGATGAGACCAATGATTACGCGATCCTCGATGAACCGGTTAAAGACGCTGAAGGTGACAAAACGCTGACCGTCTTCGAGCGCATCAGCAACGCCATGCGTTGGTTGTTGAGCGCGCGGGATGAGCGTGGCTTGAGTTATATCGCCCAAGGCGATTGGTGTGATCCCATGAACATGGTGGGCTACAAAGGCAAAGGCGTGTCCGGTTGGTTATCGGTGGCAACGGCTTATGCGTTGAACCTGTGGGCTGATATCTGTGAGGCACAGCAACAAGCGTCGCTTGCCCGAGAATTTCGCACGGCGGCGCAATCGGTTAACGCGTCAGTTAATCAATATCTATGGGATGGCGACTGGTTCGGGCGTGGTATCACGGACGATGGGGTTGTCTTTGGTGTCAGCAAAGACTCGGAGGGGCGCATCTTCCTGAACCCACAGAGTTGGGCCATCCTCGGCGGCGCGGCTGATGCAGCCCAACGCCAGAAAATGCTGCGCGCGGTAGAGGAACAGTTGGAAACCCCCTACGGCGTCATGATGTTGGCTCCGGCTTATACCGCCATGCGCGATGATGTGGGCCGCGTTACGCAAAAACATCCAGGCTCCGCAGAAAATGGTTCGGTATACAACCACGCGGCGGTGTTTTATATCTACAGCCTGTTTACCATCGCCGAACAGGACCGCGCCTATCGCCTGCTGCGTCAGATGATCCCGGGGCCGGATGAGCAGGATTATCTGCAGCGCGGCCAATTACCGGTCTTTATCCCCAACTATTATCGCGGCGCCTATCATCAGTTTCCGCGCACGGCCGGTCGCTCGAGTCAATTATTCAATACGGGCACCGTGTCCTGGGTGTATCGCTCGCTTATCGAAGGGTTGTTCGGGTTGAAAGGTGATCGCAAAGGCCTGCGTATTGCCCCGCAATTGCCCTCGCACTGGTCTCATGCCCGTGTAATCCGCGAGTTTCGCGGTGCGCGTTTTGAGGTGGATATGCGCAGGGAGCAGGGCGTTTCAACGGTGCAGGTGAGCCTGGATGGTCAAACGCTCCCGGAACCACATATCACCGACATTCAACCCGGCAAGGTGTACCAGGTCGTAGTAAAGATTCCAGGTTAGGATGAGCCCACACTGCCCGCCGGCAGTGTGGGTAAAGGATAACGCGAGCGCCTCAGGAGGATTTTTTTTCGGCGGCCTTGGTGGCGGATTTGGATTTGGCGGAGCGACTGGATTGCTTGGCTTTAACGAGGCTGAGGTATTTGACCCAGGCCTGCTCCACCGGTGTCTTGGGTGCACCCTGATTGGCGATAACCTTGAGCAGGTGCAGGTCTTCCGGTGTTGGATCTGACACATTGTCGTCGACCAGGGCAGAGATCAACATGCCGTGTTTACGAATCAAGCGTGCCTGGATGCCGGATAATCCACCGGCTTCAAAACCATCGGGGAAGTTGAGCGGGTCCTGAAAAGCTTGTTTCAGATAATGCTCGCGCGGCAGCATAAAGACATCTCCATCAATAAGTATAGGCACGTGTTATACGCTGGATACCGACAGCAGAACTGGCTCCGGCTGAAAATTTATGGCGAAGATAATCTGTTTTTATTTCACTGTATAGATGCTGATGAAGCCTGATGTGGGTTGCCCAACGAAATGGTGCAGAACCAAATAGCGGACACAAAAAAACCGGCGATTGCCGGTTCTTTTGTCTTGCAATGTCGCGCTAGCCTTTTGGCTGCATCATCGCGGGTCGCTGCTATCAGGCGGCAGCAGACATCGCTTTGATCTTGCTGTTCAAACGGCTCTTGTGACGTGCGGCTTTATTCTTGTGAATAAGGCCTTTGTCAGCGATGCGGTCAATGACCGGAATAGCTGCTTCATAAGCTGCCTTGGCTGCTTCCAGATCGCCTGATGCAATGGCGTTCACCACTTTCTTCAGGTAGGTACGCCCCATAGAGCGCAGGCTGGCGTTATGCTTGCGAGCTTTTTCGTTTTGACGCGCGCGTTTTTTCGCTTGGGCTGTATTGGCCACCGTGGTGCTCCTATAAAATCTGATCTAAATCGGGTCTGGAATCAAGGACGCGACATTATGCCGTTTTAGAACGGCTTGTCAACACTTGCACCGACAGATAGCGGGCAGTTTCCACTA
>CAMLOU010000184.1 GCA_946481735.1 uncultured Cellvibrio sp.
ATAAAAATCCAGCTGTTGCGCGAGTTGGCACCTGCCTCCTCATGGCAGGATAATCTTCTATTGGCCAAATCCATAAAATCCCTAGCGGTACGCCTGTTGCGCCCCAGACCTTTAGGCGAAGCAATCAGCAGCGCCGGGGGAATCTGTTTTTCTGCGTTGGATGACCAATTAATGCTGCGCGAGTTGCCCGGGGTATTTTGCGCAGGTGAGATGCTGGACTGGGAAGCGCCCACAGGCGGCTATCTGTTAACCGGGTGCTTTGCCACCGGCCGACTCGCCGGCCACGGCGTCATAAACTGGTTGCACGCGCGGCATTTATCCCATTGATTTTTTATTGGTTTTAATGAACTTTTTGCGAGTGTTTGTTACGCCACATAGGGTTTTTGATGCTATTGCTGTTTCAATTTCACTTCCTTATTATCGAACCTGCCCTTCTTTTTAAACGCCTAATAATTCAAAGAAACAACCTATTGCTAACCTCCGGTACTCGTACCGGCGATCAACCATGTTCGAGGTTTTTTATGGCAAGTGAAGCACAAATCGTCATTACCGAGCGGGATTTCGAACGACTGGAAGCCTTGCTCAATTCATTACCAAAATTTAATCATTCCGGCGCCTGTCGCTTGATGGGTGGATTGCAACGGGCCGATGTAGTGGCCTGCGATAAGCTGGCACCTAATGTTGTCACCATGCATTCGCGCGTCACCTTTACCGTACTGTCCACCGGCGAGGTATTTACCTACACCCTGGTTTATCCCCAGGATACCGATGGTTGTGCCGACAAGATTTCCGTGCTGGCACCTATGGGCAGTGCCTTGCTCGGCATGTCGGTCGGGCAGGAAATTGAATGGTTTATCTCCACCACCAAAACCATTCGCGTGCGCATTGATGCGGTGGAGTACCCGGAACAGGTTTGATGAATTAATTTTTGCAAGAGAACCGCGCCCTGGAAACCACTCCTGCTGCGAGGGAAGCTGCGGGGCGCTAACATAACCAGTCCAGGCGACGCCGGGACCCCAATGATGTTAAACGAGCAACTCGTCAGCTAATTCCCTATAATCGCTCGCACCTTTATATAACCTGCGTGCGTTCCCGTGATTAATACTGTCCTGATTATCGGTTATGTCTGGCCCGAGCCCAATTCATCGGCGGCGGGTTCGCGCATGCTGCAACTGATCACCGGTTTCCTGCAACAACACTGGCGCGTGACCTTTGCCTCTGCCGCCGGGCTTTCTGAACATCGCATTAACCTGGCGACCCTGGGTGTTGAAGAAAAAACCATCGCCCTGAATTGTTCAAGTTTTGATGAATACCTGAAAGCATTAAATCCCGATGTCGTCGTGTTTGATCGTTTTTTTACCGAGGAACAATTCGGTTGGCGAGTGGCTAACAACTGCCCCAAGGCCGTGCGGGTTTTGAATACGGAAGACTTGCACAGCCTGCGTTACGCGCGCCAGCAGTTATTGAAAAAACAACAACAGTCGGCGGCAACAGAAGCAGAAAAATATCAGCTTTATCCAGCCATGGCAGACGATAAAATTTTATATAACATGATGGCTGGTGATGATATGGCACAGCGGGAGATCGCTGCGATTTACCGTTGCGATATCAGCTTGATGATCTCCCGCGCTGAATACCGTTTATTGCAACAGGCGTTTTCAATACCGGAGCACTTGTTGCATTACTGCCCGTTCCTGCTGCCGCCGCCGACATCGTCCCAGCCAGCCTTTGCGCAACGACAGGATTTTATAACCATCGGCAATTTTCGCCATGAACCCAACTGGGACGCGGTGCTGTGTCTCAAGCATTACCTATGGCCGCGCTTGCGCGCACAACTTCCCCAGGCTCAGTTGAAGATTTACGGGGCCTATCCGCCGCCCAAAGCCACCGCCCTGCATAATCCGCAACAGGGCTTTTTGATCTGCGGCTGGGCCGATGATGCCCATGCCGTGATGCAACAAGCGCGTGTGTGCCTTGCGCCTTTGCGTTTTGGTGCCGGCCTCAAAGGGAAACTGATTGACGCGATGCAATGCGGCACACCCAGCGTTACAACATCTGTGGGTGCGGAAGGCATCGGGGATGCGGAAAATTGGCCAGGATGTGTTGCTGATGATGTTGAGCACTTTATTTCCGCAGCGGTGCGCTTATATGAATCACCAGCGGAGTGGCAAGCCGCACAGGATCGTTGCGCGGCTGGATTGCAGCCATTCTCTGCCGTGACGTTATTACCTTTGTTGATCAGTAAACTGGAAGTAACCGCCGATAATCTGGAAACACATCGGCGCAACAATTTTATCGGTGCCATGCTGCAACACCATCAACATAAAAGCACGCAATATATGTCGCTATGGATTGAACAAAAAGCCAGGAATGCACAGCAGAATTAATCGTCGCAGAATAAATTCTGGAAGTTACCTCTCAAGCAAATGAGCACCGGAATCAGCTTTCCAACGCAGCATCAGGGCGCCAAGCGATTTTTGAGGGGTTGCTCAAGATCAAAAACACGGCGCTCTTTATTAGCCAGCTCCTCATAGCCTCGCTTGAAGCTCGGTACGCTGAAAAATAATTCATTAAAACTGCCATCTTCAATGGCCAGTTGCAAACCCCGCTCAATACGCTCCGCCAGTTTTTTATCGCGCGGGTTGACGAAGAAATAAATCGGGGCGGGATAGTAAAACATCAGATGTTCTTCAATCACCAAACCTTTATCGGCGTGCGCTTGTTGCTCGTCCCAGATCTCGTACAAGCCTCGGGGAAAATAATCAAAACGTTTACCGGCGAGCATGGTAAATAACAAATCGTAATGGGCCGAAGTCACCACCGGCAGGTCGTTATTCTGCATCACCCGGGTATCGGGCCAGTTGGACACCGAACCGGCGCGCAGGCGACGCAAATCATCCAGGGAGCGGATCGCGCGGAATGTGTCGCGATCCTTTTGGCGAATCAGGAAAATGCGATGGCTGTTCAATCCCTGTAACAAGGACACGCGAATGGGCAGCAGCTCCCGCTCACGATCTTCGTCGGGGCTGGTCCACAAGACGTTGATGGAGCGGCCAAATTTCAGCTCGGAGATAATGCGCGCGGAGGTAAAATTATTGCGGAAATAATGGATCTCGTAAGGGCCATAGATGGCGACTGTCTTGTCGAGGACCAGGCTCAGGAGTTTCGGGAAATACGCTTGGTGGCTCGGTGCGCTGGCTTTAATAAATGGCAGGACAATCTGTTGCACCTCTACTGGTTGGTTGCCCGTAGCCGAACAACTGGCAGCAAGGAGTAGGCCGACTAATAACTGCCGGATCAGTTGCGCGCGCTGGAATAATCTCCGTACCGATAACATTGCATACTTACCCGTAAAAAATCTGCCCGGCGATCCCGTCGGTGATTAATTCAGTATAGATTAAGTCTCACCCCGCGCCACGGTCGACCAGCGCGCCCGCCGCTCAGGCTCCCATATTATTTGCAAATGATTTAGCATGGCTCACTCTTCAGTTATTGAGTCATAGCTATTTTTATCAGTACAAGGAATCAATATGGAAAACCCCTATCAATCACCAAATGCTGACCTGATGAGCACGCCGCCCGAAAATGACGGCACAACCATGCCCTTGGCTTCAAAGTGGGCGCGCTTGTTCGGTGCCATCATCGACGGCATCATCGGTATCCTGATCGCTATCCCTTTCTGGATACTGATCGGCGGCTTCGACATGATCATGGGTGGCACAGAGCCCCCGCTTCAGTACACACTGCTCGGTGGGGTGTATGGTTTTGTGGCGTTCCTGTTGGTCCACGGTTATCTGTTGAAGACCTACGGACAAACCGTGGGCAAGAAGATGTTGGGCACCCGGATTACCGATATGCAAGGTAACCTGCCGGCATTTGGCCCCCTGATCCTGAAGCGCTACCTGCCGATTTCGGTGGTATCGATTATTCCCGTAATCGGACCGCTGCTGACCTTGATTGATATCCTGTTTATCTTCCGCAGTGATCGCCGCTGTGTGCACGACCTGATTGCGGGTACCCAGGTATTAGAGGAAAGAAAATAAACGTTTGAACGTGAAACCCCGGCCACGGAGGCGTCGACGCCTCTTGGCCGGGTCTATGTGATACAGAGGCGAAATAGTTCACCCGACAAACCTTTTATGGTTTATCAAAACCGCATATATTTCGAATCATCACCAAAATAATAGGCTTTACCATCGCTGTTATACAAATACTGCACCGTCAAACCCGATTGCCCATACCCCTGGAAATAAGAGAACCGAAAGTTGTGTTTCCCTTCGCTTAGGGTCACCGGACAACTCTGCATGGAGAACGGACGATCGCGCTGGAATTCACACAAGGGTTTACCATCAATCGCTGCGGTAAAGCCATCATCGCTGGCGATATTAAAGCGGTATTGCCCTGCGACTTTCACCGTGAACTCATGGTCAACATCCACAAAAAATTGATCGTGGTAGCCGATATCACCCAGCTTGTCATGGCGAAAGCGACTCTTGTTGTAGAGGTTCAGGTTATCCACCATGACCTCTTTGGTAAATTCCACATCGCGCGGCTGATTGATGGTGCTAATTTGTGCGCGGTTCTTGACGATGGTGAGTTTAATCACCGGATCAACATACACCGGTGTGATGCGCCACAGGATAACCACCGTTACCACCGCTAACAGAATCGACAGGGCCGTATTTTTATTCATTGTCAGTTTCATCTTATCTCACCACATTCAATTGCCAGAAGCTGAACCAGTTGCGCAACGCGAACTCATCTTCAGTCATCTGGAAGCCGTAGGTAAACGGCGAGAAGAAGGCGAATACCCCAATAACCAGCAGCACAAACACACCCAGGTTGATCATGGTGTGGCGCTGATTCGCGATCACTTCATCGCGGAAGATATAGGTGAACACCATCGCCAGGTTGAGCGCCCCAAACACCAGCGGTACCAGATAGTGATACAGGTACATCACCCGTTCGATTTGCAAGATGGCGATCATGTAGCACACATACAGCGTGGTGAATGCACAGATCCAATAGAACAGCGGCTCGTCTTTGACTTTGTTGCCATAGACGAATTTGCTGGTGAGCAAACCGACAGAAAGAATAACGCCCAGCAACACCGAGAACCACACGATAGGGTTGCAGATGATTTGCATATAACGCACCTGCACCTTGCCGTCGATGGTGTCTTTGTCCCAGCGGTAATTGATGCTCTTTTTACCGATGGGCCAGCCCGATGCATGGCTGCCATTTTCGCCGGGCTTGCACACATCCAGGCGCGGTACACCGTCGGCATATTCGGAGATGTAACGCCAGTTATCTTTCATGCCCACCATAAATGCCGATGGCGTAAAGGTTTCACCTTTGCGAATGTAATTAAGGTATTCCGGTGAGGCTTTATAGGTGCGGTTATTAACGACTTCGGTACCCATCCCGATATGGATATAAAAAATACCGAAGAACACCAGCAGTAAAGGCACAACCCCGGCAGGTACCGTCACCGCCAGACGCTTGAGCAAGGCCAGCCATTTCAACTGTTTGATGTTCTGCCATTGGTCCACCCCCCACAGCATGACAAACAACAGCAATAAGATGGCGCCGTTCAGTTTTACCGCAATTGCCAGGCCGATCAGCACACCGAGGATCGCGTAGTGCGGCAAACGTATGCGTTTGCCGCTGGTGATCACGCGCACCATGTAATAGATCGCGCCCAGGATGAAAAACATCTGGATGCCTTCCAGCATCACCGAGCGCGAGTGAATCACCATGGCGTTGTCAAAAATCACCAGCGCGGTAAACGCCGCCGCCACCCATTTACGTCGGGTAATGCGGTGCACAATGCCGTAGAAAAACAATACCGAAAACGCCATCAGGAAGGTCGATGGCAAGCGGAAACCGGTGTAGCGCATACCCGCCGGCGCGGCGTCGCCGGTAAGGTAATCCGTCTCGTTGAGCGCACGCTTGTCGATGTTTTTGTTGGCACCCACAACTGTTTCACCCACCGCCATCAGCATCTTGCCCAGCGGTGGATGCGGCTCCATGTACATCACGCCGTCGATGTGTTTTTGCGCCGAGGCAATATGATAATTCTCATCCCAGAACATGGCTTTGGGATTGCCATAGAGGGTGCCGTAAATAATCAGGGAAATAATGAGGATGCCAGCGGGAACCAGGTAGTCGCCGTATTTTTTCAGGATGTCTTGCATACGCGGTTTCTTGTTGTCAGTTAAAGTTTTGTCAGCCTTCCGGTGCAATGCGGGTGCATTGCCATCAATGGAATGGCTGGTTAAGTGCGCGTCGGATACCACTGTTTTTATTTTGGCCCGCGATCATAACACTTGCGTCGCGGGCGTTTGAGCGAAAAGTACACATCGACTGTCGGGATCGTGATGACGATCTCATGGGCAAGCACTGGTTATTTTTCTGCTTGAACGATTAGGTCGGGTGTACAAGGAGGCTGATTTTGCCTTGTTCAGGCGAGACAGGCAAATGGGGTGGTTCGGTCAGGCCTGACTGCCTAAGAAGGAACAGAAATGATGTTAATAGACAACGATGAGTGTACTGGTTTGTTAAATGTGCTTCGTAGCCCGTTTGTCATTAGGGCTTTGGTTTCGAAAACGCATGAATACATCCCTGTAGCTC
>CAMLOU010000185.1 GCA_946481735.1 uncultured Cellvibrio sp.
CAAAAACACCCATCAATCTGCCGTACGACTTTCGTCATCGTCCATAAAATAATCTTCATCCGCTTCCGGTAGCGATTCCAGGGGTTCGTCAGCATCGCCATCCCAAGGCTTTTTATCCAGGGGATCGCGGCGTGCCAGCTCCGCCTCGTCAAAACCGTGGCCGCCCCCAATGTCATATTTCTCGGTCAAATCCCACTCTACCGGTTGATCGCCGCCGGGTTCCTTCGGTGACCGGGCACCGTCTTCTGCTATCAGGTTTTCCGGTGTTAAATCGTCACGGGTAGAATCATCATCCGGCGCAGCGGCACCGGTTAATCCGGCTTCGCGCGCGCGTTCGGCGGCGCGATAATGTTGAACATCGGCAGGCTCCGGCGTATCACCCGCTCGGCTGGGACGCTCTTCCTCTTCAAAATCCAGTTCATCCACTTCAGCGGGACGATTGTTGTCATCGAGCGATTGCGTCTGAATCTGTTGATCCTGTTTTTGTTGATCGATATCCTGGTTCATTTCCTGACTCATACCATCGTTACGCATAGATTGCTTCATGGTGATCCTCCTGATTATTTCATCGCGCTATATCAGTTGACGAACAGCGGGTTAAATAATTCCCGCCGCCTCACGTGCACTCACAGACTTTTGTCGTCCTCACGCCCAGCCTCACGATAGTCCCTTGAAATTACAGTGGATTCACGCGCGCCGCGCGCTAACAGAGTGTGGTGTCGCACAGAGGCGCGCTGGCATTGTTGTCACCATGAAGCTTGTCATCATGACGTCGCAAAACTGTCATCATTCGGCCATTCGCATTTTTTCCCGGTGCTTTTTTTCGGTGCCTTTATTAAGGATCAAGGTTAAGGATCAGGCGAGGCAGTATGTCTACCCATTTTCTGCGTCAACATAAATTTCTGGCAGCGCTCGGCCTTGTGGCCGGCGTGCTGTTGCTGGCGATTGTGCTGATCATTATTTTTTCCGAACCTATCGTCCGGTCACTCACAGAAAACCAGGGCAGCAAACGGCTCGGGCGCGAACTGGTTATCGCAGGTGAACTGGATATCGACTGGCATTTCACCCACACGGATGTTTATGCCGAAGCTATTCGCCTCGCTAATGCACCCGGTTACCCGGACGACAATATGGCGAGCATTGAAAGGCTGGAATTCAGTTTCAAGCCGCTGAAATTATTGCTGGGAAAATTGGAATTCGGCGATATTTTGTTAGTAAAGCCGCGCCTGATCCTCGAGAAAAAATCAGCTGATGAAAACAACTGGCAGTTTCCCGCACTCTCCACCGCCAACACCGCACAGGAAGCCGTCGAACCGGATGACCGTCACGATGTTCCGTTAATCGGTATGCTGGAATTGCGCGACGGCCAGGTCATTTATCGCGATCACATCAAAGGGCTTGCACTGGACCTGGCATTGGACACCGTGGTGGGTGAAGGCGGAGAAACCGAAAACACCGCAACCGACAGGCAATTTACCATCATCGGTACCGGCAGCATCCAGGACGAAGCATTTAAGTTGGAGGCGTCTGGTGAATCGCTCGAAACCCTGCGCGATTCAACGCGCGATTATCCGCTGACATTGCGGGTAACCATGGGCGATACCGAGGTCGTGGTCGATGGAAAATTTCGCGATCCGATCAAGCTGACCGGTGTTGATGCCTCGCTGAATATATCGGGCAATAACATGGCGAATCTGTTTTATCTCACCGCTATTCCATTGCCACCCACACCACCTTATAGCCTCGCCGGCCAACTCACCAAAAAAGATGGGGTGTGGGGTTACGAAGATTTCAACGGTGAAGTCGGTGGCAGCGATCTTTCCGGCGATCTCACCTACGACACGCGCGGTGAACGCGGCTTTTTAAAAGCAAACCTGACTTCCAGGTTACTCGATAGTCAGGACCTCGGCGGTTTTATCGGTTTGCCGCCGTCCGGCGAAGCCGCTTCGCCGGAACAACAACAGGCGGCCGCCGAAAAAGAAGCGAGCCCAAATTTGATTCCCGATGTGCCTTTACGTGTTGAACGTTTGCGCGGCACGGATCTGGATGTCACCTTGCACGCAGCACGTATCGAAGCCCCCAACTTGCCCTTCAAAGGCATGGATGTGCGTTTTGATTTGCAGGATGGCTTGTTAAAACTTGATCCCCTAAAAGTTGTGCTGGCCGACGGCACCATCGACGGCGTGATCGAAGTCGACGCCCAACAGGATGAGCCGCCGATGAAACTGGACCTCAACCTGCGTAACCTGAGCCTTGCCCAATTTTTTGCCGGCACCCGTTTTGCCGATACGACCGAAGGCGTGTTCGGTGGTCAGATTACCCTTGCCGGCCAGGGCACTTCACTCGCCGATGTATTGGCAGACAGTAACGGTGAGTTGGCGATTGTCATGGCCGACGGGAAAATCAGTTTGTTATTGATGGAAGCCTCGGATCTCGACATTGGCCAGGCGCTGCCACTGTTTCTTGGCCAGGATAAATCCACGCGCATTCGCTGCGGCCTTGCCGACTTTACGATGGAAGAAGGCTTGCTGACATCCGAGGTCGTGGTCCTGGATACCGAAGATTCTTTATTAGTCGGCAACATGACAATTGATATGGAAGACGAAGTCATCAATGCCAAGCTGGATGCAAAACCCAAGGACAACAGCTTGCTGGCGTTACGTGTACCGGTGGTGGTATCGGGCCGGTTAAAAGAACCGGACGTTGGCCTGGATGCTGAACGCACCTTGTCGCGCGGCGCAGCCGCCGTGGCCTTGGGAACCCTTTTATCGCCTTTTGCGGCGATCCTGCCTTTTATCGAAAGCGGCGATGCCGAAAACACCAATTGCCGCGAATTGATCAACCGGAGTAGGTCGGATTAGCGCAAGCGTAATCCGACATAAATCTTCACAAACACTTTTTTATAAACAGGATTGTCGGATTACGCTTGCGCTAATCCGACCTACGAAATTCTTATTGAACATTCATGGCGTAGGGTTGGGTTGGCTTGGCTGCATTAACCCGACCAGCAATTTGAGCACCAAATAAGTTCACCGTGCTTTTATTTAGGGCGAAACTTGTTTTGTTCCCGCGATACCTGCCGCCAAATACGCGGCGAAACCGGTCTAATTCCTTGATTCTTCATGAAACCTCACTCTGGCATAAGCATTGCTAAATCAAAAACGCCACACAAGAGCGCACAATATGAAATCCATCATCCCTTGCGCTCATTTTGTGGCAAAAATCGTGACCCAAATTTGAACACCGGCCGACGCCGTCCGCCGACTTGCCCAATGGATGATGTTTCATGAGCTCCGCTAAATTGAATCTGCTCGACCTGTCGCAACCTTCCATCCGCATTCTGCATTTGTCCTGGTTTGCGTTTTTCCTGACCTTCATGATCTGGTTCAACCTGGCGCCGCTCAAGCCGTTGATCATGGAAGCCTTTGCCATGACAGAAGCGCAGTGGAAAGCCTTATTGATCATGAACATTGCGCTGACGATTCCGGCACGGATTGTGATCGGCATCCTGGTGGATAAATTCGGGCCGCGCGCCATTTACAGTGGCTTATTGGTCGCGTCCGGATTGTTATGTCTGGCATTTGCCAGTGCACAATCCTTTGAACAACTGGCCCTGTTTCGTTTCCTGTTGGGGTTTGTCGGCGCAGGTTTTGTCATCGGTATTCGTCTGGTGGGTGAATGGTTTCCTGCACGGCAGGTGGGTCTGGCGGAAGGCATTTATGGCGGTTGGGGTAATTTCGGTGCGGCAGCAGCTGCTTTTCTGGTGCCGCTGTTAGCCTTGACGATCTTCGGTGGCCAATTCGGTTGGCGTTATGCCATCGGCACCACCGGCGTGCTCGCCATGCTCTTTGGTGGATTTTTTTATTACGCCGCGCGCAACACCCCCAAGGGCTCCACCTATTTCAAACCCAAAAAATCCGGCGGCCTGGAAGTCACCAGCAAAAAAGATTTCTGGTTTTATGTGGCGATGAATGTACCCATGTATGTTGTACTGGCGATCCTCGCCTGGAAATTATCGCCCCATGAATTGGGCTTATTAAGTTACACCACCAGTTATGTGCTCTACGGTGTTTTGCTGGCGTTATTTTTATTTCAATTTTCACAAATTTATCGCGTCAATAAAGACATGCTGAAAAACGGCGCGCCGCAGCACGATAAATACGAATTCAAACAAGTGGCGATTTTAAACTGGGCGTACTTTGTGACCTTCGGTTCCGAGTTGGCCGTAGTGTCGGTATTGCCCGCGTTTTTTCTGGAAACCTTTACCGATTTATCATTGGCGCAGGCAAGTATGCTGGGTGGTTCGTTTGCCATTATGAATCTGGTGGCGCGCCCCGGTGGCGGTTGGTTCAGTGACCGCTTCGGGCGCCGCCGCTCCATGTCGATTATCCTCGCCGGTGTTGCGGTTGGTTATTTATTGATGTCACAAATCACCGCCACCTGGCCGTTATTTTTTGCGTTCGCGGCGGTAATTATTTGTTCGCTGTTTGTGCAAGCCGGTTGCGGCGCAGTGTTTGCGATGGTGCCTTTGGTCAAGCGGCGTATGACGGGCCAGATTGCAGGCATGACCGGCGCTTACGGTAATGTGGGTGGCGTAACTTTTTTAACTGTGTACAGTTTTGTGGATATCGGCACCTTCTTTTTGATCATCACCGCTACCGCGATTACCGTGCTCGGGTTTGTGCAATTTTTAAAAGAACCGCAAGGACATATGACGGAAGTAATGGCGGATGGCAGTGTGCAGCAGATTGAATTGACCTAAGCAACTTATGGAACATTTGCAGTCGGCGTTGCAGATTCGGTTTGCGCAGCGCAGTGAGGCGGGACGCAAACCGGAGAATCAGGATACGGTAGGCGCACGCCTGCCGGACGGCGCCGCACTGACCAGCAAAGGCATCGCCATCGCAATTGCCGATGGCGTCAGCAGCAGTGAAGCGGCGCGCGAGGCAAGCCAGACGGCCATCACCGGTTTTCTCACTGACTATTACGCCACACCGGACACCTGGCGCACGCAGCAATCGGCGGTGCGCGTGATTCAATCGCTCAACAGCAGCTTGTGGGGCCGCAGCCAGAACAGCGTGTATGGCGAAGGTTATCTCAGTACCTTCTCGGCGCTGATTCTCAAAGGCGACAGCGGTTTTATTTTTCATGTGGGTGACACGCGCGTGTATCGCCTGCGCGATGGTTCGCTCGAACCACTCACCCGCGACCACACCCAACGCATTGATCGCACCACCAATTATTTAAGCCGCGCGCTGGGCGCTGATCCGTCATTGGAGATTGATATGCACACCGTGGAGTTGCAGGTGGGCGATCTGTTTATCCTGACCTGCGACGGCATCCACGAGGCGATTCCCACCAACGAATTTTCCGCGTTGATTCAGCAACACCGCGATGACCTTGAGCACTTGTGCAGCGCGGCTATCGCGGCAGCCTTGCAACACAACAGCGATGACAATCTCAGCATTCAGGTGGCGTGCATCGAGCAACTGGGCAGCGCCAGCCAGACGGATGCGATGCAGGTGTTGTCGCGCTTGCCGTTTCCGCCCTTGTTATCACCCGGCCAGCAACTCGATGGGCTGACGGTGAAAAAAATCCTGCACGAATCCAATCGCAGTCAGGTGTATCTGGTCAGCGATGAAAAAAATCAGTTGCTGGTGATGAAGACGCCTTCGGTAATTTTTCAGGATGACCCGGCGTACATCGAACGCTTTGCCCTGGAATCCTGGATTGGTGCGCGCATTCAAAGTCCGCACGTCGCACGCGTGGTGACACCGCCAGCGGCGCGCTCCTGTTTGTATTACCTCACCGAATATATTCCCGGCCCGACGCTCACTCAATTACTGAAAGAACGCGGCACCCTGGCAATCAGTGATGCGGTGGAATTAACCGAACATCTTGCACGCGGTATTCGCGCGTTTCATCGCAAGGAAACCCTGCATCAGGATTTAAAACCGGACAACATCGTCATCAGCAGCAAGGGCGCGATGATTGTGGATTTCGGTTCCTGTTGGGTGGCGGGCATCCAGGAGATGGGCGCGCCGTTTCTGCGCGACAAGATTCTCGGCACCCTCGATTATTCCGCACCGGAATACCGCTACGGCGGCAAGGTCGGGCCGCGTTCGGATCAGTTTTCGCTGGCGGTATTGCTGTATGAAATGCTCACCGGAAAGTTGCCCTACGGCAACCAGTACAGCAAGGCGATGGACCTGAAAAGTTTTCAGCGCCTGACTTATACCTCCGCCATGCAATACAACCCGCTAGTGCCCAACTGGCTGGACCAGGCGCTGGAAAAAGCGCTGGATATCCATCCCAACGGTCGTTATGAGGCGCTGTCCGAATGGTTGCAGGATATCAAGCGACCTAACCCCGCCTGGCTTACGGCCAAGCAAAAGCCGCTGATGGAGCGGCACCCTGAACGGGTGTGGAAGTGGATTGCGTTAGTGGGGTGGGGTTTGGCTTTGGTGATGGTTTATTTCTATTTTTAACGGTGGTGTCGGATTACGGCGCTGCGCGCCTAATGCGACCTACG
>CAMLOU010000186.1 GCA_946481735.1 uncultured Cellvibrio sp.
TGGAATCGCTTGGCGATCGGTTTTCGTTTTCAGCCGAAGTTTAAAGCGCTTTAGTGAAACGCTAAAAGAAGCTGAAAAATTCGACGCTTGCGCTAACTGAGTTTGGCGTTAGGCTTTTGGTTTCGAAACCCTCAATTCAGGGATGAATTGAGGGAGCTACAGGGATGTATTCATGCGTTTTCGAAACCAAAAGCCTAATGACAAACGGATTACGGAGTACCTTTCCTCGTTAAGCTGCCCACATTATTCCGGCACAACAAACGGAAAATATTCCTTCGCATTATTAAAGCTGATGTCACTGATCATCTTGCCGACCATCCTGGTATCGTTGGGCACTAAACCTTTAGCCATATCGCGGCCCAGGATTCCGCATAAAATGCGACGGAAATATTCGTGGCGTGAATAGCTGAGGAAGCTGCGGCTGTCGGTCAGCATACCGACGAAACGGCTCAGTAAGCCGAGTTGGCTTAACGCTTCAATCTGACGCGTCATGCCGTCCATTTGATCGAGGAACCACCAGCCACTGCCGAACTGGATCTTGCCGGCGGCAGAGCCGTCCTGGAAGTTGCCGATCATGGTGCCGATCATTTCGTTGTCGCGCGGGTTCAGGTTGTACAGGATGGTTTTGGCCAGACGGTTTTCACTGTCGAGGCGGCCGAGGAATTTGGCCAGGGGTTTGGCGTAGTTGTGATCGCCAATGGAATCAAAACCGGTGTCCGGGCCCAGGGTGCGGAACAGGCGCGGGTTGTTGTTGCGAATCGCACCAATATGGAATTGTTGTACCCAACCTTTGGCATGATCCTGCAGCGCAAATTCCACCATCATGGCGGATTGGAATTTTTCAATTTCCTCTGCATTTAATTCACTGCCGCCGCGCACTTTGGCAAAAATGGCTTTGATTTCCGCTTCGGTGTAATCCGCCGCGTAAACGGTTTCCAGGCCGTGGTCAGACAGGCGGCAACCGTTTGCATGGAAGTAATCGTGACGTTTGTTAAGCGCCGTCATCAGGTCATCAAAGGTGCTGATCTGGGTGTCGCTGACGTTGGCTAAACGATCCAGGTAGGCGTTGTAATCTTTTGCACTCTCCACCGCCATGGCGCGGTCTGGGCGCCAGGTTGGCAACATCGCGCTGCCAAAGGTTTTATCGGCAGCAACTGCTTTGTGATGGGCGAGGTCGTGGATCGGGTCGTCGGTGGTGCACACCAGTTTAACCTTGGCCTGGGTCATCAAGCCGCGCGCGCTGAACTCCGGAGTCGCGAGCATTTCGTTACACTCGTCCCAGGTGCGTTTTGCAGTGGATTTGTCGAGCAGGCGATCGGTGATGCCGAAAGGCTTGCGCAGCTCCAGGTGGGTCCAGTGATACAACGGATTGCGCAAGGTGTAAGGCACCGTCTCGCACCACTTTTCAAATTTTTCCCAATCGCTGGCGTCACCGGTGCAGTAGCGTTCGTCGACACCGTTGGAGCGCATGGCGCGCCATTTGTAATGGTCGCCGGCCAGCCAGACTTCATAGAGGTTTTTAAATTGTTTGTTATTACCGACCTGCTCCGGGTGGAGGTGACAGTGGTAATCAATGATGGGTAAGTCTTTCGCGTAGTCGTGATAGAGCACACGCGCCTGCTCGGTATCGAGCAAGAAATCGTCATGAATAAAGCTCATTCTCTCAGTTCCTCACAATATACCTGTGCTCTAGCCACGCAAGCCTGCTGGATATAACACCGTATAAGTCGATTTAGGAATCGTGCCAATAGTTTGCCACTACATCATTCGCCAATACGTCACTCCGGCTTTTTATAACCGGAAGTGAATTATTGCTGAAGGGGTTTATCTGCCAGGATATTGATAAACCTCAACATGCACCTCTCAACGTGCATTTCAGCGAACATCTCACAAACTACAGGTGATTCCATGGTTGATTTTTATACGTCGGCGCTCGAAAGTCGCTGACGCAGGTTAGGCCAGTTTGCAGCCTGTTCCCCTATTCTTGTCATTATGTAACCCGCCTGTTAAAACGCGTGCAGGCGGTATCGCTGCTATGCTGCAGCTAGTGTACCAGTCTACCTTGTGACGCGAAAAATACCAACCGCCCGTACCAACTGTCCCCCCGGTTCGAGCAGTAGGTTCAAACGGGCGCGGATTATAAGGGATGTGCTGCAATTTCCTATAACAAGAGGTAAAAATGAAACGACTACTCTCTGTCCTGACCGCATTATTTATGCTGGGCTGCCAACTCAAGACGCCCTCGGAAACATCAGAAACCACGCGTCCGCACCCGGTCGTGGTCAAGCTGGTAAATAATAATGCAACCCCTGAAACCCGTTCGCTGTTTGCGTTTATGCGTGCACAGGCTGGACGATCAATTATGTTCGGCCACCAGCATGAAACCACCCAGGGGCTGACCATCCAGACTGCGGATGGCAGCGAGTCGGATACCGTGAATGCGGTGGGGGATTTTGCGGCGGTATATGGCTGGGATACCTTATCGATTATTGCACCCAAGCCGGAAGGTGACATTGTTGAGCCGGTGAAAAAGGCTTACGCGCGGGGTGGCATCATTACCGTCAGCACGCACCCCGATAATCCCCTCACTGACGATCAGAAAAAACCGGGCAACTGGCCAGTGGGTACTTCCTGGGATAAAACGCCGGCCGTCGTCGCCTCGTTACCGGGTGGCGAGGCCCACGCGACCTACGTGGGGTATCTCGACCAGGTGGCGGAATGGGCCCATAACCTGCGCGCGGATGACGGTACCCTGATTCCCGTGATTTTTCGCATCCTGCACGAAAATACCGGCAGCTGGTTCTGGTGGGGCGCGGAGCAGTCCACACCGGAGCAATACAAGGCGCTGTACCGGTTTACCGTGGAATATCTGCGTGATACCAAGGGCGTGAATAATTTCCTGTTTGCCTATTCACCCAATAACTTCCCGGAAGCGACAGAGGCACACTACCTGGAGCGTTACCCGGGTGATGCCTGGGTTGATGTATTGGGTTTTGACACCTACGGGCCGGTTGCCGATAACGCGGACTGGTTTGCCAATGTGGTCGCCAATGCTGCGCTGGTCGTGCGGATGGCGGAAGCGCGCGGTAAGGTGGCGGCTATCTCCGAGATCGGCATCCGGGCGCCGGATATCGAAGCGGGTAAGTTCGACAACCAGTGGTACCGCAAGCTGATCGGCGCGCTCAAGGCTGATCCTGAGGCGCGCCGTGTCGCTTTCCTGCTGGTGTGGCGCAATGCGCCCCAGGGTGTTCCCGGCCCGGAAGGCCAGCCGGTGCCACATTACTGGGTTCCTGTGAATCGCACGGAGAACGTGAGCAACGGTACCCTGGCAGATTTCCAGGCTTTTTATGCCGATGACTTTACCGCGTTCAACCGCGATATCTCCGGGGTTTATGCTGTTCCTACCCAGGCGCAATAAACGCTGCTGTATGAAGATAATGCGGCGCTGTTGTGCGTGGGCTGGGCTGTTTTTATAAGGGTAAAATTCTGTTAACTTGTATGACAATATGACCTTATCAGGTAAGATCCGGGTCGGTATAACAATAAACAGCTGAGGAGATTACGCCATGAAGCGCTTTAAAAAACACCTGCGAACCTTGTTTGCTGCCAGCAGCCTGGTCGCCACCACGGCATTGGCCGCCCCGGTGGACCTGACCCTTAACGCGGAGCAGCCGGGCCCGGTGATCAATAAAAATATCTATGGTCAATTCGCCGAACATCTGGGTCACGGTATTTACGAGGGCATCTGGGTCGGCGAAAAATCAAAGATCCCCAACACGCGCGGTTTTCGCAAAGATGTAGTTGCCGCACTCAAAGACCTTCAGGTCCCCCTGATTCGCTGGCCCGGCGGCTGCTTTGCCGACGAATACCACTGGCGCGACGGCATTGGCCCGCGCAACAAACGTCCGGTGAAGGTCAACACCAACTGGGGGGGCGTGGAAGAAACCAATGCTTTCGGCACCCATGAATTTTTTGAATTGGCCGAGATGCTCGATGCAGAAGTTTACGTAAACGGCAACCTCGGTACCGGCACACCCCAGGAAATGGCGGAGTGGCTGGAGTACATGACCTCAGATACCAAATCTACCCTGGCCGAACTGCGCCGCAAGAACGGGCGGGATAAACCCTGGCGCGTCCATTACTTTGCCATCGGTAACGAGGCCTGGGGCTGCGGCGGCAATATGCGGCCGGAGTACTACACCGACCTTTACAAACACTACGCGACCTTCCTGAAGGCGCCCAAGGACAACACGCCCAAGTTTATTGCCAGTGGTGGCCACTCAGAAGACACCAAATGGGCAGAGCATCTGACCGGCAACGTGGAACCTACCTGGAGCCTGAAGATGGATGCGGTGAGCTTCCATTACTACACGCTGCCTAAGGGTGATTGGGAGGTTAAAGGTGCCGCGGTTGATTTCCCTGAAGCTGAGTGGATCTCCACCTTTGCTCAGACCCTGCGGATGGACGAGTTTATTCGCAACAACAAAGCGGTGATGGACAAGAATGATCCGGAAAAACGCGTCGGCTTTTATGTGGACGAGTGGGGCACTTGGTACGATCCACAACCCGGTACCAACCCCGGCTTTTTACGTCAGCAAAACACCCTGCGCGATGCGCTGGTGGCTGCGGTTAACTTCAATATTTTCCATGCCCACGCCGACCGTGTACACATGACGAATATCGCGCAGATGGTTAACGTGTTACAGGCCATGATCCTGACCGACAAGGAAAAGATGGTGCTGACACCGACCTACCACGCCTTCCATATGTTTATTCCGTTCCAGGACGCTACTTCCATCCCAGTGGATTTCAAATCACCTACCTACACCCTGGGTGACCAATCCGTACCGGCGATCAGTGCGTCTGCCGCGCGAGGCAAAGATGGCAAGGTTTACCTGGCGTTGGTGAATATCAACCCGCGCGCGGCCACTGACATCAGTGTTGCACTGCAAGGTGTTAATCCATCGTCTGCCAGTGGACGCTTACTGACAGCAGATACCATGGATGCGCACAACACCTTTGCCAACCCGGAGGCAATCAAGCCGGTAGCCTACCGTGCGACGATCAACAAAGGGAAAGTTGAGGTAAACCTGCCGCCCAAATCGGTTGTGGTACTTGCTCTGGATTAACCATGTTATATCGGTGGTCGCTGCGGCGATCACCGATATGCTCCGCCAAACTCCGCTCGCTTTTTATAACGCTCCTGAATTCTCCACGCTTTTTGCATATCATCCTTGAAAATAATTTTAAGAAAAAAATTTCTCATTCCTTATTCATTCAAACATCGGCCCAGACAGCGTTAGGTAATATCCTGTTATGTTAATGGCGCGCGTTTTAGTGGAAGCTATTACATCCATGCGCATAACGCCGTTTCCCCTGCCCACAATTGTGTCTCAGCTAGCATTTCTGTTATGCCGTGGCGCATTAAATCCAGCTTAAATCCGTGCGTATTTTTTTCAACTACACTTGGATCGCACCGCATTAAAAAAGCGGCACATCGGAAGCCGTGTCGACAAAAATGCGAAGCATGGTGGTCATTTCAGAGGTTAGGGACAGTAGCGTTGATGTACACAAAAGCCAGTGCGTTGACGGCGGTGTTCGCCGTACGAATAATCGCAACCATTCTCTTGATACTCGCGATCACCGTCGTGCTTGCCTGGCATGATGCACAACGCACCACACCGGCCTTTATGTCGCTACGTGCGATGGCTTACAGCACCGCGCTGGGTTTTTTATTGGTGGCCGTGGCCATGCTTGCCATGAGTTGGCGGCTCTTGGTCATCATGCGCGTAGCAGCGGTGATGTTATTTTTTCTGGCCGCACTCACCTTGGCCGATATTTTCTGGTTTCCTGGCCTGGCGATAAATCGTCAATTGATGTGGCTGGTCAGCGACATCCCCCCCGCGCCGGTACCCATGGCGCTCACTACAGCAATCAGTTTTACGCTCACGGCTGGCGCGTTGTTATTGCTCAGTGAATCGGCGCCGCGCGCTATTGCGATGATCGTCGCGCTGTTCTTTCATGTTGTTGTCATCGCTATTGCCATCATTACCTTATCCGTCCACCTGATTGGTCAACTACCCGCCTTTGAATGGTTGGGCGTGAAGATGGCCATTCCCACGGCCCTGGCGTTTATCCTGGTGACAGTAGCGCTGCTGATCTATGGATATCCCTCGCTGATGGCGGCGTTTAAGCAGCTAAGTTTCTTCGGCCATATTGTCGTGGCTTTTGGTTTTATGGCGCTGGTGTTTATCGGCACCGGTTCTGTTGTGCTGGCCCAGGTCGACAACCTGGCCGCCGTGCTGAATCAATCCGACTCAAGTTTACATCCAGGTGCCCAAGCGGATGCCAAACGATTAATCGTGGTCAGCCTTGCCGGTTTTTTAAGCCTGGGTTTGTTGGTGGCTTACCTGATTACGCATCGGCTGAGTAATCAACTTCAACAATTGC
>CAMLOU010000187.1 GCA_946481735.1 uncultured Cellvibrio sp.
AGCCCGCCACCTTAGCAATGCTGATCGGCCCGCTCAAGTTTTTCGTGGAAATTTCTCCAAGCAATAATTTTTTTACGGACAGGAGGACAAATCCGGAGGTTTCCCAGGTCCGTTCTACACCCGCGACAAAAGCTCCCCCGATGGAGTAGTGGTTTTGGCGGATCATGTCATCGGGCCAAGGCTTTAACTGCAAGGCCACACCGACGCGACCAATGGTTGTACCATCCTCGGTGATCGCTTCGGGAGTCACCTGTAAACGTGTCTCTAGGCCGTCACGCTCAATCAACATCTCAATCGGCTGGCCAGGTCGCTGTTTGACATATTCAATCCAGTCAGTACCCGACGTCATCGCCTCTCCATCTGCTGCGAGCACCTTATCGCCAACCTTCATACCCGCCAGATCGGCTGGGCTGCCAGGGGTAATGGCTGCAGCCAAGGTATCCACGCCGGGGGTAAAAAAGCTCAACCCCAAGCCCTGCAATGGATCAGGCTCTTCAACACCTTTTAACCAATCGTCCAAAACTACTTCGGACTGATAACGCAACGAAGAATCCGGGTAGCTCAGCGATACATACATCACGCCGGTCTCACCGAGACGCCGCAGCAGCTGTTGATAGACAGCCTGGCGAGTCGGGGTCGGCTCACCATCAATCGACAGGATCTCCTGCCCCGCCTCCAGACCGGCGTGGGCGGCCAGAGAGTCCGGCTCAACGGAACCGATGACCGGCGCAAGATCCCTGACCCCAGGGATAACCAGAGCCCAGAACAATAAAATGGCGAGGATAAAATTGGCCACCGGCCCGGCAACCACAATAGCCATTCGTTGCCAGACACTTTTGCGATTAAAACTGCGATGCAACTCGTCGGGAGGAACTTCGCCTTCGCGCTCATCCAGCATCTTGACGTAACCACCCAGGGGAACAGCGGAGATAGCGTATTCAGTACCCTGTTTATCGTGCCAGCGCCACAGCACACTGCCGAAGCCAATCGAAAAGCGCAGCACCTTGACGCCACAGCGCCGAGCCACATAAAAGTGACCAAATTCGTGGACGGTAACCAGCACGATGATCGCGACCAGGAACCATAAAATCATTTGCGCTACTGCCACAGACAACCTCGTTAGAGTGAGCCGATAACCGACATTGCCATGGCTCTGGCTTCGGAATCGGCGTTTTGGACAACGTCCAATGACGCTGGTTCAGTGATGGGAAGACGCATTAATACACTTTCTATCACTTGGGAAATCTGATCAAAACGCAGGCGTCGCTGCAAAAAGGCCGCTACCGCCACCTCATTCGCTGCATTCAGGACGGCCGGCGCCGTGGCGCCAGTTGTAGCGGCTTCCTGCGCCAGACGCAAGCAGGGAAAACGTTCGTAATCGGGAACAGAGAAATCCAGCCGCGCTGTGGCGAACAAATCAAGACTGGCCACGCCGGATTCAATACGCTCCGGCCATGCCAGGGCATGGGCGATAGGGGTACGCATGTCCGGGTTGCCCAGCTGCGCCAGCACCGAGCCGTCGATATACTCGACCAACGAATGAATCACACTTTGGGGATGGATCACCACCTCAATCTGCGCCGGAGATGTACTAAAGAGCCAACAGGCCTCAATCAACTCAAGCCCTTTGTTCAGCATAGTGGCAGAGTCGACTGATATTTTTTGTCCCATACTCCAATTCGGGTGCGCACAAGCCTGTTCCGGCGTGACATCCCGCAATTGCTCCAGGGGCGTCTCACGAAAGGGGCCGCCCGACGCCGTCAATAAAATTTTGCGTACGCCACTGCTCGCCAGCCCCTGCTGCAAATAGTCCGAACGATGGTTCGGCAAGCACTGGAATATCGCGTTGTGTTCACTGTCGATGGGCAGGAGTGTGGCGCCGTGCTCGGCAACGGCGCGGGTAAATAACCCCCCCGCCATCACTAGGGCCTCTTTATTAGCCAAAAGGACTTTTTTACCGGCCTTGACCGCCGCAAGCGTAGGTAACAACCCGGCCGCACCGACGATAGCTGCCATCACTGTATCGACTTCGGCGTGAGCCGCTACCTCGGCGAAGGCATCAGCCCCTTGCAGAACTTCTGTCGCACACCCTTGCCGGGACAAGGCGTTTTCGAGCTCCAGGGCCGCAACAGGATCCCGCAGCACGGCATAACGCGGTTGATGCTGGATACACTGACTCGCCAGCAACTGCCATTGGCGGTCGGCGGTTAAAGCAAAGATACCGTAGCGCTCGGGGTGGCGCGACAGCACATCCAGCGTGCTGATACCTATGGAGCCGGTGGCCCCCAGAACCGTGACCTGTTGCATGGCTTACCCCGGCCAACCTGTACTGAGCAAAGCCAGCGCAAAGACCGGTGCGGCGGCAGTTAAACTGTCTACCCGGTCCAGGACCCCGCCATGACCAGGCAACAAAGCGCTGCTGTCCTTGATGCCACGCTGGCGTTTCAGCATGCTTTCGAATAGATCACCCAGGACAGACACCAGACTTGTCGGCAGGATAATGGCCAGTAACAGAACGTAATTTCCACCGACAAATACCCAAACCACGATGGATAGCAGGAAGTTAAAACATACACCGCCCAGGAATCCTTCCCAGGTTTTGCCGGGACTGACCGCTGGTGCAAGCTTGCGTTTACCCCAGCGCCGGCCAGTGAAGTAGCCCCCGATATCAGCACAAGCCACCACCGCCACAATCAGCAAAACCAGCAAGGCGCCATGCTCTTGGGCACGGACGTAGGTGAATGCCGCCCAGGCAGGCACTAATACGCACAACCCCATCACCCCACGCAAGAGCGAATGGCGCCACAGGATCGCACTGGAGGGGAAGCCCTGCACAAACAACAGTGCCACTGCCCACCAGATGCACCCGATGACCAGAAGGTTACGGAATTTATCCGGATCGAGCACAACATCCACCGACCAGACAACCACCCCCAGGTAGTGGCCTGCCAGAGCGGTGACCACGGCCAGCAGCAGCACATAGAGGAGTCTTTGCCAGGGACGAACGAAACCGGACAGGTTGGCCCACTCCCAGCCGCCAACCAGCATGACGATGGCAACAAAAGTCGAAAACAGCGGGACCGGAAAGTAGAAAAGTGCGGCAAGGAAGACAGCCGCCAGAACCAATGCCGTAATCACCCGCTGTTTAAGCATCCCGGCCTCCCAAAGCACGGATTTGGGTTACTTGCTCACTGGTTAGACCGAAACGGCGCTGGCGCTCTTTGAAGGCTGCCGCTGCGGCATGCAATTCGGCCCCGTCAAAGTCCGGCCACAACTTGTCACTAAAATAAAGCTCGGCATAGGCTGCTTGCCATAACAGAAAATTACTGATGCGGATTTCACCGCCAGTCCGGATCAGCAAATCCAGCTCGGGCAGATCCGCCATAGAGGTATAACGATGGAGCAGATCCTCGTTGATGTCATCGGTAGCCAGCCGACCCGCTACAGCCTCTTCGGCTACGCGCTTGGCCGCTTGAGCAATATCCCAGCGGCCACCATAATCAGCGGCGATAACCAAAGTGGTCTTACCGTCCCGGGTTGCTTCCTCAGCTGCTTCGATGGCCTTTTGGATAGCGGGACTGAAACGGCTGCGATTACCGATAACCCGCAGGCGCACGCCTTTTTTGTGGAGTTCGCGGGCTTCTTTCTTGAGATAAAGCAGAAACAATGACATCAGAGCTTCCACTTCAATGGGTGGACGCTTCCAATTCTCGCTGCTAAAGGCAAATAACGTCAGTACTTCGATGCCCAGTTCCTGGCAGGCGCTCATGACATCGCGGATACGCTCAACACCGACTTTATGGCCGGAGACACCGGCCATACCCCGCTGTTTTGCCCAGCGATTATTGCCGTCCATAATGATGGCCACATGGCGCAGGGTATTTGTGGTCACTCATGACTCCTGAGGAAAGCATTTTTTCAGTTGATAATCTTAGTTTGTCCGCGAGCAGGTCGGTTATCAAACGAATCACTGCCCGACCGGATAACCGCTCGGGCAGGACAAACGAAATCGGGATCTGCCGGGGTACATCTCCGGGCCGGCATCAGCGAGGCATTAAATTGCCATCAAGTCCGTTTCTTTGGCCGCCAGCGCCTTATCAACTTCAGCAATGTATTTATCTGTTATTTTTTGGATGTCGTCCTGTGCACGACGATCATCATCTTCACTGATCGCCTTGTCTTTAAGCAGCGCCTTCACATTCGACAAAACGTCGCGACGTATGTTGCGCACGGCAACACGGCCATTCTCCGCCTCTGCGCGCGCCTGCTTGATGAAGTTCTTGCGCGTTTCCTCTGTCAGCATAGGCAGCGGGATACGGATAAGACCGTTATTGGTGGACGGATTTAATCCCAGGTCAGATTTCATGATGGCCTTTTCAATATCAGGCACCAGATTGCGCTCCCAGGGGTTAATAGACAACGTACGGGCGTCTTCCACGTTCACGTTGGCTATCTGACTGAGCGGTGTATCAGTACCGTAGTAAGACACCATTATGCCGTCGAGCAAGCTTGGATGCGCCCGGCCCGTGCGGATTCTGGAGAAGTTGCTAATCAGTGAATCAACCGCTTTTTTCATACGGTTTTCAGCATCTTTTTTTATGTCATTAATCATCAGTTTTGTCCCTCTTCAATCAAGGTGCCTTCGTTACTGCCGACTACAATGTTCAGCAGAGCACCGCTTTTGTTCATACGAAAAACACGTACCGGCATGTCGTGTTCACGGCACAGGCAGATGGCCGTCAGGTCCATCACACCCAGTTTTTTATCCAGAACTTCGTCATAAGTCAGGCGATCATACTTGGTCGCGGTGGCGTCTTTCATCGGGTCCGCTGTGTATACCCCATCCACTTTGGTCGCTTTCAGAACAATATCGGCTTCCACTTCAATACCGCGCAGACAGGCAGCGGAATCAGTAGTAAAGAAAGGATTACCGGTACCGGCGGCGAAGATTACCACTTCACCGGAGCTCAGAAAACGAATCGCACGGCGGCGATCATAGTGTTCGACAATACCGCTCATGGGAATTGCCGACATGACCCGGGAAGAAATATTGGAACGCTCAAGTGCATCGCGCATGGCCAGTGCATTCATCACCGTGGCCAACATACCCATATGGTCACCGGTTACCCGGTCGAGCCCGGCGGCATTCAGGGCAGCACCACGAAACAGGTTTCCTCCCCCGACAACCAAACCAACCTGAACCCCTATCCCCACTAACTGCCCGATTTCCAGGGCCATCTTGTCCAGCACCTTGGGATCAATACCGAACCCCTCCGACCCCATCAACTCCTCACCACTCAGCTTCAGCAAAATCCGCTTGTACTTCTTCTCTCTGGGGTTTGGCATAGACTTGGACTCCGTAAGATGGGTAGGCGAAAAAATCACGGCAGTTTAACAGCAAAAAGAGGCTGAGTGGGACACCCAGCCTCTTTTAATGGGAGGTCTAGCAACAGCGGAGATTAACCCTTGGAAGCCTGCACCTGGGCAGCAACTTCCGCAGCAAAGTCGACCACAACCTTCTCGATACCTTCGCCCACTTCCAGACGCACAAAGCTGCTCACAGAGGCGCCAGCATCTTTAGCCAGTTTACCCACAGTAACTTCAGGGTTCTTAACAAAGGGCTGATCGATCAGACTGGCTTCTTTCAGGAACTTGTTGATACGGCCAACCATCATCTTTTCAACGATCTCGGCAGGCTTGCCAG
Organism: uncultured Cellvibrio sp.; assembly: GCA_946481735.1. Next base: position 5,705 of record CAMLOU010000187.1, read on the forward strand.
CCATGTCCGGTTGCGCACGAATGATGTCTTTCTCTTTCTCTACCAGATCAGCCGGCATTTGCTCGGAACTGACAACTGCCGGGTTTACCGCCGCAACGTGCATGGCGATATCCTTGGCCAATTCTTCGTTGCCGCCTTCCAGTTGTACCAATACCGCAATACGGCTGTTCAGGTGAACGTAACCACCAACCACACCGCCTTCAACTAACTTCACGCGGCGCACACCGATGTTTTCGCCGATCTTTTGTACCAGCGCTTCACGAGCATTTTCCAGATCGCCCGCCATCAAGGCAGACACGTCGGTTTGCTTGGTGGCAAAAGCCTTGTCAACAACGCTGTTAACAAAAGCCAGGAAGCCGGCATCGCGCGCAACGAAGTCGGTCTCGGAGTTAACTTCAACGGCTACACCGTAGCTGTTGTCATCGGCAACTTTCACGGCAACCACGCCGTCGGCAGCGGTACGGTCCGCTTTCTTGGCGGCTTTCAGGCCGGAAACCTTGCGCAGGTTTTCAATCGCCAATTCGATATCACCGTTAGCTTCGCCCAGCGCTTTTTTACACTCCATCATGCCCAGACCGGTACGGTCACGCAGTTCTTTTACCATTGTTGCGGAAATAGCTGTCATGGTTTTGTCCTCAGTCAGTATTCAAATTCTGGTTTGAAAAAAGGGGGCAAAGCCCCCTTTCGTTGCATCTCGCACAGCGCCCGAGG
>CAMLOU010000188.1 GCA_946481735.1 uncultured Cellvibrio sp.
GGGAAATTGCTGCGAGAGTGACGCCCTGGCTGTGATCCATCAGAAAAACGGAAGAGGTAGGTATGCCATCTCTACAAGATCAATTACTGAAAGCGGGCCTGGTTGACAAGAAGCAAGTCAAACAGGTCAATAAAGAAAAGCGTAAACAAACGAATGTCGCCCGTCGCTCGGCAGAGGAAGTCGTTGACGAAGTGAAACAACAGGCGGAGCAAGCGCGGCTGGAAAAAGTGCAGCGCGATCGGGAGTTGAATCGGCAGCGTGACCAGGAGTTGCACAATAAAGCCATTGCAGCGCAGATCAAACAATTGGTGGACAATAATCGCCAACCCAAAGGTGGTGACGTTGAATACAATTTCACCGACGGCAAACAGATCAAGAAAATTCGCATGAAGCCGGAGATGCAGCAGCAGCTGATTCGCGGGCAATTAACCATCGTTAAATCAGCCGGTGAGTACGAACTGGTGCCGCGTATCATTGCCGATAAGATAGCGTTGCGTGATCCCGGCTGTGTACTGGTTGCCAATGCAATAGCAGCCACAGATACCAAAGATGATGATCCCTACGCGGATTATGTCATTCCTGACGATTTAATGTGGTAGTTCACTGACGAATTGCCGAATCTTTTGCCGAACCCTTGAGCAGCTGTTGAAAACCTTGTGCGACGCATGTTTTCTCTGCCTGCAAACCGTGCACAGTGAACACTATGTTGAAAAATCCTGTCACCGCGATATTACGTAGTAATTCACCGCGCGGTATCAAAATTATTGCGCTGAGTTTATTGCTGGTGTTGGTCTGTGCCGCGCCCTTAATGCTGTATGTTTTTTTAGGCCCGGAAGATGGTAATCCGGTAGGGCTCGGGTTGCTCTTTGCCGGTGGTGCGCTGGTCGCGCATGTTGGCTTTACGGTGGGGCTGGTGTTATTGATCTGGGATGTGTTTATCAAAAAGAACAAGTAGGTCGGATTAGCGCAGCGTAATCCGACGCGGTGTTCTTCGAAGAGTGAATGCGATCTTTTCAATAAATTGTCGGATTACGCTGCGCTAATCCGACCTACATAGAGCGTGATCACATCTCGCCCAGGAAGCCGCCGGATTGGTGAGCCCAGAGTTGGGCGTAGAGTCCGCCGAGCGCAATCAATTCGCTATGGGTTCCCTGTTCCACAATGCGGCCCTGATCCAACACAATCAAACGATCCAAAGCGGCAATAGTCGATAAACGGTGTGCAATAGCGATAACGGTTTTGCCTTCCATCAAGGTTGTCAGGTTTGCCTGAATAGCCGCTTCCACTTCTGAATCCAATGCTGAGGTTGCTTCATCCATAATCAGGATCGGTGCGTCTTTGATAAGAACGCGCGCGATAGCAATACGCTGACGTTGCCCGCCGGATAATTTCACGCCGCGTTCACCCACATGAGCATCGTAACCGGTGCGATGCTTGCCATCATCCAGGTACTGAATAAATTCGTGGGCTTCTGCTTGCTTGGCCGCACGAATCATATCTTCTTCGGTGGCATCCGGTTTACCGTAAAGTAAATTGTCGCGCACCGAGCGGTGCAACAACGAGGTATCCTGAGTCACCATGCCAATGTGGGCGCGCAGACTTTCCTGCGATACCTCGGCAATATTTTTTCCATCAATCAGAATCTTCCCGGATTCCACATCATAAAAGCGCATCAATAAATTCACTAAGGTGGATTTACCGGAACCGGAGCGACCGACCAGACCAATTTTTTCACCCGGTTTAATATCGAGGGAGAAATGATCAATCACGCCGCTGCCTTTGCCGTAATGAAAGCTCACATCGTCAAAGCGAATGCCGCCCTGATGAATGGTGAGTGCCGGCGCACCGGGCTGGTCCTGCACATCGCGGGGTTTGGATAAGGTGTTTAAACCGTCGCGGGCGGTACCGATATTTTCAAAGAGCGAAGAGACCTCCCACATGATCCACTGCGCCATCCCATTCAGGCGCAATACCAGGCCCACAGCGGCGGCGATAGCACCGGTAGAGATAGCCGATTCGGTCCACAGCCAGATGGACAACGCCGTAACGGAAAAAATCAGCAGTGCCGTCAAGGTCCATACGCCACTGTTCAAGAGCGTGGCCAGACGCATTTGCCGATAAACGGTGGTCAGGAAATATTCCATGCCTTCCTTTGCATAGGTCGCTTCACGGCGCGAGTGGGAAAATAATTTCACTGTAGAAATATTGGTGTAAGTATCCACCAGCCGGCCAGTCATATCGGAACGCGCATCGGCCTGTTCAGCGGACACCTTGGCGAGGCGTGGGAGAAAGTAATACAGCAAACCGGCATAACAGATAAACCAGATCAACAGCGGGATTGCCAGCCGGTAATCCATGGATGCCACCAGTAACACCATGCCACTGAAATACACCACGACGTAGAGCAAAACGTCGAGTAATTTCATGACAGTTTCGCGCACTGCCAATGCGGTTTGCATTACCTTGGTGGCAATACGCCCGGCGAATTCATTTTGATAAAACGCGAGGCTCTGGCCCAGCAGGTAACGATGCGCCTGCCAGCGAATCCGCATAGGGTAATTACCTAGCAACGTCTGGTGAATCACGGTGGAATGCAAAAACACGGCGCAGGGCAGGGCCAGCAGAATCACCACGGCCATGATCAGCAATTGATCGCCGGATTCCGAAAATAAACTTGCCGGCGTATGGGCGTTGAGCTTATCCACCAGCTCGCCCAAAAAGGCGAAGAGCGATACTTCCATCACCGCAATGGCACCCGTCAGCAGGGCCATAAATACCAAATGAAATTCGATGCCGCGCGTGTAGTGGCGGCAAAACGCAAACAGGGTTTTGGGCGGCTGTTGCGGGTCCTGGGGCGGGAAAGGTTTAATCAGGCTTTCAAAAAACGTAAACATGGCTACCAACATCAATCAGTGAGAGCCCGACATTCTGATGATAAACATTGACTGTTTAATGTCATCGAACAGGAAATGGGTCATGGTGAAAATTCGGCGGCCAGTCTATCATTTCGTGGTCGGTCATGCTCGCCCAACGAGTAGACTGCTGACACGCTTGGACATTTCTTTACAATTACCTGTGTTTAAAGAATAACCGTCTCCTGTCTTTGTATCTGTACCAGAGAAAAAACAATGAAAAACTTCTTGCTGTGTTTTGCTGCCGGTTGTGTCGGTGGTGTGGTGTATTGTGTGGTGATGTGGCTGTTCAGCCGTTACGGCATTTCGCAGTCTTTCGGTGTCAGTTTGTACGGTTCTGTGGCTCCGCAGTGGATGTACCCGCGTATTGTCTGGGGCGGTTTGTGGGGCCTGTTGTTTTTGTTGCCGATGCTGACCAGCAGTATCTTTATGCGCAGCTTCGTCATCAGTCTGATCCCGACATTTGTCCAGCTTTTTATTATTTATCCTTTCTATGCGGGCAAAGGTTTTGCGGGTTTGCAACTGGGCATGTTGACGCCCGTGTTGGTGTGGTTCTTTTTCTGGGTGTGGGCGTTTGCGACGGTGATTACCTTGAGGTTGGCCCGGTAAATGTGTGTTTTTGATGAGAGAATGTCGGATTACGCCTTCGGCTAATCCGACCTACGGAATCTCACTATGTAGGTCGGATTAGGCGCAGCCGTAATCCGACAGCCGTCAAAGAAAAAAGCCCCAATTAAGGGGCTGGGGTGAAAACTTAATAATTGACTAACTCACCGCTGCGATAATCCCGGATGGCCTGCTCAATCTCATCCTGGGTGTTCATCACAAAGGGGCCATATTGGGCTATGGGCTCCTTGATCGGTTTTCCGGCGAGCACCAGAAAGCGGGTCTCGTCGTTGGTCGCGGCGATCCTTACTGCGTCACCTTTAAACAATAATCCCGCATTGCCGGCACTTAACTTGCGCTGGTCATCACCGATCGCCACCTCACCTTGATAGACATACACAAAGAGGTTGTGGTCGTTCGGCACAGCTTGCTCAAATACACCCTGTGCCGGTAAATGCACATCCCAATAAATCGGTTCGGTGCTCAATCCGTGAATGGGGCCGGTGATAGTCTTGCCGTCCACCGTAACGCTGTTGGCAATTACTTTAACCTGCCCGCCATTCGCCAGCGGCACTACCGGGATATCCTTTGCGGGAATATCGCGATAGGCTGCCGGTTTCATCTTTTCTGCCGCTGGCAAGTTAAGCCAGAGCTGAAAACCGCGCATGGCGCCCTGTTCTTGCTGGGGCATTTCCGAATGGATAATCCCCCGGCCTGCGGTCATCCACTGCACGTCACCGGTTTTCAGGTCACCGCGATTGCCCAGATGGTCTTCGTGCAACATATGGCCCTCGAGCATATAGGTGACGGTTTCAAAACCGCGATGAGGGTGCGACGGGAAACCGGCGATATAGTCGTCCGCGTTTTCCGAATTAAACTCATCCAGCATCAGAAACGGATCAAAACGGGCATGGGGTGTTTGTCCGAGGCTTCGTTTTATGCGCACGCCAGCCCCATCGCTGGTGGCGCGGCCGGGGACAATTTGTTGCAGTTCGCGTTGCATAAAAACCTCCTCTAAAGATCAGGCAGCGGTCAATTGACTGATTCGCTCCTGGGCAGCGTTGATACCTTTGGCCTTGCTGTCGTCACCTAAAGCCAGACCTTCGGCGTAAATAGTTTCTACTTGCTTGAAGCCTACAAAGTTCAGGAAGGTAGTCAACTGCCAGTCAGCGGGTCCCCCGGCGTAATGGCCGCCGCGGGTGGCAAAGACATACACGGGAACATCGGGCAACAAACCTTCCGGGCCGTTGGCGGTGTAGCGGAAGGTCACACCGGCGCGGGCGATGTGGTCGAAGTATGCCTTGAGTGTCGAAGGCATGCCGAAGTTATATAAGGGCACACCCAACACAATCACATCGGCGTTACGCAATTCGTTGATCAGTTCATCAGAGTAGTCAACGACCGCTTGTTGCTCCGGTGTGCGCTGGTCAGCCGGAGTAAACAAGGCACCCAGGCGCGCGCCATCCAGGTGAGGCAGGGCTTCAGCAGCCAGGTCACGCAGGACAACCTTGCCATCAGGATGCTGTGCTTTCCAGCGCGCCACGAATTCATTGCTCAAGGCGGTGGATTGGCTGTTGTCGCCGGTGATACTGCTGGTGATTTGTAACAGAGTGCTCATGGTCTTGCTCCTTCATGTGTCAGTGGCTGAATTGCCATGGAGCTATTTAATGATTTGACCAGCCGATGATAAACAGCGATATTTAACGTGTTTTAATCGAAAAAACTAATATATCGGAGGCAGTAATGGCGACTCCCAAAGCGACGGTACCCACCTGCTGTGAGCCCAAGGTCAGCCTGGACCAGTGGCGCGCGCTGCTGGCCGTCATTGATGCCGGAGGCTATGCCAAGGCGGCCGAGATGCTGAACAAGAGCCAATCGGCCGTGTCCTACGCCATCCAGCAAATGGAGACGTTGCTGGGTGTGGCGGTATTTGAATTGCAAGGGCGGCGCGCCGTCCCCACGCCTGCGGGCGAGGTCCTGTACCGTCGCGCGCGGGTATTGCTGGAACAGGCGGAGCGTCTGGAACGGGCGGCGGCAAGCTTGTCTTCCCATATTGAGCCGTTGATCAGTATCGCGGCTGACCTGATTATCCCCTCTGAAAAAATCCTGCGTTGCCTGGAAATATTCGCGCGGGATTACCCTGAAACCCGCGTGGAGATTTACGAGTCGGTATTGAGTGGAACTGAAGACGCTTTGCTACAACGGCAGGTCGATTTGGCCATCGGGGGGCGCGTACCGCCGGGGTTTATGGGGGATAAACTGGTTACGGTGATTATGCGTGGTGTGACCAGTCCGGATCATCCGCTGCAACAGCTAGGGCGGCCCGCCAATGTCGAGGATCTTCGCCAACATCGGCAGATTATTGTGCGCGATTCCGGGTTGTTTCGCCGCCGCTCTGAGGGCTGGCAGGAAGCCGAACAGCGCTGGACGGTGAGCCATATCAAAACCTCACTGGAAGCCATTCGCATGGGGCTCGGCTATGCCTGGCTGCCGGATGCCTATACCCACCAGGAGATCGCCGCCGGTCGCTTGAAATACTTGTCAGTCGAGGTGGGCGCAGAGCGAGAGGTGCCGATTTATATCACCTTCGCCGACCGCGATTTCGCCGGCCCGGCCACCCGGCGTTTGGCGGATATCCTTAAAGCCGAATTGCCCAGAGCATGCAAAAA
>CAMLOU010000189.1 GCA_946481735.1 uncultured Cellvibrio sp.
CAGAGCAGGTGAAAACCATGCAGCGCAACTGGATCGGCAAAAGCCGCGGTCTGGAGATGCGCTTTGACCTCGCCGAACCCGTCGGTGAGTTTACCGGATTCGAGATCTACACCACCCGCCCCGACACCTTGATGGGCGTCACCTATGTGAGCCTGGCAGCGGAGCACCCTATCGCCAGGTTGCTGGCAGAAAACAACCCGCAACTTGCGCAGTTTATTGCCGACTGCAAAGTGCAATCTGTCGCCGAGGCCGATATGGCCACCATGGAAAAACGCGGCATGGATACTGGCATCAAGGCCCTGCACCCCATTACCGGCGAGCCGGTTGCGGTGTGGGTCGCCAACTATGTGTTGATGGATTACGGCTCAGGCGCGGTGATGGCCGTGCCAGCCCACGACCAGCGCGATTATGAATTTGCCCAAAAATACAACTTGCCAATCCAGCAGGTTATTGCGCCGCAGAACGGCGAAGAGATTGACCTGGGCAAAGCAGCCTTTGTGGAAAAAGGCTTGTTGGTTAACTCGGGCGAATATGACGGCCTCGACTTCAACGCCGCCTTTGATGCGATTGCCAGCACCCTGGAAGCAGCCAAAAAAGGCCAGGTAAAGATCAATTACCGCTTGCGCGATTGGGGCGTGTCCCGTCAGCGTTATTGGGGCGCGCCGATCCCGATGTTCAATTTACCCGAAGGTGGCGAAATTCCCGTGCCGGCCCACAAGCTGCCGGTCCTGCTGCCGGAAGATGTGGTTATGAACGGTGTGCAATCGCCGATCAAGGCCGACCCTGAGTGGCGCAAAGATGAGCTGGATGGCAAAGCCGTTGAGCGCGAGACAGATACCTTCGATACCTTTATGGAATCCAGCTGGTACTACGCGCGCTATACCTGCCCGAATTTCACTGACGGCATGATCGATAAAGCGGCAGCCGACTACTGGCTGCCGGTGGATCAATATGTCGGTGGCATTGAGCACGCCATCCTGCATTTACTCTACTCGCGCTTCTTCCACAAATTGATGCGCGATGAAGGCCTGGTCAGCTGTGATGAGCCTTTCGAGCGTTTGCTCTGCCAGGGCATGGTGTTGAAAGACGGCACCAAGATGAGCAAGTCCAAAGGCAACACGGTAGACCCGGAAGAATTGATCAACCAATACGGCGCGGACACAGTGCGCCTGTTTTCCATGTTTGCGGCGCCGCCGGAGCAGAGCATGGAATGGAGCGATTCCGGCGTGGCCGGTGCCTATCGCTTCCTGCAACGCTTGTGGAAAGCGGTGGAAGGTCACATCAACGCCGGCACACCCGGTAAGCTGGATGCCGCCAACCTGCCGCAGGCACAGAAAGATTTGCGCCGCAAAACCCACGAAACCATTGCCAAGGTGAGTGACGACTATGGCCGCCGCCAAACATTTAATACCGCCATCGCTGCCACCATGGAATTGCTTAATGAAGTGAGCAAGCTGGCCGACCGTGCCAACCCGCAGGGCCTGGCAGTCGAGCGCGAAGCGCTGGAGACGGCGATTCTGGTGCTCGCGCCTATCGTGCCACATATCACCCAATCGCTTTGGCAAGCACTCGGCCACAAGGACATTCCATTGACCGCCAGCTGGCCGGTATTGGACGAATCTGCCTTGGTGCGCTCAAGCATTGAAGTGGTTGTGCAGGTCAACGGCAAGGTGCGCAGCAAATTGGATGCGCCCACTGATGCGCCGCAAAAGACCTTGGAAGAGATGGCGTTGGCACAAGACAACGTGCAACGTTTTCTGGATGGCATCACCGTGCGCAAGGTGATCGTCGTGCCCAACAAGCTGGTTAATATCGTCGCCAATTAAATGTTTGACCGTAGGTCGGATTAGCCGCAGGCGTAATCCGACAATGCTCTACCGCAGCAGCGATTTTTCGCCGTATTTATCACCCACACCCGATCAGGATTGTTATGAATAAAATTATTGCCTGTTTACTGATAACCAGCCTGATCAGCGCCTGCGGTTGGCATTTACGCGGTTCCAGCCATCTGCCGACGAATATCGACAGCATCTTTGTTACCGCTGAAGACGCACACGGCGCACTGATTACCGAAGTCAAACAATTACTCAAAGCCAATAACGTGACTGCGGCCACTGAAGCAAGTGCAGCGCCCTACTCGCTGGTGATTGTGGAGGAGCGGGATGACCGCCGCACCGCTGGTGTGGGTAGCGACGCACTGACCAGTGCCTATCAAATTATCTTGTCCGTGGATTACGAAATCCGCAACCGCGAGGGCGCGTTACTCGCCCCCATGACTACCGCCACCAACGCGCGCACTTACGACTACAGTGCAGGCAACGCCAGCAGCGCAGCGCAGGAAGAAGCCTTGTTATTACGTGAAATGCGCCGCGATATCGCGCAACAAATGCTGCGCCGCCTGCAAGCGGTAAGCCTGAATGCGCCCGCCACCGCCAGCGAGACCACAAATGGCCAAGCTGCGCCCTGAACAGCTGAGCCAGGCGCTCAGCAAACAACTGGCTCCGATTTATCTCGTCAGCGGCGATGAACCCTTATTGATTCAGGAAGCCTGCGATGCCATTCGCCAGGCGGCACGTAACACGGGCTTCAGTGAGCGCGAGTTGTACCATGTGGACAACAATTTTGAGTGGGGCCAGTTGCTCGCGGCGGCCAACAGTTTGTCTTTGTTTGCCGAGAAAAAAATCATCGAACTGCGCATGCCCACCGGCAAACCCGGCGATAAAGGCGGCAAAGCGCTGATTGAATACGCCCAGTCACCCGCCAGTGACAATCTGCTACTCGTGGTCACCGACAAACTCGATGGCGCTACGCAGAAAAGCAAATGGTTTAAAGCGCTCGACGAAGCCGGCATTCATGTCCAGGTCTGGCCCGTTACGCCGGCGCAGCTGCCGCGCTGGATCGGCACACGCCTGCAACAAGCCGGTTTGCGCGCCGACAGCAGTGCGATTGATTTATTGGCGTCGCGCATTGAAGGCAACTTGCTCGCTGCCGCACAGGAGATCGAAAAATTAAAACTGCTCGCGCACGATAAAGTCGTCAGCTATGAATTGATGGCCTCCGTCGTCGCCGACAGTGCGCGTTACGATGTCTTTGGGCTTGCGGATAAAGCCCTGCACGGCGATGCGCGCGCTGCCGTAAAAACGCTCCACGGTTTAAAAACCGAGGGGACGGAACCTATTAATATTTTGTGGGCATTAACCCGCGATATTCGCAGCCTGGTGCAGATTTCGCTCGCGGTAAGCCAGGGAAAACATTTTGATTGGGCCGCGAAGCAGGCGGGCGTGTGGGATAAACGCCAACCGCTTATTAAAGCGGCATTGCAACGTTTGAAGCCCGCCCAACTCCAACAACTGCTGCGTAAAGCTAACGGTATCGATAAAGCGGTTAAAGGCATGCGCAATGCAGAGCCCTGGGATGAACTGCTGGATCTAATTTTAAATCTGGCGGGCGTGTATAGCCTGCACCCGAATAATGATCGCCTCGCCTTGAAGATGTAAGGCGCACCCAAAAACTCACCAACAATAACCCCGCTAACAAAAGCCTGATGACTGGAGCTACCCGATGATAAACACACCCACATTATCTAACCGGTTACATCACCTCGTGCTGATGACATGTCTAGTGTTGTTTGCGGCAACGGGCTGCGCTGACGATAAACCCGCACCGAAATCTACGCTTCCCGTCCCGCGCACCATTGAATATTCATGGATGTCTGTGGAGCAATGGCAGCAGAAATTCGCCGAAGACGTAGAAGTTGCGCGCGCAGGCAATGTGGATTTGTTATTTGTCGGCGACTCCATCACCCAAGGCTGGACGCCCTCGCTCTGGCAAAAATATTTTGCGCCCTATAACGCGGCCAATTTCGGTATCGGCGGGGACCAGACCGGTAATGTGTTATGGCGCCTGCAAAACGGCGAGATTGACAAGTTGAATCCGAAGGTCGTGGTGCTGATGGTCGGCATCAATAATTTCGGATTAAACAATGAAGGGCCGGACGAGGTTTTCCAAGGGGTTAAAGCCGTTGTTGACACACTGCGCGAAGCATTTCCCAAGGCAAAAATTTTAGTGAACGGCATCTTTCCTTATCAGGAAACCGCACAAAGCCCGATGCGCGCATCGATCATCGAAGCCAACAAGCTGATCAAAACCCTTGACGATGGCAAGCAGGTTTTCTTCCGCGATTACGGTCATTTGATGCTGCAGGACGACGGCTCGATTTCACCCGATATCATGCCGGATTTTTTGCATCCCGCCGAACCGGGTTACCAAATCTGGGCAGAGGCGATGATGCCAACACTGCGCGAGTGGCTAGAAGAAGACCGTCCTTAATAACCTCACCTATGAGCCCTTTTATGAAGATCAGCTGGTTAAAAAAATGGGGGTTGCCGGGGATGATCCTGTTGTGCCTCGGCTGCGCCGCATCACCCCATAGCGTTGAGAAATTTATGAACGATACTGTTATCTCCCGCATTGCAATGACCGATGCCCGCATACAAACCATGGGGCGAACTGAACTCCTCACTGATGGCGGCATACGTTTCTCTTACCCCGGTGTGACCACACACTTTCGAGCCAATGGCAAGATGCTTTGGCTGCAAGCTCACAGCACGAGTGAACAAAGTCATCTGGAGATTATCGTTGATGACAATGCACCCCGTGTTATCCAGCTGGCGCAGCGGAGCCAACGCATTCCACTTTTAATTGAAGCGCAATCAATCGCATCGCCGCACCAGGTAACCATCATCCACCGCGGAGAAACCTGGCATGGCACAGTCACCCTTGAACATATTGAGATTGCCGACGGGGATTTGCTCGACCCACCGCCACTGCCCCACCGGCGGATGCTGATCCTGGGTGATTCCGTCACTTGCGGCGAAGCGATTGAACGCACGGCAGATTGCAAGAAAGACACCCGCTGGTGGAACCCGCGCCTGTCCTACGGCATGCTCACCGCCGCCGCACTGGACGCCCAGGTCCATCTGGTCTGTTACGGCGGGCGCGGGTTGGTGCGCAGTTGGAATGGCCGGACAGATGAGTTGAATCTGCCGGATTACGTTGAACTGACAATCGCCGATCAAACATCCCCCGTGACCTGGGATCACCGGCGTTACACGCCCGACCTTATCCTCAGCGCCATCGGCACCAACGACTTCAGCCAGGGCATTCCGGAGCGGGAGCCGTATGTCACGACCTATGTCAGACTCATCGAACGCTTGCTTGAACTGCACCCACAGGCGCACGTCGTCTTGACGGAGGGCGCCATATTAAAGGACGAAAAGAAGGCCGCCTTGACTGAGTATCTGCTGGAAGTACAGCGGCGCATCGTCAATCCACAGGTCCACCTGCTCTCATCCAATCATTATCCGGGCGATAGCTGCGATGCACACCCGACCAAAGAACAGCACGCGGCTATGGCAAAAGACCTGGCACTGCCATTAAAACAGCTCATGCAGTGGTAACCAAAAGCCAACACCGACTGCCGGAATACGCTCGCCCCACGGGCGTATTCACCTCAGCTTCCCGCTTTTAATAATTCTTCTTCATAAAATTCGGCGCCATCCATACAGAACGCAGCAAAAAACGCCCGGCGCGAAAAATATCTTTTTGCCTTATGGTCTTTATGAATATCTGTGTGCTATGTTTGCTTGTACACATGTATTCCAGGTCATTCAAACTGGTATACATGCCCGCAGTACTTGATCTCAATATATGCGTTTATTTGTAAAAATAAATTTATTGATGATCAAGCCGGCACGAATGTTTATTCCAAGTTCGTGCAGAAAATGTGTCATAAAACGCAGTCAATCTTCCACCCGCGATTGAACTGAATAATAAAGACAGCGCAATTGATCGGGTAGTTGAAACACAGCAATAACGTTTTAATAAAAAAGCGGTTTCAAAGATAAATATAAGAGGAACACCACATGATCAAGCAAATATCCCTTACCTTGTTAATCGCCGCCTTGTTGACCGGCTGCGGCGGAAGCGATAACGACAGCGATTCAAACAGCTCATCCAGCACGCCTTCATCCAGCAGCGTTGCATCCAGTAGCGAAGCCCCCTCCA